>CAIVPT010000232.1 GCA_903907855.1 uncultured Synechococcaceae cyanobacterium | reverse complement strand
TCCTTGAAGTTGGTTTCGAGGATGCCGGCGCGGGTGCCGCCGATGCCCTTGGCGTAGGCCATGGCCAGCTCACGGGCGTGGCCGCTGGCGTCCTGCTCGATGGCGAACAGGGCGGGCACCCCCATGCCGTTCTGGTATTCCCAACGCACGGTGTGACCGGGGCCCTTCGGGGCGATCATCACCACATCCACATCGGCGGGGGGCTTGATCAGCCCGAAGCGGATGTTGAAGCCGTGGGCGAAGCTCAGCACCTTGCCGGCGCTCAGATGCGGCGCGATCTCAGCGTCGTAGACGGCCTTCTGGAACTCATCGGGCAGCAGAACCATGATCCAGTCGGCCCTGGCGGCCGCATCGGCCACGTTCAGCACCTCCAGACCATCGGCCCTGGCTTTCTCAGCGGATCGGCTGCCCTCGTACAGGCCCACCACCACGTTCACGCCGCTGTCCTTGAGGTTCAGGGCGTGGGCGTGACCCTGGGATCCATAGCCGATGATCGCCACCGTCTTGCCATTCAGCAGGCTGAGATCGGCATCGGTGTCGTAGTAGAGCTTGGCCATCGGGGCTGCGTCGGAACTGTGCTGGGCAAGGATCGAGCTTACGCAAGCGCCTGGCCACAGCCGAAACGGTGCACCCTGCCTAGCGTCAGATTCGGCGGATCTGTTCGCGGCCCCCATGCAGGCGGAACTCGAGGCCGATCTTCAGGCCACCATGGCCTCAAGATCGGCCTCGACATGGCCGCGCGCCTGCTGGCTGCCACCGGTAAGGGCTGACTAAAAACGATCGGTGTGGTGATGCATCGCCCGCCAGTGGCCGTTTTCCTTGCGGAAGATTGTGGTGGCGCGGATGTCGCTTCGGAGGACTTCGCCTGCCTGGGTCATGCCGCTGGTGCGCTCCATGCACACCAGATAGCCCATCTCGGCGCTCTCCACGAAGCGGCGGTCATCGGCCACCAAGGTGCCCCGGAAGCCCATCCCCGACTCCTTCGCGAACTGCTCCATCACCGCGGCGCGGCCCGTGCACACCGAGCCGGTGGGGCCAAGATGGCTGATCTCATTGCTCTCCGACCAGATCTCGGCAAAGGCGTTGGCGTCACCGGCAAGCAGCTGGTTGCCCGCTGCGTAAAAAGCGTCGGCAGCCTCGGCCAGGGTGGTCGGCATCGGAGGGGTACCTTCTTGCGGGTTGGAGGTGATCAGGCCTCGGTGGGATGGGCGATGACCCGGTCGATCAGGCCGTACTCCACCGCTTCAGCGGCGCTGAGAAAATAATCGCGGTCGGTGTCTTTTTCGATCTTCTCGAAGGGCTGGCCGGTCATGTCGGCCATGCTGTGGTTGAGCATGTCCTTGATGCGCAGGATCTCGCGAGCCTCGATCTCGATGTCGCTGGCCTGCCGCTGGCTGGTGCCGCCCAGGGGCTGGTGGATCATGATGCGGGCATGGGGCAGGGCCAGGCGCTTCCCCTTGGTGCCGGCCCCGAGCAGGAAGGCACCCATCGAGGCGGCCAGGCCCACGCAGATCGTGACCACGTCGCTCTTGACATATTGCATCGTGTCGTAGATCGCCAGACCCGCGGTGACCGAACCACCCGGCGAGTTGATATAGAGATAGATCGGCTTGCTGTTGTCCTCGGAATCGAGGTACAGCATCTGGGCCACCAGGCTGTTGGCAACCCCATCGCTCACCTCACCGCCGAGGAACAGGATCCGCTCCACGCCGAGACGGGTGTAGATATCGACCCAGCGCTCGTACTGGCTGCCGGGCAGGCGGTAAGGAACGCTTGGGGTGCCGATGGGCATGGCGAAGGATGTGGGTCGGGAACGGAGGGGAGGGGGAAGCGCCGGCGAAGGAAGGCGACGGCGGAGACCGTGGCGCTCAGCCGATGCCGGCGGCCGTGGGCAGCGGAGCGGGCAGCTGCTTCTGGCTGGTGAGCACCCGGTCGATCAGGCCGTACTCACGGGCCTCCTCAGCGGTGAGGTAGGTCATGCGGTCGGAATCGCGGCTGAGCTGCTCGACCGCCTTGCCGGTGTTGTGGGACAGGATCTCAAGCATGGTCTGCTTGTTGTGCAGCACCTCCTTCGCCCGGATCTGGATGTCGCTGGCCTGGCCGCGGGCGCCGGAGCGGGGCTGGTGCAGCACGATCGAGGCGTGGGGCAGGGCGGCGCGCTGGCCCTTGGTGCCGGCGCTGAGGATCATCGCGGCGGTGCCCATCGCCTGGCCGATGCAGATGGTGTGCACAGGCGGCTTGACGTAACGGAGGGTGTCGCAGATGGCGAAGGCTTCGGTTTCGAAGCCGATCGCATCGCCCGAATACCAGCTGGTGCCGGTGGAGTTGATGTAGAAAAAGATCGGCTTATCTGGATTGTCAAATTCCAGATACAGCAACTGGGCGATGATCAGCTCGGTCACATCGATGCCGAGCTGGCGCTTGGCGTCGTCGTCGGAGAACAGGGGCAGACCCAGGTAGACGATCCGCTCCTTGAGCAGCAGCGACGGCAGATCCGGCGGCGGCGTGCGGAACATGGCGGAATCGCCGTAGTAGGGGGCCGACGCCGTCATGCGTGCTCGCCAGGGGGTACGTGGCAGGAGCCTAGCCGGCGCCCGGAGGCTCGTGGCCCGGCGCGGCGACGGGTTTTCCGCCCGGCCGCCCGCCGCGACGGCCCCCCTTGCCCGGGGGGCGCTCCCCCTCCTCCTCCACCGACGCTGGGGCAGGCGCTACCGCCGCCTCCGTGCCGCGATCGCTGCGGGCAAACACCATACGGCCGGTGGGGGTCTGCAGGGCTCCAGTGATCGTGACCGGCAGGCGTTCGCCGATCCGCTGGCGGGCGTCTTCCACCACCACCATCGTGCCGTCCTCCAGGTAGCCCACGCCCTGGTCGGCCTCCTTGCCCTCCCGCACGATCTTCAGCTGCAGGCTGTCGCCGGGCTGCACCTCCGGCCGCAGGGCGATCACCAGCTCGCTGAGGTTGAGCACCCGCAGCTCCTGCACCTCCGCCACCTTGGCCAGGTTGTAGTCGGCGGTGAGCAGGGTGCCGCCGGTGTCAGACGTGAGGCGCAGCAGCTTCTCATCGGCGCCGTTGCCCTCGTAGCGGGTGCTGTTCACCACCAGCCGGCGGCCGTACTGCTCCCGCAGCTCGGAGAGCAGCTTGAGGCCCCGGCGGCCCTTGCCCCGCTTCTCGGCGTTGGCGGAATCGGCCAGGGCCTGGAGCTCATCGATCACCGCCTGCGACACGATCACCTGCCCCTCCAGCAGACCGCTGCCCAGCAGACCGCGGATGCGGCCATCAATGATCACGCTGGTGTCGAGGATCTTGGCGCTGGCGGGCTGCACCACCCCCTCAGCCACCAGCAGCGCCTCGGTGCTGTTGGGGTTGAACAGGCGCAGCAACGTGCGGCCGTGCACCTCGGCCAGGTTGTAGCCGAGCACCCCGAAGAACACGTTGCTGAGCACGGCCGCCAGCGGCTTGACCAGCACCACCTCCCAGGGCAGGGGCAACAGCAGGATCGGCGCCAGCAGCAGGTTGGCCACCAGCAGACCAAGAATCAGGCCCACCGCCCGGCTGATCAGCAGATCGGTGGGCATGCTGCGCACCTGGGCCATCAGGCGGCGCCGCAACTGCTGGAAGAAAAATCCGGCGATCACGCCGAAAAAGGCACCAAACCCGGCCAGCACCATGCGCAGGCCCTCGACGTTGGTGACCTGCAGCAACAGGGGCTCGGGCAGCAGATCCACCCCCAGCCAGCCGGTGGCGGCCCCGGAGATCAGGAACAGCAGCAGGATGAGGGGGTCCACCATGCTGGATTTCGTGGCGGCTCATCGCTTCAGCCAGGCAGCATGCCCCATCCACGGCGGATTGCCACGAAGGGGTTACCGCCCGTGAACAGCGCCCCCCCCCGCGCCGCCTACCTGCACATCCCCTTCTGCCACCGGCGCTGCTTCTACTGCGATTTCCCCGTGGTGCCCCTGGGTGATCGGGCCGATGGGGAACGCTCCGCCTCGATCCCCGCCTACCTGGCCCTGCTGGCGGGGGAGATCGCCGCCGCGCCAGCCGGGCCGCCGCTCTCCACGGTGTACCTGGGGGGCGGCACCCCCTCGCTGCTCAGCCCGGCCCAGGTGGAGGGCCTGCTCGACGCCCTGGCCCGCCGCTTCGGCCTGGCGCCGGGGGCAGAAATCAGCCTGGAGCTCGATCCGGCCAGCTTCGACCAGGGGCGTCTGGCGGGCTACCTGGCCGCTGGCATCAACCGGGTGAGCCTCGGGGGCCAGAGCTTCGACGACGCCGTGCTGGCTGGCCTGGGACGGCGCCACCGGGCGGCCGATCTGCGGGAGGCGATCCGCTGGCTGGAGCACGCCCGGCACCGGGGCGGCCTGCGGAGCTGGAGCCTCGACCTGATCCAGGGGCTGCCGGGCCAGGAACTGCCGCACTGGCGGGATCAACTGGCGCAGGCGATCGCCAGCGGCGCCCCCCACCTGTCGGTCTACGACCTGATTCTCGAACCCGGCACGGTGTTCGAGAGGCGCTGGCAGCGGGGGGAGCTGGCGCTGCCCGAGGAGGATCTGGCCGCCGACCTGATGGACGAGACGGCGGAGCGGCTGGCCGCCGCCGGCTACGGCCGCTACGAGATCTCCAACTACGCCCACCCCGGCCACGCCTCGCGCCACAACCGCGTCTACTGGAGCGGCGCGGGCTGGTGGGGGTTCGGCATGGGGGCCACCTCCGCCCCCTGGGGGCAGCGCCTGGCGCGGCCCCGCACCCGCCAGGGCTGGGAGGAGTGGCTGGCGGCGGGCCAGACCGGGCTGGAGCCCACGCCGCCCCCGGGGCAGGCGGGGCCGCCCCTCGACGAGCTGCTGTTGGTGGGCCTGCGCCGGCGCGAGGGGGTGGCCCTCCCGGCCCTGGCCGCCGCCGCCGGGGTGGGCGCCGCGGAGGTGGCGGCTTTGGCGGAGCGGCTGGCGCCCTGGCAGGCGCGGGGGCTGCTGCGCATCGAGGGCCCCCGCTGGCGGCTTACGGATCCTGCGGGGATGGCCCTGAGCAACGGGGTGCTGCGGGAGATGCTGGCGTGGTGGCAGGGGCGACCCCCTGGGCGCTGATCCACTGGCGCAGGGCCCCCACCGCCAGGCCGCGGCCATCGAGCAGGGGCGGGCAGAACGGCGGTTGGCGGGCGGTGAGGCCCAATAGGTCGGCGGTGACGCGCACCTGGCCGTCGCAGCCATCGCCGGCGCCGATGCCGATCACCGGAATCGCCAGCTGGCCGCTCAGCTCCGTGCCGAGCGCATCGGGCACGTGCTCGAGCACCAGGGCAAAGCAACCCGCCGCCGCCAGCGCCTCCGCCTGGCGCCGCAGCCGCTCCTGGCTCACCGGATCGCCGGCCTGGCGGCGGTAGCCCAGGCGATGCACCGACTGGGGCGTGAGGCCGAGGTGGCCCATCACCGGGATGCCATGGCGCACCAGGCGGTCGATCACCGCCAGGGTTTCCGGCTCGGCCCCCTCCAGCTTCACGGCCACCGCCGGGCTCTCCTTGAGCACCCGGCCCGCAGCGTTCACGGCGGCATCGGCGGAGCATTGGTAGCTGAGGAAGGGCAGATCGGCGATCAGCAGCGGCTGGTGGGGGCCGACCGTGGCCAGGCCGCGCCCGACGGCGCGGCAGTGGTGGAGCATTTCGTCGAGGGTGACCGGCAGGGTGGTGGCATGGCCGAGCACCACCATCGCCAGGGAATCCCCCACCAGCACCGCATCGGCGCCCGCTTCGGCCACCAGGGCGCCGGAGAGGGCATCCCAGGCTGTGAGCACCGTGATCGGCAGGCCAGCCTGCTTGCGCAGGATCAGATCACCGGGGCGTTGGGGCACGGAGACACCTGCAGGGCGGGCCATTGCTAGCATTCCAACGACTCGGACCCACGCGGCCCCGACGCCCAAACCTGGTCAGAACCGGAAGGGGGCAGCCACACGGGATGCTCAGGGCAGGCGTGGACTCCGGGTCACCCATTTGCCGCAGGGGCCCACCCGGAGGGGGCTCACTCGATGCGGGTCTGGCGGTTGAGGAGGAAGGGGGGAATCATCGCCCCGCGCTCCTCGGCGGTGGTGGTGAGCGAATCGGCAAAGCTGGGGGCCGCGCGTTCGGGCCGGTAGGCACCCCCGCTCTCGAAGCCGGTGGCGATCACCGTGACGTGGATCTCACCCTCGATGGACTCATCCACCACGGCGCCGATGATGATGTTGGCGTCGGGGTCGACCACGTCGTAGATCACCTCGGAAGCCGTGGTCATGTCCTCAAGGGTCATGTCCCTGCCGCCGCTGATGTTGATCACGCAGCCGCGGGCGCCGTCGATGCGCGCCGACTCCAGCAGCGGGCTGGTCATCGCCGCCTGGGCCGCCTCGCTGGCGCGGGAGCGGCCGGAGCCCACACCGATCCCCAGCAGGGCGGTGCCGGCGTCAGCCATCACCGAGCGCACATCAGCAAAGTCCACGTTCACCAGGCCCGGCTTGGTGATGATGTCGCTGATGCCCTTCACCCCCATCCGCAGCACGTCATCGGCGGCGCGGAAGGCGTCCTGCAGGGGGGCGCCGGCGATCGCCTCGCGCAGGCGGTCGTTGGGGATCACGATCAGGGTGTCCACATGTTCGGCAAGGCGGGCGATTCCCTCCTCGGCCTGGCGCAGACGCTTGCGGCCCTCGAATCCGAACGGCTTGGTGACGATGCCCACGGTGAGGGCGCCGCACTCCTTGGCCACCTCCGCCAGGATCGGCGCCGCACCCGTACCGGTGCCCCCGCCCATGCCGGCGGCGATGAACACCAGATCCGCCCCCTGGAGAGACTGCTGCAGCTCAGCGCGGGACTCCTCCGCCGCCTTCTGACCGATCACCGGGTTGCCGCCGGCCCCGAGGCCCCGGGTGAGCTTCTGGCCCAGCTGGATGCGCTGGCGGGCGGCCGACTGGAGCAGGGCCTGGGCGTCGGTGTTCAGCACCCGGTAGCCCACCCCCTGAAGATCGGAGGCGATCATGCGATTCACGGCGTTGCTGCCGCCGCCGCCGACGCCGATGACCTCAATCCGGGCGTTCTGGCTCGGCACGATGCCATTGCTGCTGGGCTGGGTCTGGCTCATGTCGAGGGAGTCCATCAGGGGCGCCGGCGGGAACGGGGGGTCGACGGGTGCGGGGACGTCTTGGTCTGACGACGTCGGACCCTCGGACAATCCGGGGGGACGGAGACCGTTGATCTGCGACTGCATTATGTCGGGCACCAGTCCTGCTGATCCGCGAAAGGGAAAGGATCGCCCGGACTGCCCCTGCTGGCAATGGCCTGTGGGGAATGCCTGGCTTGTTGCAGGGGCGGGGGCCTACTGGCCGCCGCGGGGGGGCGGGGCGTTGCGGCCATCGCCGGGGCCCCCGGCCACCGGACCGCTCAGGCTGAGCTCCGGCTGCTCCGGATCGCTGAGATCGATCATCTGGGGACGCCGGGCGCGGATCTGGCTCGGCAGGGTGCGGGTGAGGTGCTCCGCCACCTCCAGGCGACGGCGGAGCCGTCCGTCGCTCGGGCCCAGCCGCAGGCGGCCGAGCTCCTGGGTGGTCAGCCAGAGGCTGCCATCGGGCTCGAAGCGGATCTCGCGGAGCCCCGTTCCGAACCGCGGGGCGGCCTCCAGCACGCGGGCCAGGTCGGAGCGGTGGCGGCTGTTCCAGCCCACCACCTCCAGCTGGGCCGAACCGCGCACACGCACACCCACGCCCGGATGGATCGGAATCCAGTTGCCCAGGCGGTCGACATAGCCACGTTCGGTGCCGCCGGCGCTGCGGCGGGAGGCGCGGGCCACCGCCTCGCGATCCACCAGTTCGATGCGCAGGCGGGGGGGGAGCATCAGGCGCGTCACCTTCACCTGCTCCACCGGCAGGGCGTCGACAAGGCTGCGGCTCAGCTCGCGCGGCCGCAGGCCCAGCAGAGGCACAGGGAAGCGCATGCCGGCCGCCTGGATCACCTGATCGCGGTTCACCAGGGCGCTGCCGCTCACCTCCAGCTGGGCGGGATCACGCAGGGTCCATCCCTGGCGCAGCAGCACGGTGCCGAGGCCCGCGGCCAGGGCGCTGAACACCAGGAAACGCCACAGGTTGCGCAGCCATTCCGCCCGCCGCTGCAATCGCAGTTCGCGGCGGCGGGCGGCGCCGGGGGGCAGGGGCCCACTCACAGTTCGCATCGGGAGCGCGCCATCAGCTCATCGATCCAGCGGCGGGCGCGCTGGGCATCGGCGAAGGGCAGATCCTTCTGCACCCCTCCCCCCACCAGCCGCAACCGGCAGGCGCCCTGGCTCTCCTGGGTGAGGGGCGCTTCGCCGGAGCCCAGGGAGAGAAGTTCCACCAGTTCCAGCTCCTTGATGGCAAAGGAGTCGACGGGCTTGAAGGTGCCAGCCTCGAACGTGGTCCAGCTCAGCTCGCCCTCCAGCAGGCGGGCGCCGCCACAACTGTCGAGCTTGGCGAGCTCGGCACCGGCGGCCCAGTCGCGGAAGAGGCGCTGGCGGCGCCGCTCCAGCCACCCCAGGCCGGTGAGCAGCACAAACACCAACAGCAGGGGCAGCCAGAGGAGTCCGTGACTCATCGGGTCTCTCCGCCGGGATTGCGACTGACAAACGATTCTCTCGCGCCCTGCACAAGAGTGTGGAGCAACTCCTCAAGGGGCAGGCCGCTGGCGGCCCAGAGCATCGGATACATGCTCTGGCTGGTGAAACCGGGCAGGGTGTTGATTTCATTGAGCCAGAGGCCGCCGCCGCCCTGTCCCTGCAGATCTTCTTCCGTAAAAAACTCCTCGTAGAAGAAATCGACGCGCGAGAGGCCCGAGGCCCCCACCGCCCGGCAGGCCGCCACCGCCAGGCAGGCGGCGCGCTCGCTGATGACCGCTGGCACCTCGGCGGGGATCACGGTGTGGCTGAGGCCTTCGCTGTATTTGGTTTCGTAGTCGTACCAGTCGGCGTCGAAGCGGATCTCGCCAAGCACCGAGGCCCGCAGCCCCTCCACCCCCAGCACGCCGCACTCCAGCTCCCGGGCCCGCACCCCCTTCTCCACCACCAGGCGGGGATCGAGGGCCGCGGCCAGGCGCAAGCCCTCCTCCAGCGCCGCCCGGTCGGTGGCCTTGCTGATGCCCACCGAAGAGCCCATGTTGGCGGGTTTCACGAAGCAGGGGTAGCCCAGCTCGCGCTCCAGGCGATCGAGCAGGGGGCCTGGATTCTCCAACTCGCCCGCCTCAACCATGGCGTAGGGCACCTGGGGCAGGCCCGCGGCGGCAAAGGCGGCCTTCATCGCCAGCTTGTCCATCCCCACCGCCGAGCCGAGCACCCCGGAGCCCACAAACGGCACCCGCATCAGGGTGAACAGGCCCTGGATGGTGCCGTCTTCGCCGTTGGGGCCGTGCAGCACGGGGAACCACACCTCCACCGCCAGGGCCCCCTCGGGCAGGCCGCGGAAGCCGGGTGGGCCGGGCTCGGCGGGCTCCGGCAGCTCCGCGGGCTGACCGGTGCGCAGCACCTCCTCCGCCACGGCGGGCGGCCACCAACGCCCCTGGCGGTCGATGTAGAAGGCATCCACCTGATAGCGCTCCCGGTTGGCGCCGCTGCGCAGGCCAGCCACCACGGTGGCGGCGGAGCGGATCGAAACCGCGTGCTCTCCGGACGCCCCCCCGAACACCAGGCCGAGGCGGAGCGGGGAGGAGGTCATCAGCAGGCTGGAGCGATGCCAACCGTATCAGCGATCCGCCGACCGGCCAGGGGGGTGGCACGGGCCTTCACGCCACCAGACTGCCGCTGAGGGAGAAGGCCCGCACCCTGTCGATCCGGACGGACACCAGATCACCGGAGCGCACCGGCGAGCCGTCGGCCCGACGGGCCGGGAAGAAGGTGAGGCGGTTGGTGCGGGTGCGGCCCATCGCCTGCTCCGGATCCCGCGGATTGGCACCCTCCACCAGGATCTCCTCGCAGCGGCCGGCGTAGCGGGCGCTCCGCTCGCGCGCCTTGCGCTCCACCAGGGCATTGAGCTCCTGCAGGCGATCCACCTTGACCGCCTCGGACAGCTGGTCGGGCCAGTCGGCGGCCGGGGTGCCGGGCCGGGGGGAGTAGGCGGCGGTGTTCACCTGGTCGAAGCCGATCTCCTCCACCAGCGCCAGGGTGCGGCGGAACTGGGCATCGCTCTCCCCCGGGAAGGCGACGATCACGTCGGCGCTGATCGCCGCATCGGGCATGCGGCTGCGGATGCGCTCGAGGATGCGCCGGTAGCGCTCCACGGTGTAGCCCCGCGCCATCGCCCGCAGCACGTCGTCGTCGCCGCTCTGGAAAGGGATGTGGAAGTGCTCGCACACCTTCTCCAGATCGGCGCAGGCATCGATCAGCCGCTCGGTGAAATAGCGGGGATGGCTGGTGGCGAAGCGGATGCGCTCGATGCCGCGTACGTCGTGCACGTGGTGCAGCAGATCGGTGAAGGTGTTCGCGCGACGGCCCTCCGGGGTGATGCCGGGCAGGTCGCGGCCGTAGGCGTCGATGTTCTGCCCCAGCAGGGTGACCTCCCGGAAGCCGCGGGCCGCCAGTCCCTCCATCTCCAGGCGAATGGCGCCGGGCAGCCGCGACTGCTCCTGCCCCCGCACCGCGGGCACCACGCAGTAGGTGCAGCGCTCATTGCAGCCGTAGATCACATTCACCCAACCGCACACCTCGCTGTCGCGCCGGGCGGTGGTGATGTCCTCCAGGATGTGATGGGCCTCGGTGGCCACCACCTGGGCGCCATTGGCCACCTGGCCCAGCAGGGTTTCCAGCCGGTTGGCGTGCTGGGGGCCCATCACCAGGTCGAGCTCGGGCACGCGGCGCAGCAGGGCCTCCCCCTCCTGCTGGGCGACGCACCCGGCCACCACCAGGGTCAGATGGGGGTTGGCGCGCTTGCGCTGGGCCTGGCGACCCAGGTAGCTGTACACCTTCTGCTCTGCGTTGTCGCGGATGGTGCAGGTGTTGTAGAGCACCAGATCGGCCTCCAGCTCCGCCACCGCAGGCGCATACCCCATGGCCTCGAGGATGCCGGCCATGCGCTCGGAATCCGCCTTGTTCATCTGGCAGCCGAAGGTGGTGATCCAGTAGCTGCCGCGGCCGGGGGACGGCCCGCCCTCCGAGGCGCCGGGGGCGGGGAAGGCGGCAGGGGTAGGGGAGGGGGTCGAGGTCGTCATGCTCTCCAGTTTCGGCCATGGCGCTGCGGACGCCACCACGGGGTTGCCCATGCCAGCGTGGGGAGGAGATCGGGGCCGAGGAGCCTGCCGCCGCATGCGCTGCCGTCTGCACCGCTTCCCGCTCACCAAGGCGGTGCCGCTGGCGATCAGCCGCGGCACCACCGCCGCCGTGGAGCACTGGCAGCTCCAGATCGAGCACGACGGCATCGTCGGCCTTGGGGAAACCGGCGGGTTCGACACCGGCCATCGCCACTACGAGGGGACGGCGGTGGCCGCCGAGCTGGAGGCCCTGCTGCCCCGGCTGGAGGACATGCCTCCCCAGCCGTTGCAGGCCCTCGATCCCCTGCTGGAGCCCCTCTCCCCCCCGGCCCGCTGCGCCGTCGACCTGGCCCTGCACGACTGGTGGGGCAAGCGGCTCGGCCAGCCCTTGCACCAGCTCTGGGGGCTCGACCCCGCTGCGGTGCGGCCCACCAGCGTCACCCTGGGGCTCGCCCCGGTGCCCGCGGTGCTCGAGCGGCTGGAGCGCTGGTGGCAGCAGCTGCCGGCCACCCGCATCAAGCTCAAGCTCGGCAGCCCTGAAGGCCTGGCCCACGACCGGGCCCTGGTGACGGCCGTGGCGGAGGCCCTGGAGCGCCGCCGCCAGGCCACCGGCAGGGCCCTGGAGCTGCAGGTGGATGCCAACGGCGGCTGGGATGGCGATGGGGCGCGGGCCATGGTGGGCTGGCTGGCGGAGCAGGGGGTGGCGCTGGTGGAGCAGCCCCTGCCGCCCCTGGAGGATCCCGAGGCCGATGCGGCCGGCTTCGCCGCCCTCGAGCTCGACTGCCCCATCCCCCTGGTGGCCGACGAAAGCTGCTGGACCCTGGCGGATGTGGTGCGGCTGGCCCCCTACGTCGACGGCGTGAACATCAAGCTGCTCAAGAGCGGCGGGCTCAGCGAAGCGCTGCTGATGGCCCAGGCCTGCCGGCGACTGGGACTGGAGGTGATGCTCGGTTGCTATTCCGATTCACGGCTGCTCAATGGCGCCGCAGCCCAGCTGCTGCCCCTGGCGCGCTGGCCCGATCTCGACAGCCACCTCAATCTGATCGACGATCCCTTCCTCGGCCCCACCCTGCTGGACGACCGGGTGTTGCCCGGCGCCGGTGCGGGGCTGGGGGTATCCCTGGCCGGGGAAAAGCCGGCGGCGGCGGAGGGTCCCGGATGCTGAGCCCCCAGGCGCCCGTGGTGCTCCTGCAACACCACGGCCTCGACAGCCTCAGCGGCAAGACCGGCCTCGCCCTGCTGCGCTATCGCCAGGCGCCGGTGCTGGCGGTGGTCGATCCCGCCCACGCCGGCGCGTCGCTGGCGGCGATCACCGGCATCGACCGGCCGGTACCGGTGGTGGCCACGCTGGCGGAGGCGCTGCCGCTTCTGCCCACCGACCGGGCCGAGGTGGTGGCGGTGGTGGGGCTGGCCCCCTCGGGCGGGCGGCTGCCGGCCGAGGTGCGGGCCGATGTGGCGGCGGCCCTGGCGGCGGGCCTCTCGGTGGCCAGCGGCATGCACACCCGGCTGGGGGAGGACCCGGAGCTGGCGGCTCTGGTGCAGCCGGGTCGGTGGATCTGGGACCTGCGCCGCGAACCGCCCGATCTGCCGGTGGGCTCCGCCCGCGCCGCTGCCCTGCCCTGCCGTCGCCTGCTGGCGGTGGGCTCCGACATGTCGGTGGGGAAGATGAGCGCCTGCCTGGAGCTGCTCGCCGCAGCCCACCACCGCGGGGTAGATGCCCGCTTTGTGGCCACCGGCCAGGCGGGGATCCTGATCGCTGGCGGCGGTGTGCCGCTCGATGCGGTGCGGGTCGACTACGCAGCCGGTGCCGTGGAGGAGGCGGTGCTGGCGGCAGCGGCGGGGGCCGGAGCCGACAGCTGGATGCTGGTGGAGGGGCAGGGATCGTTCTGCCATCCCGGCTCCACCGCCACCCTGCCGCTGCTGCGCGGTAGCCAACCCACCGATCTGCTGCTGGTGCACAGGGCCGGCCAGACCGTGATCCGCAACCAGCCCCACATCCCGTTGCCGCCCTTGCCGCAGCTGATCGGGGCGATCGAGGCGGTGGCGGCCCTAGGCCGGCCGTTGGGGGCGCCGGCGGCGCGGGTGCGGGCGATCGCTCTGAACACCGGCCATCTGGAGGCCGGGCCGGCGATGGCGGCCGTGGCGCAAACCGCCACCGAGACCGGCCTGCCATGCTTCGATCCGGTGCGGGAGGGCGGCGATTCCCTGTGGGAAACCCTGCTCGCCAGCTGACGAATGGACCCTCAGGCGAACCACCTGCACCCCAACGGGCGCCGGTGAGGGCAGGAGAGAGAAGAAGGGCGAGCGAGGGGATTCGAACCCCCGGATGGCGGCACCACAAGCCGCTGCCTTAACCACTTGGCGACGCCCGCCGTGGTGAATGGAATTTACACCACGCACCCTGCTCAACTCGGGCCGCTGGCCAACAGGCCGCGCTGACGCAGAAAGGCCCGCAGGGGCTCGCGCAGCCGATCCACGCCCTGCAGCGAGATGTGGTCGTTGTCGCGGAACCACCGCTCGCCGGCCGCCCCCCGATCGCTGCATTCCTCGCCATCACAGAGATGGGGCACCGGATCGAACAGCAGCACCCTCGGCTGGCGGGCCGCCACCTCCTTCTGGAGACTGAGGATCGGCTCGTTGTCGCGGCGAATGTCCGCCAACGCGCGGGTCTGCACCATCGCGCAATCGCCGGGCAGACGCCGGAACCACTCGGGCTCGCACAACTTGCTGTGGGCCGGCCGCTGCAGGAAGCGCGGGAAGGGACCGATCAACACCAAGGTGCCGCCCCGCTGTCCCACCTTGCGGGCGAAGTTGTCGAGGGAGCGGGCATAGAGATGGCGCTTGCGCTCCGGCCACCCCACCCGCTGGCCGTCACCGTCGATCTGCTGGTCGCGGCTGTCGAAGCCGCCGCCGAAGTGGGAACGGGCGTAGAGGCTCACCATCACCACATCGCCGGGGCGGAGGTGGCTGAGCACGAAGCGCTTGCTGCGCTCTCCCCAGCGGAAGCAGCCCGGCAGGAGGTGGGCGGTGCCGCTGGGGGGGAAAGGACACCCCTGTTTCTCCAGCACGGTGATGCGCCCCGAGGTGCCCTCCACCAGGGCGGGCAGCAGGGGCTGAAGCATGCCCGCGTGGCTGTCACCGATCAGCACCAACCAGGGATCCCGGCCGCCGGGTTCCCCTGGGCTGGGGCGGCTGCGGGGAGCGAGCAGGGCCTGGGGCACCCGGTAGGAATCCTGGATCGCCAGCTGCTCGGGGGGGCGGCCGAGGTAAAGGCCGCTGTGGGCGGGGCCGAGGCCCAGCAGCAGCGCCCCGGCTCCGAGGCCGGTGAAGGCCAACCCCCGTCCGATGGTGCCCGCCGCATCGGCGCTCCAGGGACGGCGGCGCAGCGGCTCCTCCAGCAGCTTCCAGGACAGCCAGGCCAGAACCACGGTCAGCGCCAGCAGCCAGGGGAGGGTGGCGGCGCTCACCCCCACACTCCAGCGGGCCAGGCTGAACACGCTCCAGTGCCAGAGATAGAGGGAATAGGAGAGCAGGCCGATCGCCACCAGCGGCGGCCGCTGCAGCAGCCACACCAGCGGCGTGGGGGCATCGGCACTGAGGAGCAGGGCCCCCGTGGCCACCACGGTCAGCAGGGCCCCGGTGGGGAGGGAAAGGCTGCCGCGGAAGCCCAGGACCAGGGCGGCGACCACCAGGGCATGGGTGATCCAGGCCAGGGCGGTGGCCACGGGGGCGGCGGTGGCCACCCGTCCCTCCCAACGGCGGGCCAGCAGCCAGACCAGGCAGCCGGCCCCCATCTCCCAGAACCGCGGCGGCATCAGGAAGTAGGCCGCCGAAGCATCGATCGTCACCACCCGCTGGAAGAACAACCAGGAGGCCAGGCACAACGCACCGACCAACAGCCCGAGCCGCATCCCTCCGCGGCGGTGGCCCGCCGCCAGCCCGCTGAGCAGCACCAGCAGGGGAAACACGAGATAGAACTGCTCCTCCACCCCCAGCGACCAGAGGTGGGTGAAGGGGTTGAGTTCGATGTCGTCGCCGAAGTAGTTGGCCGCCTGGGCATGGAGCACGAGGTTGGCCACGCCCACCAGGCCCCCCAGGCCCACCTGGCGCACCCGCTCGGCCTCGCTGTACACCGGTGCAATCACCAGGCTGGCCCCCAGGGCAGTGAGCAGCACACAGGCCAGCAGCGCCGGGGTGAGGCGCCGCACCCGTCGGGCGTAGAAGTCGGCCAGCCAGCGGCCAGCGCCGCGCACCGGCCGGCTCGCCAGGGAGGCCGTGATCACGAAACCCGAGATCACAAAAAAGATGTCGACCCCCAGGTAGCCGCCGGGGAGGTGGTCCTTGCCGGCATGGTTGGCGACCACCGCCAGCACGGCCACGGCCCTCAGGCCATCGATCTCGGGCCGGTAGCGGCGGGGGGCGGAGGGGGCCAGTGGGCCTCAGGGGCGAGCCAGGCGCGGCACCTTAGCGGCCCCCGCGGGAGCTGCCCCGATGCCGCCGGCGGTGAATCTCTGCGATCGTGGGCGCCGTCCCCGCCCGGTTCCCTTGCGGTCTCGCCGCTCCCGACCCCTTCCCCCCCTGCCGCTGCTGGCGCTCCTGGGCGTGGCGGGCGGCGTCCTGGGACTCTCCGCGACCAACCCCGATTCCCAGGCGTTCGAATCCTTCGCGGGGCAGCGGCTGGCCACGCTGCTGCACGAGGAGTTCTGCGGCGCCGATGGCCTGCCGATGCTGGCCCGCCTGTTGATCCGCGACTGTCCCGGCCTGGTGGCCTCCCAGAGTGGGGCCCTGGGGCGGATCGCCCTGGAGCACACGCGCCGCCGCAACCTCGGGCTGCTCAGCCTCTACCGCACCGACCTTGGGGGACAATCGCTGTTCGGGGTGCTCGAGGTGCCCCGCTACAGCGCCACCACCCTCGGGGTGGCGGGACACTTTGTGATCCTCCAGAGCGAGGCGGCCCAGGCTTCGGAGATCCGCCGATGAGCGAAACCTCCGCGGGCGGCTCGGAGCGAGGGGAGCGGCCGCTGCCGCCGCTGCGCCTGCCCCGCTGCCTGCTCGATCCCGCCGCCCCCCTGCCCGCCGCCGATGGGGATGGGCTGGTGGCGGTGCGGCTGCGGCAGCAGGCGGGCCGGCTGGTGGGGATCGATCCCTGCAGCGCCGCCGAGGCCGCCGGTCCGATGCCCCTGGCACTCACCCCGTTGGTGGAGCCCCACGCCCACCTCGACAAGGCCTACAGCGCGCCGGCTTACGTCAGCCGGGAGGGGACCCTCAGAGGAGCCCTGCGGGCCAACCAGGAGGAGGCGGCCACACGGGATCGCGCCACCGTGCTGGAGCGGGCGGAGCGGGCCCTGGAGCGGGCCTGGCGCCACGGCCTGCGGGCGATCCGCAGCCACATCGACAGCCACGGGGCGTGCGGAATCGCCAGCTGGGAGGCCCTGGCCGAGCTGCGGCAGCGCTGGGCCGGCCGGGTGGAGCTGGAGCTGGTGGCGTTGGTGCCGGTGGGCCACTGGCGCACGGCGGAGGGGAAGGCCCTGGCCCGGCGCGCGGTCGCCGCCGGCGGCCTGCTGGGGGGAGTGCTCGGGGAGCCGTTTCCGCTGGCGGCCAGCGACGACGAGGATCTGGAGACCTTGCTGGCGCTGGCGGAGCAGCACGGCTGCGGCGTCGATCTCCACATCGATGAGAGCGACATGCAACACGCCGAGGGCGTGCGGCTGCTGGTGCGGCGGCTGCGGCGGCGAGGCGGCGGGCCGCCGCTCACCTGCAGCCACGCCGCCAGCATGGGGATGCTGCGCGAGGGGGCCTGCCAGCGGCTGGCAGAAGCGATGGCTGACCTCTCTCTGAGCGTGGTGGCCCTGCCCACATCAAACCTCTGGCTGCTGGGACGCCGCCGCGGGGCGACGCCGCGCCTGCGGGCCCAGGCCCCCATCCGCCAGCTGCAGGCGGCCGGGGTGCGCGTGGCGGTGGGAGGAGACAACGTGCAGGACCCGTGGTTCCCCGGCGGCGACTTCGATCCCTTGGCGCTGCTGCGCTTCGCGGCGGTGGCCAGCCATGTGGTGCCCTGGCAGCGCCAGGGGCTGGCCCCCTTCGGCAGCGCCGGCGCCGCGCTGCTGGGCCTCGACTGGGACGGGGTCTTGCGTCTGGGGGGTCCGGCGGATCTGGTGGTGCTGGGCGCCCACTCCTGGGAGGAGCTGCTGGCCCGCGACCCACAACGGCGCGTGCTGCGGGGCGGGCGCTGGCTGCCGCCCCCGGAGGCCGAGGCCCCCTCGCCGCTGCTGGCCGGCCTGGGGCAGGATCGCCTTCCCCCCTGAGCTCCGGCCCGCGCCATGCCCGCCACCGCGCTGCCCCCCTGTCCCGCACCGGTGGAGGCCGAACGGATTGCCGCCCTGGCGGCCGAGCTGCGCCAGCGGGCTCCGGATCTGCGGCTGGTGGAGGAACCGGCTGAACTGGGGCGCCTCTCGCGCGATTTCCACGACTACTCGCCGGTGCTCACCCCCCTGTTGGCCGGCTGCCGGGCCCAGCTGGCGGCGCGGCCCACAACCGTGGCGCAGGTGAAGGCCGCGGCCGGGGCCTGCGCACGCCTCGGGGTGCCCTGCACGGTGCGGGGGGCGGGCACGGGCAACTACGGCCAGTGCGTGCCCCTGGCCGGCGGCCTGGTGCTCGACCTGGGGGGCCTGCGACAGCTGCGCGAGCTCGATCCCGCCAGCGGCGTGCTCACCGCGGAGGCGGGCTGCCTGCTTGGCGACCTGGAGGCCGCCCTCGCCCCCCAGGGCCGGGAGCTGCGGATGGTGCCGAGCACGGTGCGCAGCGCCACGGTGGGGGGCTTCATCGCGGGCGGCTCGGGCGGAATCGGCTCCCTGCGCTGGGGCTTCCTGCGCGATCCGGGCACCCTGCTGGGGCTGGAGGTGATCACGCTCGAACCGGAGCCGCGGTTGCTGGAGCTCGACGACGCCGCCGCCGCCGCCCTCAACCACGCCTACGGCACCAACGGCATCCTCACGGCGGTGCGGCTGGCCACCTGCGCGGCGGTGGCCTGGCAGCAGCTGGTGGTGGGCTTCAACGACTGGGAGGCGGCGCTGGCGGCGGCGGCGGATCTGCCACGCACGGCCCTACTGCTCAACGGGCTGACGCTGCTGGAGGCAGCGGTGGCGGCCCGCTTGCCCTGGCCCCACGGCTGTCCGGCGCCCGGGGCGGGGGAGCACCGGCTGCTGTTGCTCGCCGCCCCCGACACCCTCGCGGTGCTGCCGGGCTGGTTGGCGGCCCGGAGCGGACAGCTGGTATGGGGCGAGGCCCAGGGCCAGAGCCGCGGGGTGCCGCTGCGGGAACTGGGCTGGAACCACACCACCCTGCACTGGCGGGCCCAGGTGGACGGCTGGACCTACCTGCAGATGCTGCTGCCCGCCGAGGCGGCGCCCCTGCTGCGGGAGGTGCGGCAGCGGTGGGGTGGGGATGTGTTGTGGCACCTGGAGGCGGTGCGCCAGCAGGGGGAGGCCCGGCTGGCGGCGCTGCCGCTGGTGCGCTGGCGGGGTGCGGCCGACCTGGCGGCGTTGATGGAGCAGTGCCGCACCTTGGGGGCGGTGCTGTTCGATCCCCATGTGCTCACGGTGGAGGACGGCGGGCTCGGGGTGGTCGACGCCGACCAGGTGGCGGCCAAGGCGGCCTACGACCCGGCCGGGCTGCTCAACCCGGGCAAGCTGCGGGGCTGGATCAGCCGCAACCCAGGCTGAGGCGGGTGTCGACGCCGGTGATGGGGTTGGTGCCCTCGGCCTCCAGGCAGAGGGCCCGTTGGTCCGCCCGGTCGAGCAGGGCGTCGCTGAAGTCAGCGTCGGTGATGCGGGCCCCGTGGAAATTGCTGCCGGCGGCGATCACCCCCCGCAGCACGGCGCCGCTGAAATCGGCGCCGCTGAAGTCCACCTTGTCCATCAGGGCATCGCTGAGGTCGGCGCCGGAGAAATCGGCCTCCGGGAAGGCAGCCTGGGTGAGGATCGCCCCGTGCAGGTTGGCGCCGGCGAAGCGGGCGGAGCGGCCCTGGGCGCCGGCGAAGGAGGTGTTGGCCAGCTGCTCACCGCTGAAGTCCTTGCCGTTCTGGTTGGTGAGGGTGTAGTCGACCCCGGAGAAGTCGGCCCGCGCCGCGGGCACCCCCAGGCCCGCCGGCGGCAGCAGCACCAGGACGGCGAGCATGACCGCCGCAAGGGCGTGGCGCCAGGCCCCCCGGCGGGGCCGGGGAGCGGCGGCATCAGGGGGGAGACAGCGACTGATCATCAGACGGCCGCCGCGCTCAGGCCCAGGTGGGTGCGGATGCGATCCAGGGCGGCCTTCTCCTCGGGGCTCACCTTCTCACCGGAGCCGAACAGCCCCTTGCCGGCGGCCTCGGCCACCGCCACGCAGCCATCGACGATCAGCTGGGCGTACTGCTTCACCGTGTCCTCGTCGGCCTTGCTGCGGGCGAGCGCCAGGGACGCATCCACCTCCTCGAGGGCGCGATCGAGCACGCGGCCGCTGCGCACATCTTCCGGGGTGACCTGCAGTTTCTCGGGGCGGAGTCCCTGGCGCAGGGCCTCCTCATCGAAGAGGCTGGCGATCAGGGGATTGGCGCTGTAACGCTGGGCGGCGCCGGAGAGTTCCCGGGCCAGGGCAAGGGCCTCCTGGGCACTGGAGAAAACGCCCATGTCCACGGTCATCACCGCCAGGGCGGCGGCGAGGGGCCCGCCGAGCAGGCGGTTGCGGTCGTCGGTGCTGAGCTCGATGGTCATCGGAGGGCGGAGGGCAAAGGGCAGAGGGTGAAAGAAAAGGGAGGCAAAAAGGCAAAAC
>CAIVPT010000231.1 GCA_903907855.1 uncultured Synechococcaceae cyanobacterium | reverse complement strand
GTCGAGGGCCGCCCTGAAAGATAGGGGCCCGCAGAGAGGCAGGGGCCCCGCAGAGAGGCAGGGGGCCCGCAGAGAGGCAAGGCCGCATCGCAAGACGCGAGCACCTAATCGCAGGACGCAAGGACCTCATCCATTGCCGCCCGCGCCCCTAGCCTCTCCCAATGCGTGCCCCCGAACCGTTGTGCCAACGGCTCGCCGCCGTGCCCGGTCTGGGGCCGGGTCGGCGGCGCTTGGTGCTGCTGCTGCCCCAAATCGGCGATTTCGACAGCCTCGAGTACGCCCAGGCGCTCGTGCCAGCCCTGCCTCGCCTGGAGGCGGCCGGCATCGGCCTGTTGGCGATCGGGATCGGGGCGGCGGCCGGGGCTGATCGGTTCTGCGCCTACACCGGCTTCCCCCGCTCGCGTCTGCAGGTTGACCCCGAGCCAACCCTCCACCGTGCCCTCGGTCTGTACGCCGGCCTGGCGGCCCCCGGCGGCGCCTGGCCTTCGCTGCTGTTGATGTGCGCCGGCCTGGGCTCGCCGGGCACGCTGCAGGAGGTGTTGCGCGGCTACCTCGGTGACCGCTCCGCCGCGCCGCGCCTCAGCTTTGCACTGTTTGATCTCGTGGGTCGGGGCTACCAGCGGCCCTTCGAGCTGGCCACGGTGCGTCTGGCCAACATGCGCGAGGTGCTCGGCGCCTGGGGCACCTACGTGCCCAATGCCCGCTGGATCACCCAGCGCGGCGGCACCTTCCTGCTCGACACCGACGACTCCCTTCTGTATTGCCACCGCGATCCGGGCATCCTGGGCTTCTCGGAAACCATGGCCGATCCCCTGCTCTTCCTAGAACCCTGGCTCGGGGATCCCTCACCCGCCCTTTGAGATGGCCCGCTCCCCCTCTCCGCCGGTTGCGCCCAACGAGCCCAACGGACCTAACGAGCCCAATGAGCCCCACGGACCCCAGGAGCCGGCCGACGCCTTCGAGCTCGATGCCCGCGCCGACCAGGAATTCCTGGTGCTCACCCTCGCCGCCGGCCTGATCGCCACCCTCGGACTGCTGGCCAACAGCGGTGCCGTGGTGATCGGCGCCATGCTCGTGGCCCCCTGGATGCTGCCCCTGCGGGCCGCCGCCTTCGCGATCCTGCAGGGGCGGGTGCGGTTGGTGCTCACCGCCCTGCTCTCGCTGCTGCTCGGGGTGATCCTCACCGTGGTGTTGTCGGTGGGACTGGGGTTGTTGGTGGGTCTGCCGCTGCTGGGATCGGAGGTGATGGCCCGCACCCAGCCGAACCTGCTGGATCTGGGGGTGGCCCTGGTGGCCGGCGCCACCGCCGCCTACGCCTCGGTGCGTTCCCGCGCCATCTCCTCCCTGGCGGGCACCGCCATCGCCGTGGCGCTGGTGCCGCCGGTGTGTGCCTTCGGACTGTTGTGCGCCAAGGCCCAGTGGTCGCCGGCGTTGGGGGCGGCCCTGCTGTTTGCCGCCAACCTGCTGGGCATCCTCAGCGGCGCCCTGCTCGCCCTGGCGATCGTGCGCCCCGACCTGCGCCGCAACCTCTGGCACAGCCGCCTGGGTCTGGTGAGCCTGCTGCTCACTGTTCTCTTGCTCGTTCCGCTCAGCGGCAGCTTCCTTTCGCTGGTGGCCCAGGCGCGCCGCACCGCCACCCAGCAGGGCCTTGAGGCCGCGATCAGCGATGCCCTGCGCAACCGCACCCTCACCTTCGGCCAGGATTCCGAGCTGGTGAATCTGGCGATCGATTGGGGGCAGAACCCGCCCCTGATCCGCGCCGCCGTGCGGGTGAGCGATCCGCGGCTGCCCACGGCGCGGCAGGTGGCGGCGGTGCAGTCGTTTCTCAACAACGATCAGCCGATCCGCTTCCGCTTGGTGGTGCAGCGCGTATCGGTGGATGTGATCGGACCGGAGACGGCGCCAAATCCCGAGGATTTGCGGCCCCGGCCCCCTGAGGGGGGAGGGTTCGCCGTCCCCTGAGGCGGCGGGATCGGGGCCGTTCTCCGGCACGTCTGCCGGAACCTTTGCAAAGTGGGCCCGTGAACCATTGCGCCGGCCATGCCCCTGCTTCCGCCTCTGCCCTATGGGCTCGTGCTGGCTGCGATTGTGTCCCTCGGCCTGCCCGGCGGGCCCCTGGTGATGGCGGCCGGAGCCCTGTTCGGGCCGGTGCTCGGATTGCTGGTGGTGGTGGCGGGCCAGGGGGTTGGCCTCCTGCTCAACTGGTGGCTCTGCCGAGGCGTGCTTCGACCGCGCGTGACCCGCTGGATTGAGCGCACGCGGCGGGGCCGCAGCCTGGAGCGCCTGTTGCACCAACCCGCCAGCCTGCGGTTGATGGTGCTGTTGCGGCTGACGCTGATTCCAATGAATCTGGTGAATATCGCCTGCGCCCTCGGACCCACCCCGCTGCGCCCCTACGCCCTGGCCTCGCTGGCGCTCGTTCCCCGTTTTGCGCTGATCGTGTGGCTGGGCTCGCTCGGGGCGGCTGCGGTGCGCGGCTCGCTCAGCCCCCTTGCCCTGGCGATGCGGGCGGTGGCCCTGGCCGCCACCGCCGCCGCCCTGCTGCTGGTGGCCCGCGGTGTGCGGCGGCAGCTGGGGGCGGGGCGCTCCGCCGGCATGGATTCCCTCTCCTGATTCGCCCGCCGTAGTCCCCATCTCCACCACCCGCGATGCTCCCCTCCCTCCGCCGCCAGCTCCTGCACTTCGCCACCGATCTGGCGGCGCTGGTGGACAACCCCGCCGACCTGCCCCACGGGTTTGACCTGCTCACCCGCAGCTACCGCACCCCCGCCGCCGACGCCGCCCGTGCCGCCCTGCGGGCCGATCCGGCGATTGCGCCGCTGGTGGCGGAGCGCTACTGGGGTGCCTGGCCCGCCCCGGCGGAGCTGGGGGCGTTGCCGCCGGGCAGCCTCGGCCATCGCTACGCCCTCTGGTTCGCCGCCGCCGGCGGCCAGCCCCTGCCCGATCCGGTGCTGGAGCCCGGCAGCGACGGCGATGACCTCTGGCTGCACCAGCGCGTGCGCCACACCCACGACCTCTGGCATGTGGTGAGCGGCTGTCCGCCCAGCCCGGCTGGTGAGGCGGCCCTCAGCGCCATCAATGTGATGCAGCTGCGCTGGCCCGGCAGCGCCATGTTGATCGGCGCCGATCTGATGCACCGCTGCCTGGAGGGTCCTGACGACCAGCCGGATGATCCCGATGTGGGCCTGGCGGTGGCCTACGGATTGGAGCTGGGGGCCGCCTGCGCGCCGCTGCTCGCCCAGCGCTGGGAGGAGGGTTGGGACTGGCCGCTGGCGACCTGGCGCGAGCAGTTGGGCATTGCCGCGATCGTGGCGCGCTCGCCGTTTACTGCCCCCGCTACCCACTAGGGCGTTCACCCTCCCAGGATGGACATGCCTTGAGGGCGGGTGATGGAGCCGCTGCTGTTCGCCGGTGCGGGGGAAACCCTGCGGTTTGTGCCGGCCAGCCGGGGCTTCCTGCGGCGGACGCGGCTGGTGAACGGATTGCTGGGCAGCTGGTCGATCGTGTTCGGCAGCGGCTCGTGGCTGGAGGCCCACCTGGTGACGCGGCTGGGGTTGGCGTCGCGGCAGCCGAACCTGCGGGGCTGTGGCATCAACGAGCAGGAGGTGTGGGATCTGGTGCAGCAGGAGCGGCGGCGAGATAGCGGGCAGCCACCGCTTGTGGTGCTCTGCGATTCGATCAGCGACGACCAGGGCCGGGCCCTGGCGCGGCGGCTGCGTGGCCTGAGCAAGGCGCTGCAGATCATCCTGGTGGTGCAGAACGACCAGTGGCTCACCCCAGCCAGCCTGGCGAAGTGCAAGGCCCAGGCGATTGTTCACAGCGAGAGCTTCGGCACCGGTGTGGTGATCCGTGCCCTGCAGGCGCTGCGGCGTGGGCAGACCTACGTGGATCCCCGCATCCAGGAGCGGTTGGAGTCCTCGCTGGCGGTGGTGCTCAGCGGGCGTGAGCGGCAGGTGCTCGATGGCCTCGCCCAGGGCCTCTCCAACAAGCAGATCGCCCAGATGGCCGAGATCGCTACCACCACGGTGCGCGACTACGTGGGCACCCTCTGCCGCAAGCTCGATGCCGCCAACCGCACCGAGGCCCTCAGCCGGGCGATCGCCCTGGGGTTGGTGCACCCCCGCGGCTGACGGGGCGTCCCTGAGGGCTGACCCCCTACATCTGTAGGTAGGCAGAAAGGGCAGGGCATCCCATGCTGCCGCGAGATCCCTGCTGGCCCGTCCCGGGCCGCCCTCCATGCCTTACGCCAGCACCATCCAGGTTGTGAACGACGCCAACGGCGCCGCCTACGCCTTCCTGGCCGACAACGGCAGCCTCTGGCAGTGCCAGTGGAATGCCCAGGCTCAGCGCTGGGATCAGGGGCAGGTGGTGCCGGGCGCCTATGGGGCCAGGGATCTGCAGGCCCTGGTGGTGAGCGATCTCTGGCCCACCGCTGGCAGCAATGGGGCGGTGCCGGGCAATACGCCCGGGGTGGTGCTGGCCTATCGGCTCGGCAGTGGCGCCAGCGCCCAGGTGATGGCCAGCTTCGGGGCCTGGAACAGCGATGGCAGCCTGCGTTGGTCGGAGGCGGTGGCACTCAGTGGCGACCAGGGGGAGGATCAGGCCTTCTCGCTGGGCACCGGCGCCACCGCCGGCACCGTGAAGGTGGTGTTCCAGAAGCGGGAATCCTCGCCCTCGCCGCAGGATCTGCTGGCCGAGTTCAGGCAGGCGCCGGGGGAACTGCTCAGCCAGCAGCTCGATGCCTTGGCCAGTGGCGCCCGCATCGATAGCGATCTGTATGTGAGCACCCTGCGGATCAATGCCGCCGGCAACGGCGACTACACGCTGCAGCTGAGCGGCAACGGCAATACCCAGACCACCACGCTGACCGCCGCGACCACGCCCCAGGTAACGGCCCCACCGGCAACGGCCAGCGGCGGCAATACGTCGCTCTCCCGTGCGGCGCTGGCGACCAATGCCGCCCCCGAAAGCACTCCGGTTTCCGCGCGGCAAGCCAGCCCGCAACTGCTGGGGGCATCCGCCCCTACGAGCACGAGTGTGAGCTTTGCGCAGGCCAGCTCCGCTTCCACAAGCAGCCAGGGATTTGGCTTCACCCGCTATGTCAAAAATCCGGCATCTTTGGCGAGCTTGGGGCTGGTGCCATGGCGGTACATGCTGGGGACGGCTCTTGGCAATGAATTTCTTAGGATTAAGAAAGAAAATTTTGTTAATGAAAATGAGTATATTCCTACTGATGGCAGTGGCAGTGGCGGTGACGGGGACTTTGGGAATTCGGCATTCGATAACAGGATTCTGTTTACCGAGCAGAATGAAGACGTCAAAGATGTGGAGAAGTTCTACGAAGAGATTCGCCTGGCTGAGGTGAACGGCATGGAGTCTGACGTGCTCGATGCTGGGATCAAAGTTGAGCGTGCCGCTACTGGTACTTTGCTTCTTAGTGATGATAATCCTCTCCTTGGGAGCGGTACTGAGACACCAGGCGTGGGATTGGATATAACCGGTCTCCAAAATGAGAAGGAGCTGGTTTTCAAGGGTTTGTTCGGTGGTCTGCTGGCCGGCAGAGGTGGTTATACCGTTGCCAACTTTTCTTCCCTATCTTTCGGGAGGTCGGGCCGGGATACAGCTGGAAGGGCGGGGGAGGATGGGTACGGCAAAATTAAATTAATCCTAGATGGTAGAGGAGGAAGCTTTGCTGGTGAGACAACTTGGAGGAAAGGTGCCGCGGTCTCTGGATCGCTGAAAACCCTGTATCAGTTTTCGGGTAAGCAATTGGGTTCCCGGGCTAGTTTATTGAGCTTTGCCGCGCAGCAGTCGGCTGGGATAAACCTTGGCTTGTATAAGTTTAATCTGTTGGCTAATGGTGAAAGAAGAATTACTGAGATGTCCCTTGGAATCTATGCCTTGATGGAGCAGCGTTACAGCTCTGCGGATGGCCTGCCTGACTGGTTGCGCACGATCGGTCTCGTTACTGGCTTGGCGGGAGATGCGTTCAGCTTGGCTTCTCTGGTTTATGGCGTAGGCACCACGCCTCTGAACCTCAAGGCACAAGCCAACGCCAAAGCAAAATTTATCGGAACCCAAAATCAGTTCAGCCGAAATGAGCTAACACTGACGGGAAAAAACCAAGAAAAATTTCGAGAAGTAGCCATATCGGCGAATTCTATTGGTCTTCTGTCGGCTGCCCTGTCCGTGGGCACGGTTGCCGGCGCCGCCTCCTCAGCCTTTAATCAATACGGCACGGCCAGCTGGGGGGTGGGCAGCCAGCAGACCATCCGCCTGCGGGTGTTGAGCAAGTACGGCCTGGGGATGGAGCTGATCGGCGGCGCCCAGGAGAACACCCTCTGGAACTTCAAGGGGATCCAGCCGGTGCCCGATGAGCAGATCCTGGTCTTTGGCAGCGTGGGTGTTGCCACTGCCTTCGGTGGCTACATCCCTTTGGTCCAATCCTCCTGGACGTGGAACAGCAAGGCCAGCGCTACCGCCAGCGCAGCGCCAGATACGGATGCCAACGCCGCGCCGTCGGTGCTGGCTGCTCCTTCCCCAACGCCGGTCTCCAACGGCAATTATGTGGAGGCCCCCACGGGCAGCCGCTATCCCTTCGGCTATGCGCCGGCCTCCGCCACCGATGCCCTGCTGGTCAACGCCAGCGGCCCGCTCACCTCGCTCACCGCGAACCCATCCACGCTGTTTCTGCATCAGCTGCAGGCCTTTGCCGCCTCAACCCTCAGCCCAGGTATGCTCAAATGGGCTAATGATGGTGCGGGTACTCTCAACGACGGCACCTATACCAACATCCCGCTGATCGGCCTGAGCCTGCCGGGATCCAGTGGCGCCACCGCAAGTTTCACCGTCAGCCAAGGATCGATCGTGGCGGGCAGCTTCGCGGTGCAGCTGCCGGCGGTGCAGTCGGGCAGCGCAGCGCCCGGCCAATACCTCTCCCTGCCGGAGCCCAGCTCGGGCAACTATGCCTTCGGGCTCGATGTGTTCCAGGCGCTGCCGGGGAACCCCGCCCCTCCCGCCGCCTCGAATGTCAGCTCCGTGTACAGCGCCCTGCCGCTGTTCACCCTCGACACCAACCTTACGGGTTCGCCCCTGCGCGCCCTAGCCATTCAGCGTATTCAGCAGCAGCTCTCCCTGACGGGACTGACCCAGAGCGGCGACTATCCGACGGCCGATGGCAGCAGCACCAATCCCAACGACAGCAGTGTCACCACGCTGAGCAAGGTGCCCGTGCTGCTCTCGAGCTCCACATCGGCCACCACATCGGCCAGCATCAGCCCGCTCAACCCGGCGGTCACCGCCACCGTGAAGCTCAGCGGCGGCTCGATCATCGCCGCCAACCTGGATCAGCCGCTCTACTTCGCAGCGCCCTCCGCCGCCTCCTACTCGCTCGTTCTGGATCTCGCCTCGAGCCTGGGCGTCGCCAGCATCGTCAATCCCAGCCTGAGTGTCACACCGCAAGCGGAGGCGCTCAACGACTTCACCGATCAGGAGAGCTTCACGGCTAACCCCACCG
>CAIVPT010000230.1 GCA_903907855.1 uncultured Synechococcaceae cyanobacterium | reverse complement strand
CCCCATGGCTTCCCTGCTGCCGCCGCTTAACGACCACAACCTGCCGTGGATGGACACGCTCCATCCGATCGTCGTCCATTTCGTGATCGCGATGGCGCTGGTCGCCTTCGTTTACGACCTGGTGGGGGTGGTGGCGCGGCGTCCAGCCCTGTTTGAAGTGAGCTTCTGGAACCTGCTCTTCGCCACCGGCGCCATCTTCGTGGCCATCATCTTCGGCCAAGTGGAGGCCGGCCTGGCTTCTCCGTTTGGTGGCTCCCGCGCCATCCTCGATATCCACACCACCATCGGCTGGTCGCTGGCGGGGGTGCTCTCGCTGCTGACCGGTTGGCGGTATGTGCTGCGTAGCCGCGACCCCGCCCGCCTGCCGCTGCCCTTCCTTGCTGCCGGCGCCGTGGCCAGCGCCCTGATCCTGGTGCAGATCGTGCTGGGCGACAAATTGGTCTGGATCTACGGCCTCCACACCGTGCCGGTGGTGGAGGCGATTCGCCAGGGCCAGGTGTGATGGCGCTGCCGTACCTCAGCGAACCGGCCCCGATCGAGCAGCTGGCCGGGTCCCTTGGGCCCAACGGGCTTCCCTATGCGCTGCCGCTTCACCCCAACCTGGTGCACTTCACGATCGGCCTGTTCGTGATTGCCATCGCCTTCGATGTGGCCGGTGCCCTCTATCCCTTCGAGCGGCGCCTCTTCCGCTTCCTGGCCCTGCCCGTGACCCGGGCGGGTCTGCACGATGTGGGTTGGTACAACTTGCTCGTCTGCTCCGGCCTCAGCTTTTTCACGGTGGCGGCTGGCTTCTACGAGATGCTGCTCGCCCAGCCGATCGCCGGCGTGACCAGCAGCATCGGCCTCGATGCGATCACCACCATGCTCTGGCATGGGGTGGGCGGCGTGTTTCTGCTGCTGCTGATCGTGTTGATGACGATCTGGCGCGGCTACCAGCGCTTCCTCTGGCGCCGCGACATGGGGCGCCAGGTGCAGTGGCTGTACCTGCTGGCGGGGCTGCTGCTGTTTGCTCTGCTCGGCCTGCACGGCACCCTCGGGGCGGAGCTGGCGGCCGAGTTCGGCGTGCACGTCACCGCCGACCAGCTGCTGGCGGCTGGCCAGAACCTGCGCGAGGCCCTGCCATGACCCCCTTGCTGGTGGCCCTTGCCCTGGCCTTCAACCTGCTCGCCAGCCTGTGGATGCAAGCGCAGGTGCCCGGTTGGCTGCCCGTGCCCGCCTCCGCGGCCGCCCCCTACGTCGATGGCCTGTTCGCCCTGGAGACCGCGATCGGCACCTTTCTCTTCCTGGGCTGTGTGGAGGTGATTCTCTGGTCGTTGCTGTTCCACCGCGCCAACAAGTACGACCTGGACAACGGCGATCCGATTGAGGGCAACACCCGCCTGGAGATCGTCTGGACCCTGATTCCCCTGGTGGTGGTGATGGTGATCGCCTGGCACACCACCCGCGTGGATGCCACCCTCGCCACTCTGGGTGGCAAAGAGAGGGTGGGGGGCGCCGATCAGGCCCTGCAGGTGGCGGGCCGCGCTGCCGCGGCTGATGGCGCCGGAGCCGCCGGAGCCGCCGGGGGGCCGATCCAGGTGATCGCCCGCCAGTGGTCATGGGAGTTCGTGTACGCCAACGGTGTGCGCAGCACCGAGTTGCATCTACCCGTCGCCGTGCCGGCCCAGTTCGAGATGGTGTCCCTCGATGTTATCCACGGCTTCTTCATCCCCGCCTTTCGCCTCAAGCAGGACATCCTCCCCGGCAGCGTGATCCGCTACCGGCTCACTCCCACCCGTGTGGGCCGCTACCGCCTGCGAGATTCGATGTTCAGCGGTGGCTATTTCGCCGCGAATCAGAGCGATGTGGTGGTGGAGAGCGAGGCCGATTTCCGCCGCTGGCTGCAGGAGGCCGCCGCCCGACCCCTGGCCCCCAGCTGGAACGCCGCCCAGGAGAGCTATCGCCGCCGCCTGGAGCGGGGCGACCGCGGCTGGGCGGTGGTGCCGCCGGCCCCGCCGCCCATGGTGAACGTCGGCCTCGATCCCGAAGCTGCCCACGAAGGCTGAGCCCAGCCCATTCCCCTCCGACCGCGGTCTTCCCTTCCCATGTCTTCCTCCGCCTCGATCACCCCTCCCCTGCGGCCGGCCTCCCATCCCCTGCCCGGCGCCCCGGACAACTGGCGGCGTTTCTTCACCTTCAACACCGACGCCAAGGTGATCGGCATCCAGTACATCGCCCTGGCCCTGTTTTACCTGCTGGTGGGGGGATTGCTGGCGATGGTGATCCGCGGTGAGCTGCTAACTCCCGAATCGGATCTGGTGGATCCCAGCGTGTATAACGGCCTTTACACGATGCATGGAACAGTGATGTTGTTCCTGTTCCTGTTCCCGATTCTCAACGGCCTCAACAACCTGCTGATCCCACCGATGATCGGCGCGCCGGACATGGCCTTTCCCAAGCTCAACGCCCTGGCGTTCTGGTTGTTTCCCCTGTTCGGCACCCTGCTGATGCTGAGCTTCTTCCTGCCCGGCGGGCCCTCCAGCTCCGGTTGGTGGGCCTATCCGCCGGTGAGCACCCAGAACCCGTTGGGTCACTTCATCAACGGCCAGTTTGTGTGGATCGTGGCGGTGGCCCTCTCCGGGGTGTCCTCGATCCTGGGGGCGGTCAACTTCGTGACCACCATCCTGCGGATGCGGGCCCCGGGCATGGGCTGGTTTCGCATGCCGATCTTCTGCTGGACCGCCCTCGCCGCCCAGATCATCCAGCTGGTGGGTCTGCCGGTGCTCACGGGTGGGGCGGTGATGCTGCTGTTTGATCTGAGTTTTGGCACCAGCTTTTTCCAGCCGGAGGGCGGTGGTGATCCGATGCTCTATCAGCACTTCTTCTGGTTCTATTCCCATCCGGCGGTGTACGTGATGGCGCTGCCGGTGTTTGGCATCTTTTCGGAGCTGTTTCCGGTGTATGCGCGCAAGCCTCTGTTTGGCTATCCGTTGGTGGCCGTGGCTTCCTTGGCCATCACCGTGCTCAGCCTGATCGTGTGGGTGCATCACATGTTCTACAGCGGCACCCCCCAGTGGATGCGCCATCTGTTCATGTTCACCACCATGCTGATTGCGGTGCCCACCGGCATCAAGGTGTTTGCCTGGATCGCCACCCTCTGGCGTGGCCGCCTGCGGCTCACCACGGCGATGTGGTTCTGTCTGGGGGGGTTGGTGAATTTCATCTTCGCCGGCATCACCGGCGTGATGCTCGCCACTGTGCCGGTGGATATTCATGTGGGCAACACCTATTTTGTGGTGGGTCATTTCCACTACGTGATTTTCAATACGATCACCTTTGGCGTGTATGCCGCGATCTACCACTGGTTCCCCAAGTTCACCGGGCGCCTGCTGTATGAGGGCCTGGGCAAGCTGCACTTCGTGCTCACGTTCGTGGGCAGCACCCTCAATTTCCTGCCGATGCACTGGGCTGGATTGATGGGCATGCCCCGCCGCGTGGCCTCCTACGACCCGGAGTTCGCCCTGGCCAATGTGCTGGCCAGCCTTGGGGCCTTCCTGCTCGGGGTGGCGATGATCCCCTTCCTGCTCAACCTGGTGAGCGCCTGGGTGCGGGGCGAGAAGGCGGGCCCCAATCCCTGGAATGCCATCGGCCTGGAGTGGTTGCTGCCTTCGCCGCCGCCGCTGGAGAATTTCGAAGACGACGTGCCCACGGTGCTCAGCGCTCCCTACGGCTACGGCCTCGACCGTCCCCTGGTGGCCGACGAGGAGCGCTACGTGCGGCGTGCCGCCCAGGGGGCCTGAGCGATGACCACCCCCTCCCAGGCCCAGAGCCCCTCCCACGCCCCCAGCCACGGCGGCCACAACCTCACCGGCATGGTGATCTTTCTCTGCTCGGAGAGTGTGATCTTCCTGGCCTTCTTTGCCGGTTATGCGGTATTTAAACTCTCCGCCCCGCAGTGGCTGCCGGAGGGCGTGGAGGGCTTGGAGGTGCGCACGCCGCTGATCAACACGGTCATTCTGGTGAGCAGCAGTTTTGTGGCCTGGTTTGCCGAGATCCAGCTGCAGCGCGGGCGCCTCTGGGCCTTCCGGGGCCTGTGGCTGCTGACGATGGCCATGGGCACCTATTTCGTCCTCGGCCAGGCCCTGGAATGGCAGGGCCTCGCCTTCAGTCTGAGCGATGGCGTCTTCGGCAGCTGCTTCTACCTGCTCACCGGCTTCCACGGTCTGCACGTGATCACCGGCGTTCTGCTGATGGCGCTGATGCTGGCCCGCTCGTTTCGGGCCGGTAACTACGAGGGCGGCGAGGCCGGTGTGGCGTCGGTGTCGCTGTTCTGGCACTTTGTTGATGTGATCTGGATTCTTCTGTTCCTGCTGATCTACGTGTGGCGATGATCATCGACGACCAGCACTACGACGTGATCGTGATCGGCAGTGGCGCCGGCGGCGGCACGTTGGTGGGCCAGCTGGCGGCCTCGGGGCGGCGGGTGCTGCTGCTCGAGCGCGGCGGTGCCATGGCCCTGGCCGATCAGAACGTGGCCGATGTGGATCTGTTCCGCAAGGACCGCTACCACCCCGGCGAGATGTGGTTCGGTCCCGATGGCGATCCCTTCAACCCCCAGACGATCTATGCCCTCGGCGGCAACAGCAAGATCTGGGGGGCGGTGCTGGAGCGGATGCGCGAGCGGGAGTTTGCGGGGGAGCCCCTGCAGGAGGGGCCGGTGCCCGCCTGGGAGGTGAGCTACCACGAGCTGGCGCCTTACTACGAGCGGGCCGAGCAGCTGTACCGGGTGCATGGCCGCTCCGGCGCCGATCCCAACGGCCCGCCCCGCCAGGGCGACTATCCCTTGCCGCCGCGGCCGATCGAGCCCTTCCTGGAGGATCTGCGGGCGGCCCTGCAGCGCCACGGCACCCACCCCTACGACCTGCCCCTGAGCTGGTCGGAGCAGGCGGAGGATCCCAGCGGCGACGCCGAGGTGTTCGGCGTTGCGCCCGCGCGGCGGGAGGCCACGGTCACGGTGCGGGAGCGCGCCCGGGTGCGCTGCCTGCACGTCAACCCCAGCGGCCGCGAGGTGCGCGGGGTGGAGGCGGAGATCGACGGCCAGGCCTGGCTCTTCAGCGCCCACCAGGTGGTGCTGGCGGCCGGGGCGATCAACACCGCCGAAATCCTGCTGCGCTCCGCCAGCGACCAGCACAGCCGCGGCCTGGCCAACGGCTCCGACCAGGTGGGCCGCAACCTGATGAAGCCCCAGCTCACCGCGATCCTGCAGCTGGCCACCGCCCCCAATTCCGGCCGCTACCCCCGCAGCCTCGGCGTCAGCGATTACTCCTGGGGCGACCGCAATGTGAGCTTCCCGCTGGGCACGATCCAGAGCGGTGGCGGCGTGCTGCAGGACGCCCTGTTCGCCGAATCGCCGCCGGTGCTTTCGCTGATCACCAAGCTGCTGCCGGGCTTCGGCCTCAACCGGCTCGCCTCCCGCTCCATCTCCTGGTGGGCGATGAGCGCCGTGCGCCCCGACCCCGAGAACCGGGTGACCCTGCGGGGCGCGAGCCTGCAGATCCAGTACCTGCCCAACAACCGCGAAGCCCACGACCGCCTCGTTTATCGCTGGATGGACACCCTGCAGAAGGTGGAGGAAGACCCGGCCTGCACGGTGGTGCAAACGGCGCCGATCCGCCCCCGCGGCGAGGCGCCGCTCTCGGCGATGGGCCAGGTGTGCGGCACCTGCCGCATGGGCTCCGACCCCGCCACCTCGGTGGTGGACCGCCGCGGCCGCTGCCATGAGCTCACCAACCTCTGGATCGCCGATGCGAGCGTCTTCCCCAGCTGTCCGTCGGTGGGGATTGGGCTGACGGTGATCGCCAATGCGCTGCGGATCGGTGAGGCCGTGCTGGAAGCGCTTTGAGCGAGCCCGATCCTGCGGACGGCAGCGGCGCGGCGGCCTCCGAGCAGCGCCGCATCTCCGAGCGCGACCAGGAGGGGGTTCCCTGGGATCTGTGGGGCACCTACCTGCCGGAGCGCCAGTGGGGCACGGTGCGGGAGGACTACTCGGCCGATGGCGACGCCTGGCGCTCCTTCCCCCACGACCACGCCCGCTCGCGCGCCTACCGCTGGGGGGAGGACGGCCTGTTGGGGATCTGCGATCGCCAGGGCCGCCTGTGTTTCTCGCTGGCGTTGTGGAACGGCGTGGATCCGATCCTCAAGGAGCGGCCCTTCGGGATGGCGAACGGCGAGGGCAACCACGGTGAAGACCTCAAGGACTACTTCTTCCACCTGGCCAACACCCCCACCCACAGCTTTGCGCGGGGCCTCTACAAATACCCGCAGCAGCGCTTCCCCTACGAGCAGCTGCTGGCCGAGAACCGGGCCCGGGGCCGCGACCAGGCCGAATTCGAGCTGGTGGACACCAGCATCTTCGCCGAGGGGCGCTATTTTGATGTGTTCGTGGAGGTGGCCAAGGCGGCCCCGGATGACCTGGCCATCCGCGTGCGGGCGATCAACCGCGGCCCCGATCCGGCCCCTTTGCACCTGCTGCCCACCCTCTGGCTGCGCAATACCTGGTCGTGGGGCTATCCCGACGAACACGAAACGCCGATGGCCCTGGAGGGCGATGGGGTGGTGGCCCAGCCGGGGGGTGATCTGGGCCGCTACGAGCTGCACTGCCGTGAGAGCGGCCCCTGGTGGTTCACCGACAACGAAACGAACCAGCAGCGGTTGTTCGGCCAGCCCAATGGCAGACCCTTCCAGAAGGATGGCTTCCACCGCCACCTGATCGAGGGGGAGGCCGGGGCGATCAATCCGGCGCAGCGGGGCACCAAGGCCGCCCGCTGGCTGCAGCGCAGCGTGGAGCCCGGCGAGGAGTGGGTGGTGGCCCTGCGTCTGCGCGGCCCCAGTGCCGCAGTGGCGGAGCCCTTCGGTGCGGCGTTTGAGGCGCTCTTTGCCGCCCGCGAGCGGGAATGGCAACAGTTCTTCGACAGCCGGGTGCCGGGCCTGGCGGAGGAGGAGCGGCGCATCCACACCACGGCGGCCGCCGGCTTGCTGTGGAGCAAGAAGGTCTACGGCTGGAGCGTGCTGCGCTGGCTTTCGGGCGATCCCACCGCGCCGCCGCCGCCGGCGCAGCGTTGGCAGTCGCCCAACCGCCAGTGGCAGCGGCTGCATGCCCAGGATGTGATCGCCATGCCGGATGGCTGGGAGTACCCCTACTTCTGCCAGTGGGATCTGATGTTCCACGCGGTGGCCTTTGCGAGCTTCGATCCGGCCACGGCCAAACACCAATGCACCCTGCTGCGCTCGCCCCACTACACGGCCCCCAACGCCCAGACCCCCGCCTATGAATGGGCCCTCTCCGACCCCAACCCACCGATCGGCGCCTGGGCGGCGATGCGCATCTTCCAGATCGACCGCAAGAGCAGCGAGGAGGCGGATCTGGTCTTCCTGCGGGCGGCGCTGCGCAAATTGATCCTGGAATACGGCTGGTGGGCGAACCGCAACGACCGCTCTGGCGACAATGTGTTTGAGGGGGGCTTCCTGGGGCTCGACAACATCGCCGTGTTCGACCGCCGCTTCCCGCTGGCGGATGGCAGCCGCATCGAGCAGTGCGATGGCACCGCCTGGATGGCCTCCCTCAGCCTCAACCTGCTGACGATCAGCGTGGAGCTGAGCCGGGAGGAGCCGGAATATGCCGAGCTGTGCGAGCGATTCGTCTACGACTTTGTGCAGCTGGCCCTTACCCTCAACACGCCGGGGAACCGCGGCTTTGTGAACTGGGACCAGGAGGATGGTTTTTATTACGACGTGATCAAGCGCCCTGATGGCAGCACGGAATTCCTGCGCACGCGCTCTGTTTCGGGCCTGATCCCGCTGCTGGCGGTGGCCAGCTTCGATGTCGACACGGTCAAGCGATTGCCGGTGCTGGAGGTGACCCAAAGCCTGGCCTGGTTTCTGCGGGAGCGCACCAGCCACGGCTGGTTGGTGGAAAACCTGGGCCGCTGGCGCAATGATCGCCTGCTGTTTTCGCTGGTGCCCGAGGAGCGGCTGCAGCGCATCTGCCGCCGCTTGTTCGATGAGGAGGAATTCCTCTCCCCCTACGGCATCCGCGCCCTCTCCAAGGTGTATGGGGAGCATCCCTACACCTTCACCCAGGGCAATGAGTCGCAGACGCTGGCCTACAGCCCGGCCGACAGCCCGGTGGCGATGTTCGGCGGCAACTCCAACTGGCGCGGACCGGTGTGGATGCCGATCAACTTCCTGCTGATCGAAGCGCTGCAGAAATTCGGCCACTATTACGGCGACACCCTGCTGGTGGAGTTCCCCACCCGCTCCGGCCAGTGGTACACCCTCTGGGAGGTGTCACTGCTGCTGGAGCAGCGGCTGGTGAACCTGTTCCGCCGCGGCCCCGATGGCGCCCGCCCCTTCCAGGGTCAGGAGCCCCTGTTCCGCAACGATCCCCACTGGCGCGATCTCTTGCTCTTCCACGAGTACTTCCACGGCGACAACGGCTGCGGCCTAGGTGCCAGTCACCAGACGGGCTGGACCGCGATGGTCGCCAAGATGATCCAGCAGCTCAGTCGCTACCCGGTGCCGCAGGCGCGGCCGGGGCCACCCCCATGAAACTCACCCGCGACGAGTTGCGCCGCATCCGCCAGCGCCACCGCGGCTATCGCATCACCCTGCTGGTGCAGGTGGCGATTCTGTTGCTACTGCCGCTGACGCAGCGGCTGCCGGGGTTGCTGTCGCTGTTGCTCTGCCTGCTGGCGGCGGTGCTGTTGGTGTTCACCAGCCGTTTTTCGCCGCTGCGGCGCAGCAAGAGATTGATCTTCGGGCTTGGCGGCCTGGCGATCGCGATGGAGATCTTCTGGCATGGGGCCCTGATCCTGGCGCCGTCGCTCGGGCGGTGGCTCACCTTTCCCCATGTGCTGATCTGGCTGTTGTTTCTGCTCACGGCCGTGGTGCGCAAGGTGCTCACCCTCACCCGTGAACCGATTGTCACCACTTCGGTGGTGCTGGGCGCGGCCTCGGGGTATTTCACGCTGGGAGTGGCGGGGGGCATCCTGCTCGTGGCGTTGTGGGTGCTCGATCCGTTGTCCTTCAACGCCGCCGTGCTGCCGCCGGTGGTTGCTGGTCAGCCGCCCGTGCTGGCGGTGGCGCCCGCCTTGATGGTGTCGGCTTTTGGGGTGCTCACCGCCGTGGGCGGCGGCCTTCTCAACCCCGCCAGCATCAGTGCCCAGGTGGTGGCCACCAGCCTGGCGATCACCGGCCAGCTCTACGTGGCGATCCTGATCGGCCTGATCCTGGGGCGGGCCCAGCGGCGGCTCTGAGGCCGCCCATCATGGGGGCAGTTGGTGGTGCCCCTGCCATGGACCGTCTGCGCGCGTCGATGGCGGCCCTGGTGAGGGAACTGCTGCAGTTGGCGGTGCTCGGGCTGCTGGTGGGCCTGGCCTGCTGGCCCTTCAACCTCCTGGATCGCGCCCAGGATCGGCTGCTGGGCCTGTTGCCCATCTTCAGCGGCCGTCCCTGGAACCCCCTCACCCTGGCCCTGGCGAGCTCCCCCGTCCTGGTGGTGCCCCTGCTGTTGCTCCTGCAGCGCGGCGTGTGGCCCCGGGGCGCCGGCTCGGGCATCCCCCAGACGATGACCAGCATCGAGGAGCCCGCCCAGGCGGATCGGTTGCTGGGGATCCGGCCCACTCTGCAGCGCTTTGGCCTCTGGGCCGTCGCCACCCTGGCCCTGCTGCCGATGGGACGCGAGGGGCCCGTGGTGCACGTGGGCGCCGCCGTGGCCCAGGCCCTGCGGCGCCGCTTTCCGGCCCTGGTGCCCCGCCTGGCGCCTGAGCACCTGCTGGCCCTCGGCGCCGGCGCCGGCCTGGCGGGGGGCTTCAACACACCGCTGGTGGGGGTGGTGTTCGTGATGGAGGAATTCATCGGCCGCTTCAGCGCCGTGTTGGTCTGGCCGGCGGTGGTGGCCTGCGCGGTGGCGGCCGCCTTCAGCAACCTCACCGGCCAGCCGATGTTTGCCCTCGGGCGCCTCACCGCCGACAGCGCCGAACTCGTGCAGGTGCTCTGGGCCCTGCCGATCGGCGTGCTCGGCGGGCTGCTGGGGGCCCTCTTCGGAAGGCTGCTGCTGGCCTTCACCCGTTGGGCCGCCCCCGTGGTGCGTCGCCGTCCGCTGGCGATCGGCCTGGCGGTGGGGGGCAGCCTCAGCGCCTTCCTGCTGCTCAGCGGCGGCAGCAGCGGCGGCGATGGCGAGCTCCTGATGGTGCACCTGATCCATCTCGGCGCCGTCGGCGGTGCCGTCGGTGGTGCCGTCGGCCCGGGCCCGTTGGCGGATTGGCTCGCCCTCGCCCTGCGGCTGATCGGCCCGGTACTGACCCTCGGCCTGGGCATCCCCGGTGGCCTGATCGATCCATCCTTCGCCTTCGGGGCCCTGCTGGGCCACGGCCTGGCGGGGCTGGCGGGCCTGGGGGCGCTGGGCACGGCCTTGGGGATGGCGGCCGGCCTGGCCGGCGTCACCCAGCTGCCGGTGGCCACCGTGCTCTTCGCCCTGCGGCTGGCGGCTGATCAGCAGCTGCTCCCCGGGCTGCTGGTGTCAGCTGTGCTCGCCGCCTACGTGAGCCGGCTGGTGCTCGAGCGCCCCATCTATCACGCCCTGCGGGATCTCACGACCCCGGCGTCACCAGCGTCGCCGCCGCCGGCGCTTCAGCAACCGCCACCGGCTCGCTGATCACCAGCGCCGAGCGCTGCCGCACCAGGATCATCCACAGCCATTTGGTCAGCAGGATCAGGCGGTTCTCCCGCGCCGGCATGAAGGCCAGGTGGGCCAGGGCCCAGAGCAGGAAGCCGAAGGCGCCGCTCACTTTCCAGCCCCGCAGGTCGGCCACGGCGAACAGCGGACCGATCACCGCCATCGTGCCGAAATCCACGTAGCGGAACGGACGGTGCTCGCGACCCCGGCTGCGCTCCAGGATGTCGCGGGCCACCCAGGTGCCCATCTGCACCGCCGGCCCCGCCATGCCCGGCAGCGGTTTGGCATCGGCGCTGGGGCTGTAGCTGCAGAGGTCGCCCACCACCCGGATCTCGGGATGGTCCGGGATCGAGAAATCGGGCGCCACCACCACCCGGCCCCCCTTGTCGATCGGGCAGCCGGTGCGCTCCGCCAGCAGCCGGCCCAGGGAGGAGGGCGCCACCCCGGCGGTCCAGCAGATCGTGCCCGCCGCCAGGGTCTGCTCCGCCTCGCCCACGCTGAGTCGCACAAGCCGCTCCTCGATCGCCTTCACCCGGCCCCCCAGCAGCACCTCCACCCCCACCAGCTTCAGCCGGTCGCCGGCGGCGCGGGAGAGCTCCGGATCCATCGCCCGCAGCACCCGATCGCCCGGATCCACCAGGGTGACGCGGCATTTCGCCGGATCCAGCTGCTTGAACTCCCGCGCCAGGGTGTGGCGCATCAGGTCGATCAGCGACGCCGCCAGCTCACAGCCGGTGGGTCCCCCGCCGATCACCACCACCGACTGCAACAGCTCCCGCCGCTGGGCATCCGGCGTCTGCTCGGCCTCCTCCAGGGCGCTGAGCACATGGCGCTGAATCGTCTCGGCATCCGCGAGGGTTTTCATCGGGATCGCCTGCTGCCGCCAGTCGTCGTGGCCGAAGAAGCTGCTGGTGGCGCCCGCCGCCAGGATCAGGTGGTCGTAGCGGTAGCGGCGGTGGTTGAAGACCACCTCGCGGGCGGCCGGATCCAGGTCGTCCACCTCCCCCATCAGCACCTGCACGTTCGGGGCCCGGCCCACCAGCTGCCGCAGCGGCGAGGCCACATCGCTCTCGGCCACCAGCCCGGTGGCCACCTGATACAGCAGCGGCTGGAAGAGGTTGAAGTTGCGCCGGTCGATCAGGGTCACCCGCAGGTCGCTGCCGGCCAGCGCATGGGCGGCCTTGAGGCCCGCAAACCCCCCGCCCACGATCACCACATGGGGGGCTTCGCGCGGCAGGGTGACCGGCGGCTCGAGCTCCAGGAAGAAACGCTCGCGGACCATGGGGCAGCCACAGGGTGACCCCAAGCTAGGCAGGGGCTCCCGGGCGGACCGTCCCCCAGTCCGGACCGCCGCTCAGGCCGGATGCAGCTGACGCATCTGCTCCTCCAGCCGCTGGCGCAGGCGGCCCTGCACAAGGGTGCAGAGCTGGTCCACCAGATCGCTGTCGGCCCACCAGATCGTGCGGCTGCCCTCGCGGGAGCAGCGCACCAGCCCCGCGCGCTGAAGCTGGCCGAGCTGGCGGCTGATGTGCGACTGGGAAAAGCCGGTGGCCTCGATCAACGAGCCCACATCCAGGCCCCCCTGGCGCAGCAGACACAGCAACTGCAGCCGGGCCGGCTCACTGAGCAGGCGGAAGAACCGGCTGTATTCCTCCAGCAACTTGGGGGAGGGCAAAGGGCCGTCTGCACCCATCAACGCAAAACCGTGTTATGCCGACATAGCCATTATGGCAAGCCCATCCCTGGCGATTCCCTCAGGCCAGGCAGGGCTCGAGGCTGGCGCGCATGGCATCGGCTGTGGCGGGTAGTTCCTGCACCGGTTGGGTGAAAACGTAGCCGTGGCCGTAGACCGTCTGGATCAGGTCGCGGCTCAGGTCGGTGCTGGCGAGTTTGCGGCGTAGGCCATGCATGGTGCGGGCCAGGCTGATGTCAGTGGCCTCGGAGTGGCCCCATACCTTTTGGATGAGGTCGTTCTTGCTGATCACCCGGCCCCCCTGCTGGCAGAGGCAGGCCAGGAGGCGGCGTTGCATCGGTGCGAGGGGCACCAAGCGACCGCGATGCCAGAGAGTGCTGTCGGGAGCGAGGCAGTAGGGGCCGAATTGGTAGCCGGTCATCGCAGTGGTACACATGGATGTTTTTCAATTCTTGCCTTTTCCTCCTCCTTAGGGCGATACCTGGTATCAGGTATTTCCCGTCCCGCCGGCGCAGCGGCTTGCCACAGTGGGGCCCCCGCCTGGCTGGCCATGTCCACCCCCACCCTGCCCCTGGCTGGCCGCGTCGCCCTGGTCACCGGCGGCGCCCGGAGGGTGGGGGCCGCCATCGTCGAGCAGCTGCATGGGGCCGGAGCCTCGGTGGTGATCCACTACGGGCGTTCGGCGGGGCCGGCCCGGGAGTTGGCGGAGCGGCTTGAGGCCAGCCGCCCGGGCAGCACCGCCCTGCTGGCGGCCGATCTGCTGTGCGAGCAGGAGCGCGATCGGCTGGTGCCCGCTGCGGCCGCCGCCTTCGATGGCCTCGACCTGCTGGTGAACAACGCCTCGATCTTCCGCGCCACCGCCTTCGGCTCGATCGGCGAGGACGACTGGCACACCCTGATGGACAGCAACCTCAAGGCGCCCCTGTTCCTCAGCCAGGCGGCGTTGCCCTGGCTGCGCCGCCGCCAGGGGTTGATCGTGAACATCGTCGACATCCACGCCCGCCGGCCCCTGGGGGGCTTCCCCCTCTACTGCGTGGCCAAGGCGGGCCTGCAGATGCTCACCTACGCCATGGCCCGCGAGCTGGGGCCTGAGGTGCGGGTCAATGGGGTCGCCCCAGGGCCGGTGCTCCGCCCCGACGACATGGACGGCGTGGTGTGGGATCAGGCGATCCTCGAGCGCATCCCCCTGCGGCGCGAGGGCGAGCCCGCCGATGTGGCCGCCTGCGTGCTGTACCTCGCCACCACCGGGAGCTATGTGAACGGCCAGGTGATTGCCGTGGATGGCGGCCGCAACCTGGGCTTCTGAGCGGTCCTCACTGGCGGGCGCCGCAGTGGGGGCAGCGGGCGGCTGGGTCGCTGGGGGGCCCGTCCTCGCCCGGATCGGCCAGCCGGCGGCGTTGCGCCGCCTGGCCGATCTCCACGGTGAGGATGCCGGTGGGCACCGCCAGGATGCTGTAGCCGATCAGCATGGTGGTGGAGGCCACCAGGCGCCCCAGGGGGGTCACCGGTGCCACATCGCCATAGCCCACGGTGGTGACCGTGACGATCGCCCAGTAGATCCCCACAGGGATGCTGCGGAAGGCGGGGTTGAGGCTGCTCTCCAGCGCGAACATCAGCGCGCCGATCAACACCACCAGCGTGGCGATGGCCAGCAGGAACACGGCGATCTTGCGCCGACCTGCCCAGAGGGCGGTCCACAGCAGGTCGGAGGCCTGCAGGTAGCTGCCCAGCGCCAGCACCTGGAAGATGCGCAGCAGCCGCAGCACCCGCACCACGATGAAGGTGTAGGCGCCCGGGAGCACCAGCCCCAGGAAGCTGGGCACGATCGCCAGCAGGTCGACGATGCCGAAGAAGCTGCGGGCGTAGGCGGCGGGAGCGGGTGCGCAGAGGAGCCGCAGCAGATACTCCAGGGTGAACAGCACGGTGAAGGTCCACTCCGCCGCCCGGAAGCTGCCCAGCCAGCGCTGGCCGAGCTCCGGATCGCTCTCGAGCACCACCGCCACCACGCTCAGCAGGATCACCCCGAGCAGCACCAGGTCGAAGCGGCGACCGGCGGGGGTGTCGGCCTGGAAGATCGTGCGGTGGAGCCGCTCGCGGCCCACCAGAGCGCGCAGGAAAAGGGCCAGGCCCAGGAGGACCGCAAGCAGGGCCAGGATTTCCAGCCCCGGCGGCACCGGGATGGCGATCAGGTCGCGCATCCGCGGGCCGGGGGCGGTCAGGCGACGGCCGCGAAGCTCTCGCGGAAGGCCTCGAGGGTGGCGTCGATGTCGGCGTCGGAATGGGCCAGGGAGGTGAAGCCGGCCTCGAAGGAGCTGGGGGCCAGGTACACGCCGCGCTCAAGCATCGCCCGGTGCAGGCGGCCGAAGCGGGCGCTGTCGGTGGCCTTGGCCTCCTCGAAGTTGCGCACCGGCCCCCCACAGAGGAAGAAGCCGAACATGGCGCTGATGTTGCCGCCGCTGTAGGGCAGGCCGGCGGCGCGGGCCGCTTCGCCGATCCCCTCGCTCAGGCGCCGGGTGATCGATTCCAGCCGCTCGTAGGTGCCGGGTTTCTTGAGCAGCTCCAGGGTGCGGATGCCGGCGGTCATCGCCAGGGGGTTGCCGCTGAGGGTGCCCGCTTGATACATCGGGCCCGCCGGCGCCACCATCGCCATGATGTCGGCGCGGCCGCCGTAGGCGCCCACCGGCAGGCCGCCGCCGATCACCTTCCCCATGGTGGTGAGGTCGGGGGTGATGCCGAAGCGGGCCTGGGCGCCGCCGTAGCTGATGCGGAAGCCGGTCATCACCTCGTCGAACACCAGCAGGGCGCCGTGCTCACGGGTGAGTTCGCGCAGGCCTTCGAGGAAGCCGGGCTCCGGGGTGATGAAGCCGGCGTTGCCCACCACCGGCTCCAGGATCACGCCCGCCACCTCGCCGGCGTTGGCGGCGAACAGCTGCTTGACCGCCTCCAGGTCGTTGTAGGGGGCGGTGAGGGTGCTGGCGGTGACGGCGCGGGGCACGCCGGGGGAATCGGGCAGGCCCAGGGTGGCCACCCCGGAGCCGGCCTTCACCAGGAACATGTCGGCGTGGCCGTGGTAGCAGCCTTCGAACTTGATCACCTTCTCGCGGCCGGTGAAGGCCCGCATCAGCCGCAGCACCGCCATGCAGGCCTCGGTGCCCGAGTTCACGAATCGCACCATCTCCACCGATGGCACCGCCTCGATCACCAGTTCGGCCAGCTGGTTCTCCAGCTCGCAGGGGGCCCCGAAGCTGGTGCCCTTCTCCAGCGCCTCATGCAGGGCGGAGATCACCTCGGGGTGGGCGTGGCCGCAGATGGCCGGGCCCCAGCTGCCTACGTAGTCGATGTAGCGGTTGCCATCGACGTCCCAGGCGTAGGCGCCCTTGACGCGATCAAACACGATCGGCTGGCCGCCGACGGAACGGAAGGCCCGCACGGGGGAGCTGACGCCGCCGGGCATCAGTTTCTGCGCTGCCGCGAAGATCTCCTGGGAGCGGGTGGTCGTGAGAGCAGCGGCGGCGGGAGGTGCGGAGAAAGGGGCCGAACTCAAGGGGGGATCCGCGGACGGACGCGACAGGGCATCGACCATCCTTACCCAAAGAGTGCCGCCTGTGCGCAAAACGCGGGTCGGTTTAGGCAATTTTTTGCAGCGATGCGCCCCCGTGCCCTGCGGCGCTGGGTCAGCATGGCCCCGGCCCCAGTCCGCGCCCGTGCCGACCGCCACCCCTCCCCAGGCCCGTCCCACCACCGCCCCCATCGACTGGGGACGCTTCGCCCGCCTCTGCCGCGCCATCCTCCCGACCCGCGCGGTGGTGTCGGCCCCCCAGGAGCTGCTCAGCTACGACTGCGACGGCCTCACCCTGCACCGCCATGCGCCGCCCCTGGTGGTGCTGCCGGAAAACCGCGACCAGGTGGCCGCCCTGGTGAGCCTCTGCGCCCGTGAAGGGGTGCCCTTCATCGCCCGCGGCAGCGGCACCGGCCTCTCCGGCGGGGCGTTGGCGGAGCAGGAGGCGCTGGTGATCGCCACCAGCCGCATGCGCCGCATCCTGGCGGTGGATCTGGCCAACCGCACCGTCACGGTGGAGCCGGGGGTGATCAACAGCTGGGTGACGCGGGCGGTGGCCGGCGACGGCTTCTATTACGCCCCCGACCCCTCCAGCCAGGTGGCCTGCAGCATCGGCGGCAACGTGGCCGAGAACTCCGGCGGCGTGCATTGCCTTAAGTACGGGGTCACGAGCAACCACGTGCTGGCCCTGGAGGTGGTGCTGCCCGACGGCACGGTCACCACCCTGGGCAGCGGTCTGGCGGAATCGCCGGAGCTCGACCTGCGCGGAGTGTTCATCGGCAGTGAGGGCACGCTGGGGATTGCCACGGCGATCACCCTGCGGCTGCTGCGCACCCCCAAGAGCGTGGCGGTGTTGCTGGCGGATTTCGCCTCCATGGAGGCCGCGGGGGAGGCGGTGCGGCTCGTTACCTCAGCCGGGGTGTTGCCGGCGGGGATGGAGATGATGGATTCCCTCTGCATCGAGGCGGTCAACGACTACCTGGAGAAGGAGGAATACCCGCGCGATGCGGCCGCCGTGCTGCTGATTGAACTCGATGGCGGCGTGCGGGAGGTGGAGGCCGCCGCCGACATCGCCACCCGCCTCTGCCGCGAGGCCGGCGCCCGCACCGTGCGGGCCGCGTGGGCGGAGGAGGAGCGGGCGCTGTTGTGGAAGGGCCGCAAATCGGCCATCTCCGCCCTGGGCCGCCGCTTCCCCAGCTACTACCTGCAGGATGGCGTGGTGCCGCGCAGTGCCCTGCCCCAGGTGCTGCGCCAGATCCAGGCCCTCAGCGAGAGCCACGGCTTGCCGGTGGCCAATGTGTTCCACGCCGGCGATGGCAATCTGCACCCGTTGATCCTCTACCGCGCCAGTGAGGCCGGTGTGGCCGACCGGGTGCATGATCTCGGCGCCGCAATCCTGCGGCTGTGCATCGACGCCGGCGGCAGCATCACCGGCGAGCACGGGGTGGGGAGCGACAAACGCTGCTTCATGGAGTGGATGTTCAGCCCGGATGATCTGGCCACGATGCAGCTCGTGCGCCAGGCCTTCGACCCCGCGGGGCTGGCCAATCCGGCCAAGATCTTTCCCACCCCCGCCGGCTGCGCCGAATCGGCGAAGCGCAAGGCGGTGCTTCCGGAGGTGGCGGGGCTGGAGGTGTTCTGAGCGGTTGGGGGCGGTTCAGGACGACTTCAGGCCGACTTCAGGCCTCCGCATTCCTCCCAGGAGCTCAACATCTGAACCAATTCCGCTTTCATGGCCACCAGCTCCGTCAGGCGATGGTCGATGGAGCGGATGCGTGTCTGGATGGTGGTTTTCAGGGAGTCGCAGTTGCAGTGGCCCGCCCGCCGCACCGCCAGGATCCGCTTGAGCTCCGGCAGGGGCACATCCATGGCCCGCAGGGAGCGAATCAGATCCAGCTCCCCGACAACGGCCGGATCGAACAGCCGGTAGCCCCCTGGGGAGCGGGCCACCGTGCTGATCAGGCCCTCGTCGGCGTAGAAGCGCACTGTTTTCACCGGCAACCCCGTGGCCTCAGCCACCTGGCCGATCCGCAGCGCCGGAGCCTCCACGCGATAACCCTCCAGACCCAAGGCAGATCAACCGACCTTAAGCAACCAACCCAGGCGGCGATCTGACAACACAAACACTCCACTGAGTTCAGCCTGCTGGAGCCTTGCGCTACGTTGTGGGCTGGCTGTCGCCCCTGTCCCATGGCTCAAGGCTTCGCACCCAGCGGTAAGGCAAGAAAAAACACCTTCCGGTTCCTGGGCGCCATCGGCCTGGCCGTGCTTCCCCTGCTGGGAGGCAGCGCCCTGGCCAATCCCGCAGCGCCGCCAGCCACCTACGCCACCAAAGCGGAAGCCGAGGCAGCGGCCAGCAAACTGGGCTGCACCGGAGCCCATCCGATGGGGAGCCGGTGGATGCCCTGCGCCCAGCACGGCCAGGCCAGTGGCCCAGCCCACAGCCACCACTGAGGGCTGGGCGTGAGCAGCTGCCCGTCCAACGAACCGCTGCATCCCCCGCTCCCAACATCCAGCCCACCATTCCCCTCGTAACCACGGAAACCATGACCGCAAAGCACACCCTCAGCCTGGCGCTGGCCGCTGCCATGCTTGTTGGCATCACCCCCGCCCTGGCCTGCGGTGGTGGTGGTTCCAGCAGCTATCGCAAACCCGCCAAACCTGATCAGCATCAGCACAATTCTCCCGCCGCAACTTCCCAGAAAGAAACGGGTGCACCCGAGGGCTCCCTTCGCTAGGGAAACCCTTGGGGTTCATCCAGGCAGAGAGGTGGACAGATCAGCTGCCGATCAGAATTTGAAGCTCGTTTTCACCAGCCCCCCGAATTGGCTGAAGCTCTCACCTTCCGGTGTCACCTGGCCAAAGGGGCGGCTGAGATAAATCAGCGCCGGCGTAACTGAGATGTTGTCGGTCACCTGGATCTTGTACCACCACTCCCAAACAAAGTTGCCGTCGTTCGGCGTGATGTCGTCGCTGAGCGATGTGGCAAACACCGGTTGCCCAACGGCAAATCCGAAGTCATTGCCTTTGATCATGGCATCGGTCCACTGAAGACCCACCATCCACGACTGGCTGGTGCGCAGAGTGCCGGCAGGTTGGTCGCTGCTGTAGGAGGTGGTGTTGATGCCCCAGCCCAGGCTGACGGAAGGCAGCCAGCCGCTCTGGAGCGGTTGCCAATAGCCGCTGAGACCATAGGCATTGGTCAGAGCATCGAGCGTGTGGTCAATGGCGCTGTGGATGAAGGGCGTCGTGCCTGGCACGAACTGGGTTTCGGGTTGCACCAGCGTCCAGATGGCGGCCAGACCCCACTGCTCCTGTTGATAGGCCAGTTGAACCGTGCCGGTGGACCCGGAGAAGCGATTGCCGATGCCACCACCACCGTCTCCAGCATCCACACTGGGATTACCGGAATCACCGTTGGCTGCCACATAGTTGGCACTCAGGCTCAGCCCATGGGCCTGCCACCACAAGCCGGCCCCCGTGCCTAGGTTTTTGCTGTAGGCGCCTGGGGCACCATTGACGGTGAATACGTTGAGAACCGTGTCAGATGGGTACACGCTGGGCCACAGTGCCAGCATGTCTTCCTGTCCCACTCGCGCGCCGAGCGTGGCGGTGAACTGACTGCCGATGGGGAATTGGTAGAACAGCTTGTCGATCGCCACGACGTCGCCGCAGTCGCCATCGCCGCAATCCTCTTCAAAGGCAACTTCCAGCTGTGCCAGTCCCAGGGAATGGGGTTCACCGCCAAACACGCTGTCGCCAAAATTGCCTGCCCGCAGATTGGTGCGCAGCAGGTCTTTCCCTGAGAAGCTGGTGTCGAATGTCAGCTGAACGTCGTAGTTGAAGGTGGTGGCATTGGGGAGGCTCACGGCGGCGCGAGGAAGTCCCGTGACTGCATTGGGAGCCCGATTCACCGTGTTCGAGCCTGTGTTGATGGCTGAGCCGCTGAAGGTGTTGGCACCCACCACGAAGGTGGCCAGACCGGAGAGCTTGGTAGTGGTGGAGAATTGGTTGGCTTCCAGCTCGCCCACCTTGGCCTCCAGGCCATCAACCCGGCCGCGGAGAACGGCGAGCTCCTGCTCAAATTCCTTCAGGAGTCGCTTGAGCTCATCGGTCACCTCCGTAATGCGATCGAGGCAGGCGTTGAGTAAAGCTGCCGCTTCGTAGCGGCTCATCGCCTTGCCCCCCCGGTAGGTGCCATCGGGGTAGCCGGCCACGCAGCCGTAGCGCTCGATCAGGTTGCTCAACGCCTGAAAGGCCCAGTCGCTCGGCTGAACGTCGGAGAACTGGCTGATGCTGGTTACCTGCTCCTGGCTGCTGTAGCGGCTGACGCCAGCGAGGTTGAGGCTGCCGTTGAGATCAGCGGCGGCAGCGGCAAGATTGGTGCCCAGGGCCGCTGGAGCCAGCAGGCTGATGGCGGCAGCAAGGCCGGAGCGAGGGGGAAGCATGGGGGAGTGGGCTCGGTTGACGCTTCGGCGCCATTGGCCGGAATGCTCGCCCATGTCTCCTGCAAGGAACACCTACCAGAGTGTTGCTGTCAGGATCTCCGTACGGGCTGAGATTCTTCGCCTGGGCGGCCCCGGAGGGGCTTGAAGTGATCAGAATGATAACCGTTCTCGCTCGTGGGTGGACGGGTTTTTAGGCGGATGGTGCCCGGGGTCGCTGTCTGTCATGGCCCGAAAGCCTGGCGCAGATCGGCCGCATTGCGGCGCATCAGCTTCAGATAGGTGGAGGGATCGCGCGAGGCCTCCTCCGTGGCCGTCTCCATCGGATCAAACACCACCACCTTCACGCCAAGATCCTTCGCCAGTGCATTGAAAGAGCGGTTGCCCTCCTGGGGTTCGCTGAGGAGGGCCTGGAGCTGGCTGCTCTTCACCTCGGCCGCCACCCGCTGCAGATCGGTTGGAGTGGGATTGATCTCGGGCACATCCACCAGGTACTCGGCCTTGAGGCCATAGCGATCGGCGAAATAGGGCGCAAAGTCGTGGAAGGCCACAAACGTTTTGCCGCGATAGGGCTGGAGTTGGGCGGCGATTTCGCTGTTCAGTTTCTTCAGCTGGGTTGTGTAGGCGGCCGCATTGCGCCGGTAGCCCTCTGCGCAGCTGGGATCGGCCTGGATCAGCCCATCGCGGATGGTTTCCACCTGCTGCACCGCCCGCAGTGGATCCAACCAGATGTGGGGATTCTCAGCGCCGTGATCATGGCCTTGCTCCTTGCCATGGTCCTCGGCATGGCTGCCGTCGTGGTGCGCCTCCGTGTCCAGGGTGGCGACGCCGCGGCTGGAATCAATCACCTTCAGCTGGGGATTGCCTGCGGCGGCCACAAGTTTGTCGAGGAAGCTCTCCATCTCCAGGCCGTTCTTCACCAGCACCCGGGCCTGGCGCAGGGCCGTGAGATCGCCCGGTTTGGCCTGAAAGTCATGGGGGCCCAGGTTGGCAGGGATCAGGGAGGTAACGGCGGCGCAGTCGCCTGCCACGGCACGGGTGAACAGGGTGATCGGCAGGAAGGTGGTGACCACCTTGAAACGCTTGTCGGCTGCCGCCTCAGGGGTGTTCGGTGGGGGCGCGCCGCAAGCCGCCAGCACCAAGGCGCCGATCGCCACTCCGGTCAACGTCAACAGGGCCTGGAGACCAACAGGAGGCCGCATCCGCCGTAAAGCTGATAATAGTTCTCATTCTACGGCTTGGGTCTGAAGCCGGCCCCTCGGTGCTGGCGTTGTCGTTCGCGGGGTGGAACCTCCACCGGCCATAGCCACCAGCGCCCGCTGGTATCGCCTGCCGCCAGGTGCCGGCCATCCGGTCGCCACGACAGAGCGTTGAAGCCGCTGCCCTGGCCCTCCAGTGGCTGCAGCATCCGGCCTCGGCCATCCCACAGCGCCACGCTGCCGTCGCTGGACGCACTGGCCAGCAGGGTGCTCCCCGGTGCAAAAGCCAGCGCCTGCACGCGCTTTTCGTGCCACAGCAGCGGTTCGGGTTGCCAGGCCTTGGAACCGTGCTTCACCTGCGTCCAGAGAATCACAGCCTCTGCAGCGGCACTGGCCAGCAGGGGTGCCAGGCGGCCGGGCTGATCGCTCCAGGCCAGTTGCCGTACCTTGGCGGGAAAACCGCTGAACTGCCAGGGCTGGCCTTGGCAGCCTTGGGGCCACACCAGCAGGGAGCGATCGAGCATTCCGCAGGCCAGATGGTGGCCCGGCCCTGAAAAGGCCAGGACAAGACCGGCCGAGGCGATCGGGTGGCGCAACGGGGGATTGGCGGGCGAGCTCAGACCCGGCTGCCAGAGCGCCAGCTCTCCGTGGCAGCTGGCGGCCAGATGCCCCCCATCAGCACTCCAAGCCAGGGCTTGGATTGTGCCGGGCAATGGCAGCGATGCATCCCGCCACTGGCGGCTGGCCCCATCCCAGAGCCGCAGCTCGCGCCCGGCCGCCACCGCCAGCAACACCCCACCCGGCTGCCAGGCCGCCGCATCAATCCAGCCGCCACCCAGGGGCATGGGCTCCATGGCCAGCGGCCGCACCCCGGTGCCGCCCAACTCCCAGAGATGGAGTTCCCCGGCCTGGCCAGCGGCCATCAGGAACTGGCCATCGCTGCTGAAGCCGACCACATCCAGGCTGCTGTCACGGTCGCCCCGGAGCAGCTCCTCACAGCCCGCGCGGAAATCGAGCAGCAGCAGCTCGCCGCCACCGCTGGTGATGGCCAGAAATTCCCCATCGGCTGACCAGGTCAGGGCCGTGATCGGCTGGCTCAGATCACCGCAGAGCCGTTCGCTCACCAAGGTCACCTGTGCCATCACCGGCTCAGGCCACACAGGCCAGGAAGCCGGCCCGCAGGGCCTCGCCATCGAGGTCGCGACCGATGATCACGAATTCGGTGCGGCGTGGCTCTGTGGCTTTCCAGGGGCGATCGAAATCACCGTCGAGCAGCATGTGCACGGACTGGAACACGTAGCGACGATCTTCTCCCTGGAGCTGGATGATGCCCTTCATCCGGAATAGATCAGGCCCCCGCTCGGCCACCAGATCGGACAGCCAACGCCCCAGCTTCTCGAGGTCCATCGGCCGTTCTTCCACCAGGGCCAGCGAGCCCACGGCATCGTCGTGTTCGTGGGCGTGCTCCTCCGCCAGGAACCCCGGATCGAGGCTCAGGGCCCGCTCCAGCTCAAAGGCTTCCACCCCCAGCAGCGCCTGTATCGGCACATCGGCGTTGTGGCTGGTGAGCAGGCGAGCCACGGGATTGATCGCGCGCACCCGCCGCTCGATTGCCGCCCGATCGGTGTCGCTCACCAGATCGGCCTTGTTGAGCACCAAGACATCAGCGAAGGCCAGCTGCTCCTGCACCTCCTCGGCCTCCCAGTGTTGCTCCACATGCTTGAGATCCACCAGGGTGACCACCGCATCAAGCCGCAATTCATCGCGCAGGTCTTCATCGACAAAGAAGGTCTGGATTACAGGTGCTGGATCGGCCAGGCCGGTGGTTTCGATCACCAGGTGGTCGAAGCGATCGCGCCGCTTCATCAGGTTGCCGATAATG
>CAIVPT010000229.1 GCA_903907855.1 uncultured Synechococcaceae cyanobacterium | reverse complement strand
TCCGGGGCGGCAGCTCACCTTGTCGGTGGCGATGGAGACCCGATCGCGCACCTCCTCCCACAGCTGCACCCGCCAGAGCCCCTCCTGGCCCGGATCCGGCCGGGCGCCGAAAACCCCCACCGCCCGGGTGCCCTCGAAGCCACCGCGCTCCTCGAGAAGCACAAAGCCCGCCGGCCGCTCCGGCCGCCCCTCGGGGGTGAGGCCCGGCATCGGGGTGAGGGTGGGGGTAGGGGTCGATTGGGCCCGTCCGGGCGTGTCCAGGGCCAGCCCCAGCGCCAGGGCCGCGCCCAACGCCAGGGCAGCCAGGGAGCGGCGGGGGGCGGCAGAGATCGTCAGCATGGGGCCATGCTCGCCTACCTCGACCATCACGCCACCACCCCGTGCGATCCGGCGGTGCTGGAGGCGATGGCGCCCTGGTGGCACGGGAGCTTCGCCAATCCCTCCAGCCGCCTCTACCGGCCGGCCCTGGAGGCCGCCGCCGCGGTGGAGCGGGCGCGGGAGGGGCTGGCGGCAGCGGTGTTGCTGCCCTCCGCCGAGGGGGTGGTGTTCACCAGCGGTGCCACCGAGGCCAACAACCTGGCCCTGCGCGGCGTCGCCGAGGCGGCGCTGGAGCGGGGGGAACCGCGGCGGCGGCTGATCACCCTGGCCACCGAGCACCGGGCGGTGCTCGACCCCCTGCGCTGGCTGGATCGCCACGGATTTCCCCTCACGGTGCTGCCGGTGGCCGCCGACGGCCTGCTGGATCCAGCCGAGCTCGAACGGGCCCTGGGCGACGACACCCTGCTGGTGTCGGTGATGGCCGCCAACAACGAAATCGGCGTGCTCCAGCCGCTGGCGGCGATCGGCAGCCTGTGCCGGCGCCATGGGGCCCTCTTTCACTGCGATGGCGCCCAGGCCCTCGGCCACGTGCCCCTCAGCCTGCCGGAAACCGGCATCGACCTGCTCAGCATCAGCGGTCACAAGCTCTACGGGCCCAAGGGCATCGGCGCCCTGCTGCGGCGGCCGGGGGTGGCGCTGGCGGCCCAGCAGCTGGGCGGGGGGCAGGAGGGGGGCCTGCGGGCCGGCACCCTGCCGGTGCCCCTGGTCGTGGGGCTGGCGGCGGCGCTGCAGCAGTCCCTCAACGACCGACAGGAGCGGGCCGAGCGGCTGGGGGCCCTGCGGGATCAGCTGCTGGCGGACCTGCGGGCGCTGGGGGGGGTGACGGTGAACGGCAGCCTGGCGGCCCGCCTACCCCACAACCTCAACATCACCCTCGACGGGGTCGACGGAGAGCGACTGCACCGGCAGCTGCGGCGCAGCCTGGCGGTGAGCAGCGGCTCGGCCTGCAGCCAGGGGCAACCCTCCCATGTGCTGGCGGCCCTCGGGCGCAGCCGGGCCGAAGCCGCCGCCACCATCCGCTTCGGCCTGGGCCGCGGCACCGATGGGGCGGTGATCGAGCGGGCGGTGGCCGCGGTGCGGGAGGCGGTGAGCGGGCTGCGGCACCAGCCCTCGCTAGCGTGAATCACGACCGTTCCGCCCCGATGACCGCCCGCGCCGCCCCCGCCGGCCTCGATGTGGCCCGGGCGGTGCGCGATGGCTGGCGGGCCTTCCAGCGGGCGCCGGGCCGGTTCATGGCCTACACGGTGCTGGTCACGGTGCTGCAGGCGCTGTGCCACCCCCTGCTCAGCCGCCGCACGGATCCCCTGGGGGGCCATGCCGCCGCCGACTGGCTGTTCGTGGGCGCCGGGGTGGTGGCCTGGTTGGCGGTGTCCCTGTGGGCGCTGTGCGGCTTCGTGCGCGCCAGCTGGAGCGCCCTGGAGGGCCGGCGCCCCGGGGCGTCCTGCTTCCTGCAGCTCGACCTGCGGGCCCTGGGCCGCCTGCTGGGGGCGCTGCTCACCCTGGCGGGGCTCACGTTCGGGGCGGTGCTGCTGCTGGCGCTGCTGGAGGCAGCGGTGAGCCTGATGAGCAACGCCCTGGCCCTGCTGGTGGCCCTGCTGCCGATCCCCGGGCTGCTCTACCTGCTGGTGAGCCAGCGCTTCCTGGGGCCCATCGCCCTGTTGGAGGGTCCGGGATCGTTGGCCACCCTCGAGCGCGGCCGGCGGGTGGTGGACCCCCGCTGGGCCTCGGTGCTGGGGCTGTGGCTGGTCCAGCTGCTGATGGTGCTGCTGGGGCTGGTGGCGGGGGGCGTAGGGGTGTTTGTGGCCGTGCCCGTGGTCGCCTGCAGCTCCACCGCGGCCTACCGCCAGCTGTTCGGCAGCCGCGACCGCACCGGCCTGCTGGGGGTGGCCGCCAGGGGCGAGCCATGAGCGGCGGCGAGCGCCTGGTGCAGGCCAGCCTCGCGGATGGCTGGCGCCTCTTCCGCCGCACCGCCGTGCCCCTGGGGAGCTTCGCCCTGCTGCTGGCGGGCCTGCTGGCCCTCACCACCCTGCTGCGGGGGGTGCTGGCGCCGCTGGGGCGCCTGGCGACACCGCTGGTGCTGCTTTGGGGGGTGAGCGGGCTGCTGCGGGGGGCGGCCGCGCCACTGCGGGGGGAGCGGCCGGGGCTACGGCGGTTGTGGCGGCTGATGCTGCGGCGCAATGGCCGCGGCTGCCGCCGCCTGCTGGGGGCCTCCCTGCTGGCAATCGGCCTGATGGCCCTGGCGGCCCTGCCGGGCTACGGGCTGGTGGCCCTGAGCGGCCGCTTCGCCCCCAGCAGCGATCCGATCACCGCCCTGGTGGTGGCCCTGCTGCCCCTGGCGCCGGCCCTGGTGCTGCTGCACCTGCTGCCGCTCGGGCCGCTGCTGAACCTCGACGACCAGCCCCTTCTGGCCAGCGCGCGCAGCAGCCTGGGGCTGGTGCGGCGCCGCCCCGGGACCGTGCTGGTGCTCGCGGCGGTGCAGATGGCGGTGCTGGGGTTGAGCGTGGGGGTGCAGCCGCTGCTGGGGGTGGGGCTGGGGCTGCCCCTGGCGATCTGCCTTGGCACCGCCGCCACCTGGCACCTCAGCCAGGAAACCGGGTACTGAGCAGCACAAACCCTGCGACCCCCACCACCGCCAGCACCGCCTGGGCCAGGCGACTCACGAGCATGCCGGTCACCACCGCGAGGCCCACCAGCAACGAGCGGCGCAACCGCAGCAGGCCCATCGGCCCCAGGGAGGTGGGGGCGGTGAGGAGTTCGCCGAGGCTGGCCCCCAGCAGCGGCCCCACCAGGGCACCCACCAGCGGTCCGCCCACGGGCAGGGCCGGCAGCAGACCGAACAGGCCGGCGATCAAGCCCAGGCCCGAGCCGATGTAGGCCCAGCGGGTGGCCTGCATGCGGGCCGCGCCGAGCATCAACCCCAGGGCGTCGGCGCCCCAGCCCAGCAGCAGCAGCACCGCCGCCAACGCCAGGGTGGGCCAGCCAACGCTCCAGCCCACCGCCAGGCACCACACCAGGGCGCCGAGGGGCAGCAGCGCCAGGCCGGGCAGCACGGGCAGCAGGGTGCCGGGGATGGCGGTCAGCTGGATCAGCAGGGCCAGCCACCAGGCCAGGTCGGTGGGGCGCACCGAGGCCAGGAGGCTGCGGAACGGGTCGAGCAGGGCGTCCATCAGGGGAGGCGGCGGGCCACCCGCAGCTTGGCGGAGCGGCTGCGGGGGTTGGCCTCCCGTTCGTCCTCTTCCGCCACCAGCGCCTTGCGGCTGACGCGCTCCAGGCGCGGGTCGTCGAGGAAGGCGCGCTTGACGCGGCGATCCTCCAGCGAGTGAAAACTGATGATCGCCAGCAGGCCGCCGGGGGCGAGCCAGTCCGGGGCGCGGCGCAGCAGCTCGTCGAGGGAGCCGAGCTCATCGTTGACGGCGATGCGCAGGGCCTGGAAGCTGCGGGTGGCCGGATGGATGCGACCGCGGCGGGCGGCCGGTGGGTAGCAACCGCCGATCGCGTAGGCCAACTCGGCGGTGCTGCGCTCTGCCCAGGGCCGCTCGGCCCGCTCCGCCACCAGCCGGCGGGCGATGCGCCGCGAGAGACGTTCCTCCCCCAGCTGGAACAGCAGATCGGCCAGGGGGCCCTCCTCGAGCTGATCGAGCAGGGCGGCGGCGGGCTCACCGGCCTCGGGGTTCATGCGCATGTCGATCGGCCCGTCGGAGCGGAAGCTGAAGCCCCGCTCGGGCCGATCCAGCTGGGGGCTGCTCACCCCCAGGTCGGCCAGTACCCCCTGCACCGGGCCGTCGGGCTGGAAGGCGGCGAAGTTGGTGGCCACGATCGTCAGCCGCGGGGCGAAGGGCGCCAGGTGGTCGGCGGCGGCGGCACGGGCGGTGGGGTCCTGGTCGAGGCCGATCACCTGCAGCTGGGGATGGTCCGCCAGGAGCAGACCGCTGTGGCCGCCGCCGCCGAGGGTGGCATCGATCAGCCGTGGCGGCGCGCCGGACGGTGCGGGGGGGAGCGCAGCGAAGCCCTGCCGCACGGCATCGGCCAGAACCGGGAGGTGGGCGAAGGACTCCATGGCTCCTTCTTAGGCGGTGGGCGGTGATGCGAGGCGGTGGGAGGTGGCCGCGAGGTTCAAGGCTGTCCAGAAAGGGGCAGCGGACCGAGCAACTCCCTGCAGCACATGAACGGAGGCTTGCATTTGCCCTACCTGCAGATCCTGCGCATACCGCATATTTAGCACAAGATTTACAGAGCTGATTTACCCACCAGCATCGCCAGCAAGAAACAACCCATGTAGCGTGTACCCCAGAGGCAGAAGTACGCATGAATACCCCATCTCCGGCGCTCGAGAGTCTGCTTGCGGCCCTACAGCGGCGGCTGCGCCTTTGGGCCGGCTCCGGCGCCCTGGCTGCGGCGGCGCACGAGGCTCTTGCCCTGGATGGCCATGCCGCGAGCCTGCGAAGCCTCAGCGAGGCGTGGGCCGCCGGCGATTTCTCCAGCCTGCCCACGATCACGCTGCTGCCGGATCGTTCTCTACCGGGGGTCGCCGGGGCCTACGCCAGCAGCACCGCCGCGATTTACCTCAACGACGCCTGGCTGGCGAGCCAGCCTGAAGCGGCCGCCCTGGCGGTTCTCACCGAGGAGTTCGGCCACTGGCTCGACCACCAGCTCAACGGCCACGACACCCCTGGCGATGAAGGGGAACTACTGGCCCGGCTCCTACTCGGTCCCGAGCTCAGTGAAGGGGAGCGGCAAGCGTTGCGGCAGGAGAACGACGCGGTGTCGATCCGCCTGGGCGACGGCTCCACGGTGGCGGCAGAGGCCGCCACAACACCTGCCGGCCCAACCGTGCTCGTGGTCACCACCACCGCCGACCAGACGGATGGCAGCGCCGCCAATGGCCTTTCGCTGCGGGAAGCGATTCTTCTGGCCAATGCCACTCCCGATCAGGAGGTCACCATCCAGCTCACGGGCGGCAACAGCTATTTCCTCACGGCGAGTGGCTCTGATGAGGATCTGGGTCTACTGGGCGATCTGGACATCACAGCAAGAACCAAAGCCTTGGTGATCGAGGCCACGGGCACAGCCAAGGCCACGGTCAGCGCCTCCAGGCTCCTCACCTCAGACCGGGTGCTCGACATCAGCGGCGGCGGCCTTGTTGCCCTGGGGAACACCACCATCAGCGGCGGACTAACGAGTGACGACGGTGGCGGCATTCGCATCGCGGCAGGTGGTTTTGCCTACCTGGTGAATAGCGAGGTGTCCGGCAATCAGGGAATGGATGGTGGCGGCATTTACAACGCAGGATCGCTCTACATCACTGAGGGGAGCATCGTATCCAGCAACATCGCCAGCGGTTTCGCCCCCTCAGGAGGCGGCATTGAAAATGATGGAGTTTTGTTCATCCAAGATTCCACCGTATCCCTGAATGACGGCGGAAGCTTCGGGGGAGGGGTCCGCAACACTAAATCAGCCACCCTGATCAACAGCACCGTGATTGGCAATAGGGCCAAATCAGGCGGCGGGATTTACAACGACTTTTCCGGCGCGCAGCTCAGCCTGCTGAACACAACTGTGAGCGGCAACACAGCCGACCTCGGCGGGGCTGGCGGCATCGCCAACGATGGGGGCTTGGCCACAGTTGCCAACAGCACAATCACGGCAAATACATTCTCAGGAATTCTTAGTTACGCCGGTGGCATAAGCACCGAAGGAAGTGTCAATGGGGTAACCCTTAGAAATTCGATTGTTGCTGGCAATTTCAAGACCGACGCCCGCCT
>CAIVPT010000228.1 GCA_903907855.1 uncultured Synechococcaceae cyanobacterium | reverse complement strand
GGCGGAGCTGGGCTGAGTTCTGCCCCCGGGTCGCCCGGCTCACAACGCTTGATGCCGCCAATCCCCTGATTGCTGATCTCTTCGAATCGTCGCGTCTGGCTTGTGATTCGGTTCACGTTGTAAATGGCTGGCAAGGCTGCGCTTTTGCATATGTCCCCCCTGATGTCCGGTCGATGGCCGGGTCAGCTACCGTCGGCTCAAGTTCACGAAAGATGTGAATTGTCGCCTGATTGTTTTGTTTTCTTCCTGTTCTGTTCCGCGGGTCTGCGGGGCATTGGTGGGTGGGTAAGCGTTAGTTTTGTCCCATAAGTGCCCCAGCCATGCTTCGGGAACGTCACGCGCGTTGGCTGCGCTGGTTGCTGATCACCGGCTGGCTTGCTTTGCTGGCCTCCCTGTTTATTCCTGCCAGTCCCTTGCAGGGCAACCGGATCTTCTGGGGCACGGTCGTGCCGCTGTCGCTGCTGCTGATCGGTGGCGTCAGCCATGAGCTCTGGCGGCGGGTGTGCCCGCTGGCTTTCGTTTCCCAACTGGCCCAGGCCCTCGGGTGGCAGCGCACCCGCGCCCGCAGGGGCCACCGGCCGGAGCTGGTGATGGTGCAGGCCGATTCCTGGCTCGGCCGCCATCACGTGCAACTGCAGTGGAGCCTGTTGATCGCCGGCCTCTGCCTGCGGCTCCTCGGCGGCAACAGCCATCCCCTCTGGCTGGCTCTGTGGCTCTTGCTCACCCTCGCCGCTGCGCTCACGGTGGGCTGGGCCTTCGGCGGCAAGGCCTGGTGCCACTACTTCTGTCCGATGGGGCCGGTGCAGACCGTGCTCACCGGCATGCGCGGGCCCCTGGGCAGCACGGCCCATGTGGCAGCCCCCAGCCGCATCACCCAGTCGATGTGCCGCACGATCACGGCGGACGGGCAGGAGCGCAGCGCCTGTGTGTCCTGCCAGACCACCTGCTTCGACATCGATGTGGAACGCGGCTTCTGGCACACCCTGACCGGCAAACGCGGCCTGGCCTGGGCCTGGTACTCCTATCCGGGCCTGGTGCTGGCGTTCTTTCTGTTGATGGAGTTGATCGGCGAGGGCTGCGGCCTGCCCGATCACCCGCTGGGGTATCTGCGCTCCGGCCACTGGGCCCTGGATCGGGACCTGGCGGGGCGAATCCTGGAGCCCCTGCCGCCCCTGGGATCGCTGCCCCGGTTGCTGATGGTGCCCCTGGCGCTCACCGCCGCGGCCTGGCTCTCGGTGCTCCTCTGGCGCGCTGTTGAGCGGCTCCTGCATCGCCGGGCTATCGCCTCCGGCCATCGGGCGCCGCGGGAGCGGGCCATCCTCCGCACCCGGATGCTCTCCTCCTTCCTGGCCCTCAATCTCTTCTTCTGGTACAGCGATCCGCTGCAGGGGCTGCTGGGCCTCAACGGCGGGCAGCTGGAGCGCTCCCTGGTGCTGCTGCTCTCCGCCCTGGCCCTGTACCGCGGCTGGCGGCGCGACCACGCCACCTACCGCCGCGAGTCCATCAGCGAGAGCTTGCGGCGCAAGCTGCGCGATCTGCCAGGCCTGGAGCCCGCCCTCGATGGCCGTCGCCTGGAGGCCCTGCCGCCCGAGGAGGTCTTCACCCTGGTCAAGGCCCTGCCGGCCGCGAACCGCTTCCAGGCGCGCAGCGTGTATGCCGAGGTGATGGTGGAGATGCTGCGCAGCGTTCGTATCGAGTGGGGCCAGGCCCTGCGGGAGCTCCGTGACCTGCGCCAGGTGCTGCATCTCGACGATGACGATCACCACGCCGTGATGGACGGGCTTGGCCGCGAGCATCCCGAGTTGCTTGGCTCGGTCGCCCTGCTGCGCAGCTGGGCCTGGCTGGGGAATCAGAGGGACTGACGCCGGATCTGCTCCAGATAGCGGGGGATCATGTGGTCGCTGATCATGTCGGTGGCGCCCTCCTGTCCCGTAGCGGCCCTCCGGCTCCGCAGCTTCTCCTGCAGCGCCAGAAACTCCGCGTCCCCCAGCATCGGCGCGTCCACCGCTGCTGTTGTCGCCCCCGCCGCCGCTGTCGATTCCAGCGGCGAGGCGCCGGAGGCTCCCCGCGCGCCCCCGGGGCTGCTCACCTTGCCCTGGTTGTCGAACTGCAGCAGGTGGCCCGAGTGCCGGTAGCCGGGGGGCACCCGCGGCACGATGTCGGCGTCGTTGACCAGGCGGTGGTAACGCCCCGCCAGGGCCCCGCCGATGGCGGCGCTGGCCTCGCCCTGGGCGACCGCCGGCTGCCCGTAGGTGTAGAGCGCGTGCACGGGGCGCTGGCCCGCCCAGATGGCCGCCGCCAGCAGCGCGATGGCGCCGCCCAGGCTGTGGCCTGTGATCACCAGCGGCACCCCCTGGCGTTCCGCCAACCGCGTCTCCAGCTCCGCCTGCAGCGCCGCGAACTGTCCCCAGAAGCCTCCGTGCACACGCCCCAGTCCCGCCACGGACTGCGGCACGACCTGGAGGTTGCTGAGCCAGTCGGAGGTGCTCTCGGTGCCCCGGAAGCTCACCAGAACCACCTCGCTGCTGCTGGCCACAAACCCCTGGGCCGCCCGGGCCTCCACGAAGGCGCAATCCCGGAAACCCCAGGCCAGGGCCTGGGTGCGCACCGCCGCCGCTGGGCAGTAGGCCAACTCGCTGGCCAGGCCCAGGGAGAGGGCCGTGTGCCAATGGAACTCCCTGAGCAGCAGGGAGTCGAGCCGGAAGTCGCCCCCGCCTGTGGTGGGAGTCGGTGGGGCCGGGGCGGGTTTGCGGGCGAAGGGGTTCCACAGTTCCTGCTCCGCGGGGGCCAGGGCGGGATCGGGGGCCGGCGCGGGTGCGGATGCGGGGGCCGCCCCGGTGATCGCCGGGCCCACCGTGAGGCTGACGTGCAGCTGCAGGGGGATCGTCCAGCTGGCTACGCCATCGCCCGGCACTGGCGCGCTGGCGATGACGGGGGGCATGGGGGCCGCCGGAACGGTTGGGGCTGGGGCCGGGGGAGCTGCTGGCGTGGGTCGCGGGGGCGGGCTCGCCTCGGGCCGTGGCGCCGGGATCGCCTCGGGCCGCGGCGCCGTCGGCGGCGGCGCTGAGCGCAGCAACTCCCGCCGCAGCGGTTCCGCCTCAGCGGAGAGCGCCTGCTGGCGGATGTGCTCCACCAGCCGGCTCACCCGCACGCCCTCGTTGGCCTCCCAGGCAATCCTCTGCTCCCCCATCCACTCCTCCCACACCCGCCCATCCACCGTGACCACCTGCTGGGCCGGGTTGCGCTTGGGCACGCCGGAATGGTGCAGTGCCACCACCTCCCACTGGTCGTTGAACACCGGCGAGCCGGAGGAGCCAGGCGAGGTGTCGGTCTGGTAGTGGAGGAAGAGCTCGAGTTCATCCACCACCTGGTTGTTGCGGATCGCCAGCTGCTTGGGCTCCCCATTCGGATGCTGGATGATGTTCACCGTCTCCCCCACCAGCAACTTGCCCTGCTCCTCGATCAGGGGTAGCCAGCCGTAGGTGGCCAGATGGGGATCGGGCGCCACCGCCACCAGGGTGTAATCGAGGTCGGCGTCACTCAGGAACAGTTCGGAGGGGGCCAGGGAGAAGACCCGGCTGGGCAACATCTCGGCGTTGGCGGTCTCCTGGTAGTTGAACTCCACCAGCGACCGCTTGGCGTCGGTGGCGTTGGCGAGCACGTGATGGTTGGTGAGCAGCAACCGCGGCGACACCAGAAAGCCGGTGCCGTAGCCCTGGGATTGGCCGCGTTCATCGCGGATGTGGATGCGCCCCACGGCGTTGGCCACCCGCAATCCCTGCTCGAAGAAGCGCAGACCCATCAGGTCGTTGGTGTGCAGCACCCGCTCCAGCGAGCGCGGAAACTGCACGGGGCTGCGACCCGGACCCCGGGCTTCGAAGGCCACCCCCTTTCCCTGTAACGCGAGCACATGGTCGGGGTCGGCATGGAGCCGTTGGATCCGCCGCCGCACCTGCTCCGGGCTGTTGGCGGCGATGTTGAAGATGTGGCCGCTGGCGATCTGGGCCAGGTTGGTGCGGCGATTCTTCTCCCGCTGGCGAAAGCGCTCCTCGGTGGCCTTGATCTCCTGGAGGATCGACATCGGGGCTGGGGCCTGGAATCTCAAGCTACCCAGACTGGAAGGGAGGGCCAACGGTCCGGGGGCTGGATGCCCAACGGAAGAGGTCGAGCCGGGATGCCGTGCTGAATCAGCGGCGCCAGGCTGCAGCCATGGGGCCATGCCGGGGGCCGTCAGGGCCCCGGCTGCCCCGCCGCCGTCGTCGTGCCATGTCCGATGCCACCTACCAGCAGCTGCGCCTGCTGGTGAGCGCCCCCCGCCTGGCCCGCTCGATTGCGATCGGCTCGCGGTTCTGCCCGCCGGCGCGCGCCACGCTGGAGCGGCTGGGGTTGGCGGGGGTGGTCGCCAGTGCGGCGGTGGATCGCCAGTTGCTGGAGGCCGGCCAGCGGGCCCCCCGCGCCCCCGCCGAGGGCCCGCAGGACTCCGGCCCGTTGCTGTGCCTGCGCTGCCGCGTCAGCCAGGCGGCGGAGCAGAAGATCCAGGCCCTGGTGCGGCGGTTCGGCCGCAGCCACCAGCTCGATCCGATCGATCTGGCGGCCACCGTGCTCGACGACGGCGGCGCCCCGCTGCCCTGGCCCGTCGCTGGGGAAACGGCTTCAGAGACCGCCGGGACGGGATCCGGCCACCGTCCGTTCAGCCTGCAGGTGATCGCCAGCTTCCGGCCCGACCTGGCCGGCCTCGGCCACTGGACGCGGGTGCGGGTGCAGAGCCATCCACCGTTGGTGCGCCTGCTGCGCGAGCACGGCCTGTTGTTGCTGCGCGATTGGTCGCTGCTGGCCCACGCCAGCCCCTCCCGCATGGCCCGCGCCTGGCGGCTCCATGGCAGCGCCGCCCTGCCGGCCGCCGAGGTGGTGGCGCTGCACGGGCGCTTCCGGGAGGCATACCGCCAGGAGCGCCGCACCGCAGTGCGCTCCATCGGCCGCTGGGAGCCGGATGGCGCCTTCCTGGCGGGCCTCGATCCGCCCGCCGCGGCCGCCCTCACCCTGCAGCGCCTGCAGGCGATGGCCGCCGCCCTGCGCCGCGACCATCTGGCCGCCCTGCCCCTGGCGGCGCCGGAGGCGCTGGAGCGCGTTCCCGCCGCCAGCGCCAGCGCCTTGGAGCCGTCGTCCCCCGATCGCCTCGCGGTGGTGGAGGCGGCCCTGGGGCGGGCCGTCGCCGCCCAGCTCCCGGCGATGCTGGCAGCCGACGGTCCGGAGGCGGCGCTGCGGGCCTGCTTCTGGCGCCACTACGCCCGCGGCCTGAACCAGCGGGCGATCGGCCAGGCCTGCGGCGGCTCCTGCCAGGCGAAGGTGCAGCGGCGCCTGCAGCTCAGCGCCCACG
>CAIVPT010000227.1 GCA_903907855.1 uncultured Synechococcaceae cyanobacterium | reverse complement strand
CTCCTCCGATTCAAACTGGCCGCCGTAGCGGATCAGATAGCCACTTGGCAGCTTGATCTTGCTCTCGATGGTGCTCTGAATGTCGGCAACAACCGTGCCCAGCGGCCGGCCACTGACGTTGGTGGACACCACGATCAACCGCGATACATCCTCCCGGTTGACCACATTGGCGCCCAGGCCATAATCGATGCGGGCCAGGCTTGCCAGCGGCAGCATGGAGCCGGCGGGGGTGGTGATCGGTAGCGCTCTCAGGGCATCGAGGTTGTTGCGGGAGTCTTCGGGGAGCATCACCACCACCTCAGTGCGATCGCTGCCGTCGCTCACCACCTGGCCCACCGTCTTGCCGTTGAGGGCGATCTCCACCGCATCGGCCAGGTGCTGCATCGTCAGCCCGTTGGCGGTGGCGGCCTGGCGATCGAAGACAATCTGCACCTGCTGGATCGGCAGCTGGGGTTCGAGCTGCAGATCCACCACCCCCTGGATCGGCTCGATGGCATCGCGCACCTGCTCGCCGATCCGGCGCAGCTCCGCCAGATCGGGCCCGTAGATCTTGATGGCGATCGCACTGCGGACCCCTGAGAGCACCTCATCCATGCGGTGGGAGATGAAACCGCCGATGTTCGGAGCCACCCCGGGCAGATTCAGGAAGGCGTTGCGCAGTTCGGCGATGGCGGCCGGGCGATTCTTCATCGCCTCATCGCTCAACTCCACATCCACATGGGCCAGGTTGACGCCTGCCCCATCGGCATCCCCAGGGGCCCGGCCGGTTCGCACCTGCACCCACTCGAACAGGGGGCTGGCCTTGAGGGTGTTGGAGAGGGCCAGGCCGGCGCGGTTGGTCATCTCCAAGGACACTCCGGGATAGAGCACCATCGAGTTCACCAGGGATTTCTCGCGGAACTCCGGCAGAAACACCCTCCCGAGGCTCGGCAAGATGGCGCAGGCCACCACAACGAAGGCCAGAGCAGCGGCCAGCACACGCTTGGGCGACAGCAGCGAAAACTCGAGCAAAGGCCTATACGCCCGCTCCGCCCAGGTGGCCACCCAGGTGTTCTCCGCTGGTAGGCGTGTGTTCGCCAGCAGGATGGCACAGAGCGCTGGTGTGAGCGTCAGTGCCACCAGGCTGGAGGCAGCAATTGAGAACAGGTAAGCCAGACCCATAGGCGCAAAGATCCTCCCTTCCACACCCGAGAGGCTGAAGATCGGGGCGAACACCACCACGATGATCACGGAGGAAAGGAGCACCGGCTGGCGTACCTCCACGGAGGTTTCGAACACCACCTGCAGGGGATTCCTGGGCTGGGCGGCCAGCTGGTTGCGGCGCAGCCCGGAGTAGCAGTTCTCCATGTCGACGATGGCGTCATCAACCACCGAGCCGATCGCCACCACCAGACCACCGAGGGTCATGGTGTTGAGCTCCAGGCCAAAGGCGCGCATCAGCATCAGGCCGATCACAAGCGACAGCGGAATGGCACTGAGAGTGATCACGGCGGTGCGCCAGTTCATCAGAAACAGCACCATCACCACGGACACGATCAAGATCCCTTCGATCAGGGAGGCACTGACGTTCTTGATGGCCGTGTCAATGAAATTGGCCTGCCGGAAGGTGCGCGTCACCTCAATATCGCCCGGCAGGGTCTTGGCCAGGGCGGCGATCCGCGCCTCCACTTCGCGAGTCACCCGTGGTGTGTCGATGTCGGGCTGTTTGTTGATCATCAACACCACAGCCGGCTTGCCGTTGAAACTGCCATCACCGCGTTTCAGGGCGCTGGCCAGCCGCACATCGGCGACATCAGCGAGGCGCAGCGCCTGGCCCTGGCTGTTGGTCACCACGGAATCAGCAAGATCTTCACTGCTGGCCGCCTGTCCGCTGGCGCGGATCAGCTTCTCCTGCCCACCGGCGATCAGAAAGCCGCCCGGTGCATGGGCACTGGCGGCCGCTGCCGCTTCTGCCACGGCCTGCAACGACACCTGGCGGGTCTGAAGTCGCTGGAGATCGATCTGGATCTGCTGCTGGGCCTCCTCTCCGCCATACAGGGTCACCTGGGAGACACCGGGAACCTCCAGGATCTGGTTGCTGAAGGTGGTGGCAACGATCCTGCGCAACTCCATCGGCGAGGTGGGGCCGCCGCCTTTCAAGGTGAAGGCGTACTGCAGGATCGTGCCCAGCGGAGACACGAGCGGGGAGATGGCCGGGGAGCTGGCATTGGCGGGCAGCTCCGCCTCGATCTGCTGCAGGCGTTCCGCCACCGATTGCCGCGCCCGGTTGATGTCGGCGTTCTGATCGAACACCACCTGGACCATCGACAGCCCCACCTTCGAGGAGGAGCGCACCGTTTCCACTCCCGGCAGGCCATTGACGGCCGATTCAATCGGCACGGTGATGCGCGCTTCCACCTCTTCCGGCGCCAGACCATCGGCGGTGGTCTGCACATCCACTTGGGGAGGGGCGAACTGGGGGAAGACATCCAGGGGCATCCGGCTGAGGATCGACAGGCCCCAGAGGCTGATCAGCACGGCGGCCCCAACCACCAGCCAGCGCCTGGTGATGGACGTGCGCAGCGTCTGGTTGAGCAGGCGTTCCAGCATGGGAATGGGTTGGGAGGCGGGAGAGCGCGACAGGTTCGGAGGTCAGTTCTTCTTGCCCAGACGGGAGACCACGACCCCAGCGCCAACCGCAACCACCGCCGCACCGGCCCCGATCACCAGGGGGTTGAGGCCTGCGGCGGCCGTTGGCGTGGCTTGCGGTGTTGGGGCTTCAGCGGCAGCGGCGGGGGCAGCGGCGGGGGCAGCCTCACTTGCGGCAACGGCTTTCTGGCTCTTCTTCGATTCGGCGTAGAGCGAGAGGGCCCCCTGGGTCACCACGTTGTCTCCAGGCGAGATGCTGCCATCGGTGATGGCGATCAGATCGCCTTGGCTCGCGCCGGTCTGGAGGAACACCGGGTCGTAGGTGGTGCCGCTTTTCACGAAGGCCAGGGGCTTGCCCTCCGCATCCACCACCGCAGCAACCGGAATGGAGACCACGCCGCCGGTTTCCGTGGCAGGAGCGGTGGTGATCCCCAGCATGGAATCGATCGCGGGGCTGGCCTTCACCTGGCGTACGTTCCCCTGCTGCTGAAACTCATCGCCATGGCCCACATGGGCCATGGCCGGGCTGAATCCACCAAGGACCAGGGTTCCGAGGCTGAGGCCGCCGGCCAGAAGAAGGGCACGCATGCTGCTACTGCCGCAGGGGCAGAACAAGTACGCGCCGAGGATGGCGCAGCAGGGATGAAAAACGGATGAAACCGCCTGTGCTGCCTAGGATCACCTGGCTTCACCCCCGGGCCTGATGCCGCTGCGGATCCTGCTGGTGGAAGACGAGCTGGTCCTGGCCGGAGCCGTGCAGACCGTGCTGCAGCGACAAGGCCATGTGGTGGATACGAGCGCGGATGGGCTGGAGGGCTGGACGCTGCTCAGAGGGGAGATGGCCCGCTACGAGCTCGCGATTGTGGATTGGATGCTGCCGGGCCTGAGCGGCCCTGAGCTCTGCCGACGGATCCGCACGGCTGGCCTGCAACTGCCGGTGCTGCTGCTCACCGCCCGCAGTGCCACAACGGATCGGGTGGAGGGGCTCGATGCCGGCGCCGATGACTACCTGAGCAAGCCCTTCGCGATGGAGGAACTACTGGCCCGGGTGCGGGCGCTGCAGCGACGACAGCCCAGGTACCGCGAACCCGTGCTGGAGGTGGGGCCCTATCGCTTCGATCCCCACAACGGACTGTTGGAGGTCAGCACGGCCGTTGGCGCCGTGGCGATTCCGCTGGCGGGGAAAGAGCAGCAGTTGATGGGCTATTTCCTGGCGCACAGCGAGCGGATCATCCCCGGCTCAGAGCTCCGCAACCAGCTCTGGGATCACCACCAGGATCCGGTGAGCAATGTGGTGGCAGCCCAGGTGCGGCTGTTGCGGCGAAAACTGGCAGCCCACGGACTGCCCTCCCCGATTGAAACGGTGCCGAGCCGCGGCTATCGCTTCCAGGCCAGGGTCCGTGGCGAGCCATGAGCGCCACCCCCTCACCGGCGCCGGAACTGCTGTGGCGCGCCCGGCTGCGCCTGGCTGCCCTGTCGCTGCTGGTGATGGGCGCGATTTTGTACAGCGCCGGATTCGCCATGGCGCGCCTGCTGCTGCAGGAACGGGAAAGCTCCCTGGGCCGGGAACTGCAGAGCCTCGCCGGCACGCTGCACGACAGCCTCAAACCCAGCCTGCCTCCGGTCGCCACTGCCTCGCCGGCGCTGGCGGCGGTGCTGCCGGGCCTGTGCCTGGTGGGCCAAGCCTGCCCGAAGCCCACCGCTCTGATCGAGCGCCACGCCGTCAGCGCCGCCGATCCGGCCCGCTTCCAGCTGCGGATCTTCAGCCCCAGCGGAGAACTGCTCGCCAGCACCCCTGGGGCCGCCCCATCTGGCCCGCTTCGCCCTGCTGTTCTCAAGGAGGAGCGGCGCCTGCCAGGAGGAGAACGGCTGCTCAGCACCACGATCCATCTTCACCGGACCCATGGCAGCGGCCCACAGGACTGGGGATACCTGCAGATCAGCCGCAGCCTGACGCCCCTCGATGCCGAGGCCCGTCGCCTTTGGTGGCTCGGCCATGGCGTGTTCGCGCTGGCGATGGCAGGGATGGCGCTGGCGAGCTGGTGGCTCGCCGGGCGGGCGATGGGGCCGCTGCTGGAGGCGTACCGCCGGCAGCAGCAGTTCAGCGCCGATGTGGCCCATGAGCTGCGCACCCCCCTGGCCAACCTGTTGGCGCTGCTCGAAGCCGAACGCAGCGGAGTGGGCCGGCCGATCACAGCGAAGCGGGCGGCGGTGCTCACCCCAGCCCATCTCCAGGGAGAAGCCCTCACGGCTACCGCCATCGATCGAATGGTGGGTCAGGGGCGGCGGTTGCAGCAACTGATCGCTGATCTGCTGCTCCTCGCCAGCCTGGAGCACCCCGCCCATGGGAGCCCCCGCAAACTGTGCAACCTCGCGGAGATCTGCGCGGATGTGGTGGAGGACTTCAGCGAAGGGGCCGCCGCAGCCAACGTGACGTTGCAGGCGAGGATCGAAGGGCAAAACGCCACCGTTCAAGGGGTCGAATCGGAACTGAGCCGCCTGCTGATCAATCTGCTCAGCAATGCCCTGCAGCACAGCCCGGCTGGTGGCACGGTCCTGGTGGGTCTGCAGCGACGGGGCCGGGAGATCCAACTGTTCGTGCAGGACAGCGGACCTGGTATCCCAGCGGAGGAGCAGCGGCGGGTCTTTGAGCGCTTCCACCGGCTGGATGCCGCCCGCAGCCGTCGGCAGGGGGGTACGGGCCTGGGCCTGGCCATTGCCCAGGCGATCGCCCGGCGCCATGGCGCAATGATCAGCGTGCACTCGACGCCGGGTGCGGGCGCGACGTTTGCCTTGCGGCTGTCTGCGGCCAGAGATGGGGCCGCTGCATCCCTATCCCCGTGAACCAGGGGCTGGACCGCCGCCCCTCAGCCCCATGGCCACCATCCGCTCTTGCGGGCCGGTGCGTTGTGGCTGCCGTCGCAGAGGGGATGGCGGCGAGAACGACCGCAACGACACAGCAACACCGTGGAGGCCTCCTCCAGCCGCAACTCATAGGACACCCGCCCGCTGCCGAGATGGGCGCCATCGCAGAACCAGCCGTGCTGGCTACGGCCGCAACCGCAGAGATGGTGCACACCAGCCGGCAGATCGAGGGACTCCGGACCTGGGGTGGGAGCTGGGGGTTCTGAATGCTGCATCAGCTAAGCCGCTTCGACATGCGCTTTCGCCAAACCCTACATTTGTAGGTAGCGGCTCGAGGCTGGGTGATCCAACCTCAAAGCAGAATCCGGAAAAGACCGGACAGAGCAACGAGCCATGGCCTACTCCAGCAGCATCCAGACCGTCAACGACGCCAACGGCAGCACCTACGCCTTCCTGGAGGACAACGGCTACCTGTGGCAATGCCAGTGGAATCCCGAGGCCCAACGCTGGGACAAGGGGCAGGTGGTGCCAGGGGCCTACGGCGGCGAGAACCTACAAGCCGCGCTGGTGGCGAACCTCTGGCCGACCAGCGGCATCAAAGGCGATCAGCAGGGCAATACGGCAGGGATCGTGCTGGCGTATCGCATCGGCAAGGGTGAAGCCGCAAAGGTGTATGGCACGCTCGGACGATGGGGGAGCAACGGTGAGCTGGAGTGGCAGGCCCCCCTGTTGCTGAGCGGAAGCGGCACGGTCATAGAAGCAATTGCGCTACGGGCGAGCGGCGATGGCGGCTTTGAACTGGTGAGCCAGAGGCGTGAGCCCGTGGCAGCGGATCAGGGCACCACCCTGGAGAGCATCATCGGAGCCCGCTCCGACAGCGAGCTGATCAGACAGAGCTTTGATCTGAGCGGAAGCGATAGCGCTGGCTACAGCCTGAATGATCGAACGGATCCCAAACAAACACCGCCAGCGCAGCTGGTGACGCCCGCTGAAGATCCGCTGCCGGTGGCGGCAGTGGGCGCGACGGGCGGCGAGCAACAATTGAATCGCAACACATTTACCTACGCATCTGTAGAAACAGCTGCATCCAAGACCCTGCTGCCAAGGCAACAGGGAGGGGGAGCCGGCACCCTGTCATTCCAAACACTGGAGACACTGGCACGCACGGGAGCTCAGGCCGACCAAAGGTCTGGCGCATCATATCCATTAATCATTACAGGAACGACCAACAGATCAACCGTCACCCAGGGCTTTCTTCCTGTGCTAGCAGGAGTCAAACAAAAATGGAGCATCCAGTCCCCGCTAGCTTCACCCGCCATTGATTGGTACGGCAGTTACTATAACATGGACAATATTTATTTCGGCTCGGCGTGGACAATACCAAATGTGTTGCCAGACTATCAGAAAGTGCTAGATGGTAAGGATAGCAATTATTACAAAACCAAATGGGAAACAACGGCTTCGCTGAACGGGAGTTTCGGATTTGGAGGATACGGAAGTCAATCAGTAAAGAATAGTGTGGGCTTTTCATTCAAAATAGAACAGAAGTCGACATTTAACAATCGGGCTTTTGAGGAAGCTCT
>CAIVPT010000226.1 GCA_903907855.1 uncultured Synechococcaceae cyanobacterium | reverse complement strand
GGTGGGCGGCCACAGCAGCGCGGACCTGGCTGAGGCAGCTCTTGGGGCGAGTTGCTTCGATCAGACGCCGGAGGGGCGCTCGATCGTGCGGCTGGCCGAGAAACTGGGTGCGGCGTTGCCTTTCGATCAGACGCTGGCCAGCGGCCTTGAGTTCTCGGCCCGCACCCGCATGAGTGGAAGCGATACGCCCGAGGGACTGGAGTTCCGCAAGGGGGCTGTCGATGCCATCAAGGGCTTTGTTCGCTCCCGCGGCGGCACGGTGCCCGATGAACTGGACGCGTGCTTCGAGAAGGTGTCGCGGCTGGGGGGCACCCCCCTGGCGGTGTGCCGCGGCGGCGAGCTGTTCGGGGTGATCTACCTCAAAGACATCATTAAGCCGGGCATCCGCGAACGCTTTGATCAGTTGCGGCGCATGGGCATCCGCACGGTGATGCTCACCGGTGACAACCCGATCACGGCCGGTGTGATCGCCCGTGAGGCCGGCGTGGATGACTTCATCGCCGAGGCCACACCAGAGGACAAGATCGCCGTGATTCAGCAGGAGCAGAAGCTCGGCAAGTTGGTGGCGATGACCGGTGACGGCTCCAATGACGCCCCGGCCCTGGCACAGGCCAATGTGGGCGTGGCGATGAATTCCGGCACCCAGGCCGCCAAGGAAGCAGCCAACATGGTGGATCTCGACAGCGATCCCACCAAGCTGATCGACATCGTGACGATCGGTAAGCAGCTGCTGATCACCCGCGGCGCGCTCACTACTTTCTCGATCGCCAACGACATCGCCAAATACTTTGCGATCCTGCCAGCCCTGTTCGCCGGTGCGGGACTTGATGCGCTGAATGTGATGAGGCTGGCTTCACCCCAATCGGCGATTCTTTCGGCGATGGTGTTCAATGCCTTGATCATTCCGGCCCTGGTGCCCCTGGCCCTCAAGGGGGTGCAATTCCGGCCGCTAAGTGCGGAGCAGCTGCTGCGGCGGAACCTGCTGCTCTACGGCGCCGGCGGTGTCGTGGCGCCATTCATCGGCATCAAGCTGATCGATCTGGCGATCGGCGCCCTGCGTCTGGTCTGACCCCCCGTCGTTTCCGAAAGTCCTATGGCCCGCGCTCTGCACATCCGCTTCTGGCTACTGCTCCTTCTTGTGGCCGGCACCCTCCTGCTCGCTCCGCTGTTTCGCAGCAGCCAGCCGCCCCTACAGAGCCACACGCTCGCTCTGCTCCTGTGTACCACCGTTGCCCTTTCGGGCTACCTGTTCGCCGTGATCGCCCAACCCGAGAAGTTCTGATGTCTTTCACCGCTCAACTGCTGAGGGGCGTGCGCCTCACCCTGCTGCTCTGGCTTCTCACCGTGGTGGTGATCACCTTGCCGTTGCTCGGCCTGGCCCGGCTGGTGGCCCCCGATGCGGCCAGCGGCAGCCTGCAACGTCGCGACGGCGTGGTGGTGGGCGCGCGGCTGATCGGGCAGACCTTCAGCACGATGCGCTATTTGCAGGGACGCCCCGGCGGCGGCGCCAACCTCGCCGCCTCCAATCCTGCCCTTGCTGAGCGGGTCGGGGCTGCTGCCAGTCGCTGGGTGTCCGCGGGGGTGGCCCGGCCAGCCCCCGATCTTCTGCAGGATTCCGCCTCTGGGGTCGATCCCCACATCAGCCTGTTGGCCGCGCGCCAGCAGTTTCCTCGCCTGGCCCTTGAACGCCAGCTGCCGCTGGCTGAGCTGGAGCTCCTCTTGCGTCAGCACCAGCAAGGCCCCCTGGGTCTTCAGTCCATCGAGCCGGTCGTCAATGTGCTCGGCTTCAATCTGGCTCTCGATGCGCTCAGCGCTGGGGCTGTCACCAGTCAGCCGGTCCCATGATCCGCTCCACCCATCGGCGCGGACGCCACAAGGTGTTCATCGGTATGGCGCCGGGCGTGGGTAAGACCTGCCGCATGCTCCAGGAGGGCAAGGAGGCACTTCGGGAAGGTGGGGATGTGGTGATCGGCCTGCTGGAGACCCACGGCCGTCACGACACCGCGCGGGAGGCGGAGGGTCTGGAGCAGATCCCCCGCAAGCGCCTCCGCTATCAGGAGGTGGAGCTGGAGGAGATGGATGTGGCGGCGGTGCTGGCCCGCCATCCCCAGCTGGTTCTGGTTGATGAGTTGGCCCATACCAATGTGCCCGGCAGCGAGCGCCAAAAGCGGTGGCAAGACGTAGAGATGCTGCTGCTTTCCGGTATCGATGTGTATTCCACACTCAATATTCAGCACCTAGAGAGCTTGAACGATCTGGTGGCCGAACTCACCGGCGTGGTGGTTCGTGAGCGTATCCCCAACCGCGTACTCGAGCTGGCTGACGAGGTGGTACTGGTCGATGTGACCCCCGAGACGCTGCAGGAACGACTCAAGGAAGGCAAGGTCTATGCACCAGAAAAGGTGGGCCAGGCCCTGTCCAACTTCTTCCAGCGGCGCCATCTGGTAGCCCTGCGTGAGCTCTCGTTGCGGGAGGTGGCTGACCGGGTTGAGAACGACAGCCTTCTTTCGATCACGCCACTACGGGAACGGGTGATGGTATGTCTGGCGAATTATCACACCAGCAAGCGCCTGCTCCGCCGCGCAGCCAGGCTGGCGGCTGCGATGGATGCACCCCTGCTCGCCCTGACAGTGCAGGATCCCAACCGCTTTATCAGCCGAGAGGAGATCATGATACAGGAAGAATGTCGCCAGTTATGCGAAGATGTAGGTGGTGTTTTCTTGCGGGCTGAGAGTGCCGACATCCTGCCCACAATTGCCCAGGTTGCTCAAGATAAACGCATCACCCAGATCGTTCTGGGCCAGTCGATGCGATCCCGTTTCAAGGCCCTCTTCCGCCGTCCTCTATCGGAGCGCCTTCAGCACCAGCTGCGCGGACTGAGCATCGATCTGCATCTCATCTCTGAAGGTCTTCCTCCGCAGGACCGTGAGGATAACGGCCGATGAGGCTCGCAACCTTCCCGATCGCGCTGGTTTGGGCGATCTGGCTGCTGATTCTGTTGCTTGAGCTGGCCACCCCTCCATCGGTCGTGCTGGGGATTCTCTATGTCGTGCCCCTGCTGCTCGGCGCCTCCCAGCGCAGCTCAATTCAGTCATGGCGGTTCCTGGTGGTCTGCTGCACGTCGACGCTTCTCAATCTTCTGGTGCCTCTGCCGCTGCAGCAGAACCTGGTCTCGGTACTGAGCGATCGATTGCTGGTCTGCCTGAGCCTGGTGGTCACCACCGGCCTGCTGGTGCGTAATCGGGAGCTGGAACGGAAGCGCATTGCTATGGAGGTGGAACTGGCGCGCACACAGCTGCGTGGGGATGTGATTGCCACTCTTGCTCATGACATCAAGACCCCGGTGCTTGGAACCCTGGCCTCCCTGTCACTGCTGGAAAATGGCAGTGTGGTTGAGGCTATACGTAGTAGCCAGAAACGCTGCTTGCACCTAATCGAGGACATGTTGCAGGTTTTTCGAGCTGAGCAGGAGGGTCTTAAGGTGCAGCGGCAGCCCTGCAATCTGCTGGAGATTTCCCAGCAGGCGCTCCGTAGCGTCGCACCAATCGCCGACTTGCGCCAGATCCACCTGGTCCTTCGCCAGC
>CAIVPT010000225.1 GCA_903907855.1 uncultured Synechococcaceae cyanobacterium | reverse complement strand
TGGGCGATCGCCGGGTTGATCGTGGTCTTGGCGATGTAGCGCTTGAGGCGCGTGTTGTCGTTGCGCTCGCTGTCACCCGCCAGGGGCCCCCGCTGCACCTTCATCTTGTGGGCGGTCTGGAAGGTGCGGGTGATCACCTCCCCCACCCGACCCATCGCCTGGGAGTCGCTGGCAATGATCGAGAAGGCACCGAGATCATGGAGGATGTCCTCCGCGGCGATCGTTTCGCGGCGAATGCGCGATTCAGCGAAGGCCACGTCTTCGGGGATGTGGGGATCGAGGTGGTGGCACACCATCAGCATGTCGAGGTGCTCCTCCAACGTGTTGCGCGTATAGGGGCGCGTGGGATTGGTGGAGCTGGGCAGCACGTTGCGCTCGCCGCAGATGCGGATGATGTCTGGCGCGTGGCCGCCGCCGGCCCCTTCGGTGTGGAAGGTATGGATGGTGCGGCCGCCGATGGCGCGGATCGTGTCCTCCACAAAGCCCGCCTCGTTGAGGGTGTCGCTGTGGATGCAGACCTGCACATCCATGCGGTCGGCCACCGAGAGGCAGCAATCGATCGCCGCCGGGGTGGTGCCCCAGTCTTCGTGCAGCTTCAGGGCGCAGGCGCCGGCGCGGATCTGCTCCTCGATCGCCTCGGGGGTGCTGGCGTTGCCCTTGCCGAAGAAGCCCAGGTTCACCGGCAGCCCTTCGGCGGCCTGGAGCATGCGGGCCAGGTGGAAGGCGCCCGGCGTGCAGGTGGTGGCGTTGGTGCCGGTGGCTGGGCCGGTGCCGCCCCCCAGCAGGGTGGTGACGCCGCTGGCCAGGGCGGTTTCGATCTGCTGGGGACAGATGAAGTGAATGTGGGTGTCGATCGAGCCGGCGGTGAGGATGTGGCCCTCGCCGGCGATCGCTTCGGTGCCCGGGCCGATGATGATGTCGACCCCCTCCTGCACATCGGGGTTGCCGGCCTTGCCGATCGCGGCGATGCGGCCGTCGCGCAGGCCGATGTCGGCCTTGACGATCCCCCACCAATCCAGGATCAGGGCGTTGGTGATCACCGTGTCCACCGCCCCTTCGGAGCGCGGGGTCTGGGCCTGGCCCATGCCGTCGCGGATCACCTTGCCGCCGCCGAACTTCACCTCATCGCCGTAGACGGTGAAATCCTTCTCCACCTCCAGGATCAGTTCCGTGTCCGCCAGGCGCAGGCGGTCGCCGGTGGTGGGGCCGTAGGTCTCGGCGTAGGCGCGGCGGCTGATGCGGGTGGCCATGGCGGGGAGGGGCGATCGGGGCTGGGGATGGGGGCGCAGGGGAGCGGTGCGCTGGTTGCAGCGACTCAGTCGAGGGGGCCGTTGATCAGGCCGTTGAAGCCGAACACCCGCCGCGCGCCGGCGAAGGGCACCAGCCGCACCTCCCGCTCATCGCCCGGCTCGAAGCGGATCGCCGTGCCGGCCGGGATGTCGAGCCGCAGGCCGCGGGCCTTCTCCCGGTCGAACTGCAGGGCGTCGTTGGTTTCGTGGAAGTGGAAGTGGGAGCCCACCTGCACCGGGCGGTCGCCGCGGTTGGCCACGGTCAGCACGGTCACGGGGCGGCCGGCGTTGAGCTCGATCTCGCCGGGTTCGGGCATCAGTTCGCCGGGGATCAGGGGGGGCATGGCAGGGCAGGTGTGGGGATCAGCGGATCGGGTCGTGGAGGGTGACGAGCTTGGTGCCATCGGGGAACACCGCCTCGATCTGCACCTCGTCCACCAGTTCGGGCACGCCCTCCATCACCTGGTCGCGCCCTAGCCAGGTGGTGCCCGCCTCCATCAGCTCAGCGACGCTGCGGCCGTCGCGGGCGCCCTCCAGCACCTGGAAGCTCAGCCAGGCCACCGCTTCCGGGTGGTTGAGCCGCAGGCCCCTGGCGAGCCTCCGTTCGGCCAGCAGGGCGGCGGTGACGAGGAGGAGCTTGTCCTTCTCCTGGGGGGTGAGGTGCATGGGGGCGGTGGAGCCGTCTCCACTCTGGCAGCGCTGCCGGCTGTCGCCCGTTCAGGGCGGACCGCCATCGGTCGCGCGCCCCACTGCGGCTCCCAGCGGGGCGCGCGCCTCCTCCTGGAGCTGTTCCTCTTCCTGAAAGGGCCAGACCCGCGGCGTCGTCGGGGCGCTCAGGCCCCGCTGCGCCCGGATCCGCGCCCACAGCCGCCGGAACCACAGCCGGGCCGCCTGGCTGGAAGGCCCCCGGTAGCGGGCCACCAGCCCCTGATCGAGCGCCCCGCAGACCATCGCGCCCACCAGGCCGGCCCGGTCGCCGCGCGCCTCGGCCAGCAGCCTCTTCAGCGCCTCCGGGGCCAGGGGCGCCGGCGCCACCCACACCAGCGAGCCGAACACCGGCGCTCCCCCCATGCCGTGCTCCCCCGCCAGCGCCGCCCCCCCCAGCTCCAGCCGATCCACCAGTTCCCACTTGGCGGGCATCCCTGTGGCGTCGAGCCGGCGGATCTCCAGGTCGGAGCGCCAACGGCCGGCCCCGAGGCCCTCGCCAGCCGCCGTGCGCCCCAGCCGCACCACCTCCGCCCCCAGCCAGCTGGCCCCCGGCGCCAGATCCACCCGTGCCTGCTGGTGAAACAGGCCGTCGGCGAACAGCACCAGCTCCTGGGGCAGCCATTCGAGATCGGCATCGGCCTCCACCTGGACAGCGAGGTGCTGCTCGGCCCAGGAGCCCTCGGGGGCCCGCCGCGAGCGACCGATGGATCCATACACCTTCTGGGCCGCCACGGATGTGAGCAGGGCGCGGCTGCCCGGACCCAGGGTGACCGTGAGGCTGAGGCGATCCCCCCCCACCAGGCCGCCGGCGGTGTGCAGCAACGGCAGCTCGCAGCGGCCGTCGTCCCCCCGGCTGGTGCGTTGCAGCTTCAGCGGTGCCGTGGCGCCTCCCTGCAGGCCGGTGCTGCCGCCGTCGTGGCGGTGAAAGCGCAGCCGGGCCTGGCCGTGCCAGGGGCTGAAGGGGGCGGACATCGCGGCCGGCGCGGTGGAGAGCATGGCCACAATGGTGGGGGCGAATGGCTCCAGGAGGCGCGTGTGGCCGAGGAATTTCCCGACTCCCCCCTGCTGCTCTGCCGCCGGCTCCCCCAAGATCCCGGCGCGGAGAGCACGGGGGGCGCCGCGCCGCTGCGGCTGGCCCTGGCCGCCGAGGAGCGCACCCGCCTGCGGGGACGGCGCCTCAGCCTGTGCGGGCGGGCCCTGCTGCTGCAGCTGCCCCGCGGTGAGCCCCTGCGGCCGGGCGAGTGGCTGGCGCCGGAGGGCGTGGGTCCGCTGGTGCGGGTGGAGGCGGCGCCGGAGCCGCTGCTGCTGGTGCGGGCCCCCAGCCCCCTGGCCCTGCTGCAGGCCGCCTATCACCTGGGCAATCGCCATGTGGCCCTGGAGCTGCGGCCCACCGAGCTGCGGCTCAGCGACGATCCGGTGCTCGCCCACCTGCTGGAGCACCGGGGGCTGGTGGTGGAGCGGTGCCAGGAGCCCTTCCAGCCGGAGGGGGGCGCCTACGCCGGGGAGAGCGCCGTCCACGCCCACGCCCAAGGCCACAGCCACCATGACCACGGCCCGCGCCCCGGGGAGGGCCGATGAGCGCCGCCCGCCTGCGCCTGCTGCAGTTGGTCAGCCCGGCCCTGCCGGTGGGCGCGTTCAGCTATTCCGAGGGGCTGGAGGTTCAGGTGCAGGCCGGCCGGCTCGCCGATGGGGCCGCGGTGGCGGCCTGGTTGGAGGCGGAGCTGGAGCGCGGCCTGTTGCCGGTGGAGGCCGCCGCCCTGGCGCCGTTGCGGGCTGCCCTGGAGCGCTGGCGGCAGGGGCAGCCCGAGGGGGAGGTGGCCGTGCGTGAGCTCGACGGTTGGCTGCTGGCCCAGCGGGAGGCTGCCGAGTTGCGGGCCCAGCAGCGGCAGATGGGCCGCTCCCTGCTGCAACTGCTCGCCGACCTGGGCTGGCCCCTGCCGCCTGGGGCCAGCCCTGCCGCCACCCTGGGCTGGCCCACCGCCTGGGCCTGGGCCGGCCTCTGCCTCGATCTGGAGGCGGCCGAGGTGCGGGAGGCCTTTCTGTACGGCTGGTGCAGCAACCAGATCAGCGCCGCCGTGCGCCTGGTGCCCCTCGGTCCCACGGAGGCGCAGCGGTTGCAGCTGGTCCTGGCGCCGACGGTGGCGCAGCGCTCCGCCTCCCTGGAGGGGTGCGATCCCCGCGACCTGCGCAGCGGTGGGGTGGGCGCCGCCCTGGCCCAGCTCGGCCACGGAGAGCTCTATTCCCGCCTGTTCCGCAGCTGAGGCTGGTGGGCCTGCAGCGCCACGAGGGCCCCGAGCTGCCCCAAAACCCTCCCGACGCGCCCACAATCAGAACCATGAGCAGCAGCAGATTGCGCGTGGGGGTGGCCGGCCCTGTGGGCTCCGGCAAAACGGCCCTGGTGGAGGCCCTCTGCCGGCGGCTGCGCGACCGTTGGCAGCTGGCGGTGGTCACCAACGACATCTATACCCAGGAGGACGCCCAGTTCCTCACCCGCGCCGGCGCCCTTGAACCGGAGCGCATCCGCGGTGTGGAGACCGGCGGCTGCCCCCACACGGCGATTCGGGAGGATTGCTCGATCAACCGAGCCGCGGTGCAGGAGCTCGAGGAGGCGTTTCCCGGCCTGGATCTGGTGCTTGTGGAGAGCGGTGGCGACAACCTTGCCGCCAGCTTCAGCCCGGAGCTGGTGGATCTGTGCATCTATGTGATTGATGTCGCCGCCGGCGACAAGATCCCGCGCAAGGGCGGACCGGGCATCACCCGCTCCGACCTGCTGGTGATCAACAAGACCGACCTGGCGCCGCTGGTGGGGGCGAGTCTGGCGGTGATGGAGGCGGATACGGAGCGGATGCGGCCGGGGCGACCGTGGTGCTTCACGAACCTGCGCAGCGGCGAGGGATTGGAGCAGGTGGTGGATTTTCTGTCGCAACAGATACCGTCGCGCGAGTCCGGAGAGATCATCGGCGACCGTTGACGTCTTCATTTGCACGTACCGCAGCGGTGTCGGCTGATTCGGTAGCAGCGGCGACATTGCTGAAGGGGGGTGCTCCGTAGTTTCTCGGGGCCGTCAGACCTTCGGCACACTTTCCCCCATGCGGTCGAACATGATCCCGTTCCTTTCCCGGCGTGTTGCCTCCGGTGCTGCGGCAGTCGGAGTGTCCCTCTCCCTCGCTGCCTGCGGTGGCGGCGGCGGTGGCAACTTCGATGGTGAAGTCAAAGTTGGCATCCTCCACTCCCTGAGTGGCACCATGGCGATCTCCGAAACCACCCTTAAAGAGGTGGAGGAGATGGCCATCAAAGAAATCAATGACGCCGGTGGTGTCAATGTTGGTGGCAAGAAGTACAAGATCACTGCCATCGCCGAAGATGGTGCCTCCGACTGGCCCACCTTTGCTGAGAAGTCCCAGAAGCTGATCGACGCCGACAAGGTGGCCGTTGTCTTCGGTGGTTGGACCTCCGCCAGCCGCAAGGCGATGATGCCGGTCTTCGAATCGAAGAACCACATGCTCTTCTACCCCATTCAGTATGAGGGTCAGGAGTGCTCGCGCAACATCTTCTACACCGGCGCCGTGCCCAACCAGCAGGCTGAGCCCGCGGTCGACTGGCTGATGAAGGAGTATGGCGGCAAGTTCGGCAAGAAGGTTTACCTCGTTGGTTCGGATTACGTCTACCCGCGTACCGCCAACACCATCATCAAGGAGCAGATGAAGGCCCTTGGTGGCGAAACCGTGGGTGAGGACTACATCCCCCTTGGCAACACCGAGGTGGCCCCGATCATCGCCAAGATCAAGAAAGCTTTCCCCAACGGCGGCATCATCATCAACACCTTGAACGGTGACTCCAACGTCGCTCTGTTCAAGCAGTTCAAGGCCGCTGGCATCGATCCGGCCAAGTACCCGATCATGTCCTTCTCGATCGCTGAGGAGGAGATCCGCCAGATCGGCCCTGAGTACACCACCGGCACCTATGCCGCCTGGAACTTCTTCATGAGCCTGGACACTCCGGCTTCCAAGAAGTTCACGGAAGACTTCCAGGCCATGTACGGCAAGGACCGTGTGACCGGCGACCCCGCGGAGTCGGCCTACAACATGGTCTACCTCTGGAAGAATGCCGTTGAGAAGGCGGGCACTTTCGAGGATCTCGACAAGGTGCGCTCGGCGATGATCGGCGTCACCTTCGCCGCTCCCCAGGGCGAAATCAAGATGTTCCCCAACCACCACACCTCCGAGCGGGTGCTGATCGGCGAGGCCCTGCCCGACGGTCAGTTCAAGATCCTCTCTGATTCCAAGACGGCCGTTGCGCCGATCCCCTGGAACCAGTTCGTTCCGGAGACCAAGGGCTACACCTGCGATTGGACCCAGAACCGTCCTGACGCCGGCAAGTTCAAGATGTGATGGCAGCCGGTGGCCACCCCTAGGGGTGGCCACCTTTTTTTAACCATTCGGAGCCGTAGCTGGTGGAACTTTTTTTCTCTCAGGTCCTCGATGGTCTGAGCATCGGATCGGTATTGCTTCTCGCCGCCACAGGTTTGGCCATTGTGTTTGGCCTGATGGGGGTGATCAATCTCGCCCATGGCGAATTCATGATGTTGGGCGCCTACGTCACCTTTGTGGTGCAGGGGCTCTTCAAGCCGCTCCCAGGTTTTCTGTTTGAATTATATTTCCCAGTTGCTCTTGTTTTTTCATTCCTGGTAACGGCTCTCTTTGGAGCGTTGCTGGAGCGAACCTTGATCCGGCGGCTCTATGGCCGTCCCCTTGAGACCCTCCTCGCCACCTGGGGTGTGAGCTTGGTGCTCATCCAGCTGGTGCGCAGTATCTCCACCGCCATGTTGCTGGGCATCATCACCACTGTCGTTCTCGGCATTTTTGGTTCCCGCCTGCTGGCACGCCGCTACGACGATCGTCCCTTTCTTCCCTATATCTCGGGCCTTCTCTGGGTTGGATCTTCTTTGATTGGTCTGGCCTTGGTCAATCTTCTGGGGTCCGTTCGTCCCCTCGCCAGCGCCTGGTTCGGTCCCCGCAACATTGACGTCACGGCCCCGAAATGGCTGCAGGGAAGCTGGGGCAAGATCAATGGCATCGAACTTCCAGGCATCCGCGTTTTCATCATTCTTCTGTCCGCCGTTCTCCTGCTAGCCACTCTTTGGTTCCTGAGCCGCAGCGTCTGGGGTCTGCGGATGCGGGCGGTGACGCAGAACCGACAGATGAGCAACTGCCTCGGCATTCCCACCGACCGGGTCGACAGCATCACCTTTGCCCTTGGTTCCGGTCTCGCCGGTGTTGCTGGCGCTGCCATCACCCTGCTGGGATCCGTCGGGCCGAATCTTGGCGCCTCCTACATCGTTTCCTGTTTCATGGTGATTGTGCTCGGTGGCGTGGGCAACCTGGCGGGAACCGTGCTGGCGGCCCTGATGCTGGGCATCATCCAGTCGGTGATTGGCTCCGGCAGCCTGCTGCTGATGTTCCCCGGTTTGCCTCCCATGGCGAAGGGCGTGGTCGAATTCTTTGCCACTACCAGCATGTCTCTGGTGTTGGTGTTCATCTTCATCATTGTCTTCCTCCAGTTCCGCCCCAACGGCATGTTCCCTCAGAAGGGACGCTCCGTGGAGGCTTGAAGCCGCAGCCTTGCCCCCCTGCTTTGCTCCTCCGCACCAGCCACCTGATCTGAAGCGATGAATCGCCCCCTACTCCGCCGACTGCTTCCCTGGATTCTCCTGGTGATTGCGTTCTTCATCCTGCCGCTGGTGCTGGATGATTTCCGCCTCAACCTGTTCGGCCGTTACTTCGCTCTGGCGATCACTGCCCTCGCCATCGATCTCATCTGGGGATACACCGGTCTTCTCAGCCTTGGACAGGGAATCTTTTTCAGCCTTGGCGGTTATGCGATTGCCATGTACCTCATGCTCAACACCAAGAGCGAGGCGGGTGGCAATGGCATCCCCAAATTCTTTGAAAACTACGGCGTAGACCAATTGCCATTCTTTTGGCAGCCCTTTTGGTCGCCTGTGTTCACGCTGATCGCCCTGTGGCTCATCCCGGCCCTGATCGCTGGCGTGATCGGCTACCTGATCTTCCGAAATCGCATCAAGGGGGTCTATTTCTCCATCATCACCCAGGCGGCGTTGATGGTTTTTTATCACTTCTTCAATGGCCAGCAGAAGCTAATCAACGGCACCAACGGCCTCAAGACAAGTACTACCGAGCTCTTTGGCGAACTTGTTGGCTCTCCGGATGCCCAGCTCTGGTTCTACCGGATCACCGTGCTCCTGTTGCCCGTTGCCTTCCTCATCTGTCGCTACTTCACCAGCGGCCGTTTCGGGGACGCCCTGATCGCCATCCGCGACGACGAGCAGCGTCTTCGATTCACCGGTTACAACCCGGTGCCGTTCAAGACGATTGTTTTCATCGTTGCCGGTGCCCTCTGCGGCCTCTCAGGTGCTCTGTACACCGTGCAGTCCGGCATCGTTTCCCCCCAGTTCATGACGATTGCCATGTCGATCGAGATGGTCATCTGGGTGGCTGTTGGAGGCAGGGGCACCCTTGTAGGCCCCATCATCGGCGCTGTTCTTGTCAACTACATTCGCTCCCTGGTGAGTGAAGCCATCCCTGAGATGTGGCTCTTCGTTCAGGGTGCCCTGTTCATCTTTGTGGTCACCCTGATGCCCGATGGCATCTATGGATGGTTCAAGTCTGGGGGTATTCGCTCAATCCTCGCCGCCTTTGGCAAGGCGCAACCCGTCGCGACCTACCCCTCTCTCGATCAGGATGAAGCCATCCAGAGGGAAGCCCAGACCATAGCCAAACGCTGACCCATCCACCCCTTTCGTTCTGCCCTGCTGCGATGTCTCACCCGCTTCTCGAGATCAAGGACGTCAGTGTCAGCTTCGATGGCTTCTATGCCCTCAAAGATCTTTCGATCACCCTCATGCCCGGTGAGTTGCGATCGATCATCGGCCCCAATGGTGCTGGCAAGACCACCTTCCTGGATGTGATCACCGGCAAGGTGCGCCCCAGCAAAGGGGGTGTTCGCTTCAAGGGCTCCTCCCTGGTGGGCTACAGCGAACAGAAAATCGCCCGCCTCGGCATTGGGCGCAAATTCCAGACTCCCCGGGTGTACGACAACCTCGATGTACTGCGCAATCTGGAGTTGGCTGCCTCCCCAGCCAAGAATCCCCTCGCGCTTCTCACCACCCAGGTGCCCGCTGATGTGAAGGATCAGATCCATACGATTATGAGCTACGTGGGCCTAGCGCCCTATGCCCGCACCCAGGCCGGCTCCCTCTCCCACGGCCAGAAGCAGTGGTTAGCCATCGCCTCCCTGGTGGCCCAGTCGCCGCAGTTGATCCTGCTGGACGAACCGGTAGCGGGCCTCACCGACGAGGAGACCAGCCGCACGGCGGAGTTGATCAAACAGCTGGCCGGCGAACACACCGTGGTGGTCATCGAGCACGATATGGAGTTCATCCGCGATCTCAATGCCCCGGTTACCGTGCTGCACCAAGGATCGGTGCTGACCGAGGGACGCCTGGAGGATGTGAAAAATGATCCCAGGGTGATTGAGGTTTATCTGGGCCAATCCCAGGGTTGATTTCTGCGACCGTCTTCCCTACCCCTGCCGCACCACACCGCTCCATCCATGCAAAGCACCGCCCCCTCCCCCGCCGCGCAGTCTGCCACCCGCCCGTCGATCCTGGCGGTGAATGATCTGAATGTGTACTACGGTGAAAGCCATATTCTGCGCAATGTTGATCTCACCATTCCAGAAGGGCAAATGGTGTGTCTGATTGGTCGCAACGGGGTGGGAAAGACCACCTTCCTCAAGACGATTATCGGCCTTCTGCAGCAGAAGAGGGGCTCAATCCTTTACCAGGGCGAGCCGTTGCAGAACCAGCCACCGTACCAGCGCGCCCGCCACGGAATCGGCTATGTGTCGCAGGGGCGTGACATCATTCCCCAGTTAAC
>CAIVPT010000224.1 GCA_903907855.1 uncultured Synechococcaceae cyanobacterium | reverse complement strand
GGGGGGGGGCTGGATCTGGAGAGCATGGGGCGCTACAGCGAGTCCGCCGACCCTTCCCAGGGCGGGGTGGATCAGATCACCAGCATTCAGCAATTCGCCGATGTGCAACCCAGCGAGTGGGCGTATCAGGCGTTGGCCAATCTGATCGAGCGTTACGGCTGCGTTGCCGGCTATCCCGATGGCACCTTCCGGGGCGGTCGGTCGATCAGCCGCTACGAGGCCGCCGCCCTGCTCAACGCCTGCCTGGATCGCATCAGCGAAGTGACCGAGGAGCTCAAGCGGCTGATGAAAGAGTTCGAGCGTGAACTCGCCCTCCTGCGCGGCCGTGTCGATGGGCTGGAGGCCAAGGTGGGGGAGCTGGAGGCAACGCAGTTCTCCACCACCACCCGCCTGCGGGGTGACTCCCACTGGGTGCTGGGCGGTCTCTCCTACAGCGGCAATACAGTCGATGAACCCATCTATACAGACCCTGCGGCCCGAGGCTATACCCCCTTGAGGGAGGCGCTCACCTTCAACTACGACGTGCGTCTGATCTTCGATACCAGCTTCAGTGGCAAGGATCTGCTGCGCACCACCTTACGGGCCGGCAATTTCGCTGATTCTGGTTTCGGTGCGCAACCCACTCCCCTCACCCGCCTCGATGCCCAGTTCCAGGAAGACTGCGGCACCGGCACCGATTGTGGTGATGTGGTGGCGATCAACCGGCTTTTCTATCAGTTCCCACTCGGCTCCAGTCTCACCGCCACCGTCGGGGGGCGTGTCCGTCAGGACGACATGCTGCCGGTGTGGCCCAGCGCCTATACCACTGGCCAGGTTCTCAAGATCTTCCAGTACGCCGGAGCGCCCGGGGCCTACAGCCAGGTGCTCGGGGCGGGAGGCGGCCTCTGGTGGAAGCAGGCCGGCAGCAACACCGGCTGGAGCTTGGCGGCCAATTATGTGTCCGCCAACGGTGATGTCGGTGAACCCAGCCAGGGGGGCATCGGCACCTATGGCGCCGCAGCTACGGGCACCCTGCAGCTGGCCTATACCGGCAGCAACTGGAATCTCTCAGCGGCTTATACCCGCAGCGGCCCAAACGTTCGTTTCCCGGGCACGCCCTTGAGTGTGCAGATCCTTCCCCAGAGAGGTGTCAACAATGGCTACACCCAGTCGGTTGGGCTCTCGGGATACTGGCAACCCTCCAGCAGTGGCTGGCTGCCCTCCATCAGTGCGGGTTGGGGTCTCAACCGCGTCTACTACACCGATACGGATACGATGGTGCCTGCCGATGAGCGGGGCTACCGCGCCGCCAGCGAGTCCTGGTACGTCGGCGTGGTTTGGAATGACGTGATCTTCAGTGGCAATGCCCTCGGAGCTGCCTTTGGTATGCCCACCAAGACCACCAATTCTGATGGCGACACGGTGTGCAAGGTGTGGTTCCCCCCCAGTTGCCCGGCCGATGGTGGGGTGCCGGATGGCAACTTCCACGATCCCGATGATGCGAACTATGCCTTTGAGGTGTACTACAAGATGCAGATCACAGACCAGATCTCGATCACGCCTGCGATCTTCTGGTTGAACCGTCCGCGGGGGCAGTACACGATCAACTACGGCCCCGGCACCGATGACAAGGGGACACTTTCTGCGCTGGGCTACGTGGTGCAGGCCGCGTTCCGATTCTGAAGCTGGCCCAGGCCCGCGGCAGTTTGTATTCCGCGCTACTTGAGCGTGTTGCTTTTCAGTGGTGGCCTGCCTGGCGGATCGGTATACTTTCGGCGACCGTCTTTTTCGGCGGTCAAATCCTCTATTTGGTGTGAGGAATCCCCATGAAACTTTTCCAGCGTTTGCTGCTGGCTCCTGCCGCCCTCGGCCTGATGGCTCCGCTCGCCGCTTCGGCCGCGGATCTCAACCTCTCTGGTGTCGCCCAGTACGACACCGAAGCGGCTGAGGAGCAGGTCACCAGCATCAATCAATTCTCCGACGTCAAGCCCACCGACTGGGCGTTCCAGGCGCTCAGCAACCTGATCGAGCGCTACGGCTGCGTGGCCGGCTATCCGGACGGCACCTACCGCGGCGCCAAGGCGATGACCCGCTACGAAGCGGCCGCCCTGCTGAACGCCTGCCTCGACCGCATCAGCGAAGTCACCGACGAGCTGAAGCGCCTGATGAAGGAGTTCGAGAAGGAGCTGGCGGTGCTGCGCGGCCGCGTGGATGGCCTGGAGGCCAAGGTGGGTGAG
>CAIVPT010000223.1 GCA_903907855.1 uncultured Synechococcaceae cyanobacterium | reverse complement strand
GCTGGCAGCTGGGGCGGCTGCCGCTGGCGGAAGCCACGCCGCGCTGGACTCCCTACCCCCTGCCCTTCGACGATCTGGCGGGGGTGAGCGCCGCCGACGGCCGGGTGGTGGCGATCGCCGCCGGGCCCACCACCCCGGCCGGCCTGCTGGAGCTGGCCAGCGTGAGCGGCGCCTGGCGCCACCACCCCGCCACCGCCTGCCCCCTGGCGCCGGAGGCGATCAGCCGCCCCGAGCCGCTCTGGTTCGCGGGTCACGGCGGCGCCCGCACCCATGCCTGGTACTACCCGCCGGCCGGCGGCGGCCACCCCGGCGCGCCGCTGCTGGTGAAGGGGCACAGCGGCCCCACCGCCATGGCCCGCACCGGCGTGAACCTGGCGATCCAGTTCTGGACCGGCCGCGGCTGGGGGGTGGTGGATGTGAACTACGGCGGCTCCACCGGTTTCGGCCGCGCCTACCGCGAGCGGCTCGATGGCCAGTGGGGGGTGGCGGATGTGGCCGACTGCGCCGCCGCCGCCGAGGCCCTGGTGGCCGCGGGCCTGGCCGACCGGCAGCGGATTGCGATCGAAGGGGGCAGCGCCGCCGGCTTCACGGTGCTGGCGGCCCTGTGCTTCACCGAGGTGTTTCGAGCTGGCGCCTGCCGCTACGCCGTGGCCGACCTGGAGGGGATGGCCCGCCACAGCCACCGCTTCGAGGAGCGCTACCTCGACAGCCTGCTGGGCCCCTGGCCGGAGGAGGCGGAGCTCTACCGCCAGCGCTCGCCGCTCTGCCACGCCGAGCGGATCACGGCGCCGGTGATCTTCTTCCAGGGCCTCGACGACACCGTGGTGCCGCCGGAGCAGACCGAGCGGATGGTGCTGGCCCTGCGGCACCGGGACGTGCCCGTTGAGGTGCACCTGTTTCCAGGCGAAGGGCACGGCTTCCGCGACAGCGCCGTGCAGACGCGGGTTCTGGAGGCCACGGAGGCCTTCTTCCGCCGCCATTTCCAGCTGGCCTGAACCGGCCGAGCACCAACGGCGGCCCCAGCTGGCCTCAACCCACCGAGTACCAACGGCGGCCCAGCCCGCCTCCGGCCGGATCAACCGCGGCTGCGGCGGTAGGCCCCTTCGTCCGCGGCGGCGCGGCGCGGGTCTTCCCAGGGGAACACGAGCCAGTCGGCGGCGGTGGTGGTTTCCACCGCCCACCAGCCGCGGGGCTCGATCTTGCTGATCCACACCACCAGCCGAACCCCCTCAAGGCGGCGGAAGGGTTCGAGGCTGCGGCCGGTTTCGGCCACCTCATCCACCACCAGGCAGCGGGGCTGAGGGGCCGCCAGCAGCGGCAACTCCAGGCGATGGCTGAGCGCCACCGCCAGCACCAGCCCGCCGCGGGGGATGCCGTACACGCCGCTGCAGTGGGGGGGAGGGCCGAGGGCCACGATCTGCTCCACCGCCGCATCGAATTGCTGCCAGCTGAGGTGGCGCGGGGAGGGATCAGGCATCAGCGGCTCCCGGTGTTCAGTGGCTTAGGACCCCCGCCGGCGCCAAGGCCTCCAGGGCCGCCTCGCCGCGTCGGTGGAGTTCACGGGCGTAGTCGGTCCAGATGCCCTGGCCCCAGTAGCGGAAGCAGCTGGTTTCGAGCAACAGCAGGTGCAGCAGGGCCTGCTGATAGGCCGGGGTACCGGTGAAGGAGGGATCGCGGGCCAGCAGCGGATCCACCACGGCGTGGAAGCGGGCGCTGAGCTGATTCAGCGGATCGAGCACGTTCTCGTAGCCGGCCACCCAACTGAGGTTGTTGGTCCAGGAGGCGCCGGCCATCGAGAAGGAGCGGTCGGC
>CAIVPT010000222.1 GCA_903907855.1 uncultured Synechococcaceae cyanobacterium | reverse complement strand
GGAAGAGGCTCGCGAGGGCAACACCGGAGCGCTCGCCAAAGAGGCGCAAAACCCCGTGGCCAATCTGATCAGTTTGCCGATTCAGTGGAATGCATCGCCGTCCAGTCAGTGGGCGCCCCGGGCGGTGGATCCAGCCGCGGAAGCTAACCGCACCTTCAACGTGGTGAATGTGCAGCCTGTCATTCCCTTTCGCCTCAACGACGACTGGTTGCTCGTGTCCCGCACCATCGTGCCTGTGATCCAGCGGCCCCTGGCCGGCAGCACCGATGTAATCGGCATCGGTGACATCAACCCCACCATCTTTCTGGTGCCGCGCAGCAACAGCCCCGTGCAGTTCGGCTTCGGTCCCACGGTGGTGATCCCCTCCGCATCCGACGTCCAACTCAGCTCCCAACGCTGGAGTGCCGGCCCCGCCGCCGTGGCCGTCCTCACCCGCGGCCCCCTCGTGGCCGGGGTGCTCGCCAACAACGTCTGGTCGTTCGCCGGCGACGGCGGCCGCAGCGTTAACGCCATGCTCATCCAGCCGTTCGTGAACGTCAACCTCGCCCGCGGTTGGTACCTCGCCAGCTCCCCCATCCTCACCGCCGATTGGACCGCCCCCAACGGCAAGGGCTGGACCGTACCCATCGGCGGCGGCATTGGCCGCATCTTCCGCCTCGGCAGCCAACCCTTCAACGCCTCCCTCCAGGGCTTCTGGAACGCCGTCCGCCCCGAAGTGCAGGGCGACAACCTGCTGGGGCCCGTCACGATTCGCTTGCAGATTCAGGCGTTGTTTCCTACGGGCGGGTAGGGCCATGCACCACATGCAGCTCCTTAGTGAGCTCCTTGATGCCTGCCAGAGGGAGGGTCCACAGGTGGTCTCCCGGCGCGGCACCGAAGCTGCCGTGTTGGTGCCACCCCGCGGTATCGCCGCCGTGGGCCGCGCCCCCATGGCGCCGTGCTCGCCTAGCTTCAGAGCGTTGACGATGCCGAACTCCATCTCGCCAGCGTGACCCTCGGCGAAATCCAGGCCGACATCGAACAAGCGGTTTTGATGTGCCCGTGCTCAATCCGTTCCAATGGAGCGCTGGATCTCCTTGAGCAACAGCTAAGCACGAGCCCAGTGAAGCTGCGGGCTGCTCGGATTCGGCGTGCCGCCGGTAGTCCCTCAGTCCATCGGTAGTCCGGCCTAACTGACGGTTCGCACATTCACGGCCCTGTCAATCTTGATGCCACCCTTGGTGGTTTTGTAGAGCCTGTAGACCTCATCAAGCTGGGCGTTGACCTCGCCATTGGTGCCATTGATCTGCTGGGCTTGGCGGTTCCAGTCGTTGCGAATAGCTGCCTGCTTCTTGGATCGCTCTTCGATCCCCGTGTTGATGACTTCGATCTGGGCGGATGGAGCCAGCACCGGCATTTGGGCAAGCCCGATGATTTCGGCAAATTTGCGGCGGGAACTCAGGGCGGAGCGATCCAGATACGATGGCTGGACGGCTTTGATCACATACTGTTTGTTGGCCCGGTTGACAATGCTATTCAGCTCGGCCATCTCGGTTTGATACACCTTGATGTTGACGTTGTATTCCGTCAGGCCCTTGTTGAATGTGTCCACGCTAGCCTTGGAGTATCGGTCTACCTTGTTTGGGTAATTGATTAGCGGCGCCAGGTCGATGAGTCGTTTTGCGGTATTCAGCGCCTTTGCCTGCAGCTTCGCGATCACCGCTAGGTCGTTCAGGGCGATTTTTTGGGCTTCCAGGCTGCGTAGCTCCTGGTCAGCCTTTTGGACCTTCTGTTCGTAGGTGCTGATCAACTGGGCGCTGGCTTCGCGCTCGGTTTGGATGTTGGCGTCGCGGGCTCGAATCGTGTATCCCGCCACCGCTGCCGCCACGGCGAGGCCGGCCGCGGGCCAGATCCATTTCTTTTGCTGCGTCATCGCCCTCCATTTAGCTAGGGGTGTTGTGACGAGTATCTTATCTCGTCTACCTGGTTCTGGCAGGACGAGATGGAGACCCTGCTGTTGATCTGGTCGCTGTTCCCAGCTTGCGGATTGCCTTGGCGATGCGAGTCTTGCGGGATATGCCTGCTGACTCATGCGATTCAGTTCTCTTTGCCGATGGCAAATATGCGTTTGTTTGGTGTCATCGCTTGTCTTGTTGGCGCCTGCCAGCGGGAGGGTCGGGTTCAGCCCCCAGGGTGTGGCGGATGTCCTTGAGCAGCAGCAGCAGGTGCAAGGGATCGGTGGGTGAGCGCTCGAACTCCGGGATCAGGTGCTGATAGAAGCTGCCGGCCTGCTCGGATTCGGCATGCACCAGCCAGCCGCGGCAGCCGATGGCCTCGCTGAGGTTGGCGACCCGGGCGATCACATCCAGCAGGAGGGCGGCACCAAGGCCCTGTCCTTCATGGCGTTGGTCCACCCCCAGGCGGGCCAGCAAGGCAATGGGCTGGGGGGTGCGGGCGGCGCCACGGTGCAATCGCTCGGGCAGATCGGCGATCGCCAAGCTCGCCATGCACCAGGCGTAGTAGGCAACGACGTGTGGCTGGTCCAGCTCGGTGACGACAAACACGCGGGTGGTGCCGGTGCCATGGGCCTGCCTGGCCACCTCCACCAGCCAGGCGGTCTGCTCCTCGGAGCGGCAGCGGAAGCCTGCGAGCTGGTGACGGGCCGCCAGCAGCTCTGGCGGATGGTAGCGGCTCATGCCTGGGGCTGATCCGCCACTGGAGGGGCAAAGGGCGAGGGCCGCTCCAGCAGGCGCGCCAGTCCGGGCAGGCTGCGGGCCGGGCGGCTGTTGATCCGCTCCCACTCCTGCTGGGCGTGGGCATCAAGCACGAACTGCTCGCGGTCGGCCAGCACCCGCTGGGCCGCCAGCCGCCCCTGAGAGAGCAGGAAGGAACTGCGATCGGTGTCCAGGGCCGCGGCGGCCCGATCCAGCAGATCACGGTCGTCTGGCCCTCCCCTCACACCCGCTGCAAGAAGAACGGAATCAACACCGCATTGAGCAGGTCGATGAAAAAGGCTGACACCAGCGGCAGGATCAGAAACGCGCGGGGGGAGGGGCCGAAGCGGTCGGTCACGGCTGTCATCGTGGCCATGGCGGTGGGGGTGGATCCGAGGGTGAAGCCGCTGAAGCCGGCGGCGATCACGGCGGCGTCGTAGGTGCCGCCGAGCAGCGGGAACACCAGAAAGATCGTCAGGAAGAGCACCAGCACGAACTGGGCCGCCAGGATCAGCAGCAGCGGGCCGGCCAGGTCCACCAGGGTCCACACCTGGATCGTCATCAACGACATCGCCAGGAAGGCCCCCAGCGAGATCTCGGCGATCAGCGACACCGCCGGCGTGCGCGCGGGCCAGCCGAACGGCAGATTCGC
>CAIVPT010000221.1 GCA_903907855.1 uncultured Synechococcaceae cyanobacterium | reverse complement strand
TGCCAATGGGCTGCTCAGTATCAGTTCCGCCAGCGACAACATCGCCATCAGCGCCACCCATGGCAGCTCCGGTGCCAACGTGATGGTCAGCGGCCTGGATAGCCCCTGGAGCCAGGAGATCAGTGGTCTGAGCGCCATCACAATCGATGGTGACAGCTACACGATTAGCGGCATTGATCTGGGAAATTCCAGCTCCAGCTCCAGCTCTGGATCTTATATCCCTAATCCCTACTCCGTTGCCATCACCGGTGCCGTCACCATCAGCGGCGATGTGTACACCTATGGGGGAGATTTCAATGTCTCTCTCAAGCCGCGGGCCGGGGCCCGCGAGCGCGATGGCATCACGATCGGTCCGGATGGCGGCGTCACGATCAGCACGTCGTCGCTAGGCGCAGCTGCTGGTGCGGGGGCCGCCGATGCGATGGCCACCTATGGCGCCATCACCCTCAGCAGCGAAAGCCAGGCGGTGGATGTGCCCCTGGATTTATGGTTTCCCCTCACCAAAAGCACCATCAGCATTGGTTCGGCCACGGGGCCAGCCACCAGCTTGATCGGCGGAGCGCTCTCCATTTCCAGTGAGGCCATCCTTGAGCCGTGGCAGAAATCGTTCCATGTGAGCAAGTTTCTGATTCCCGCCTTTAACTACAGCAACGTCGCACGAGGCTTCGAAAGTTTCTTTGGCATCATTGTCGATGGGGCTGTTGATGGAGTATTGGACGGCGGTGAGATCTTGGTGGACAACTTTGCCTCCGCTCTCCAGGATGTCATCCTTCCCGTATCCGTGAAGACATCCACGGCCAATGATGCCATCAATATTGCCAATAGTATTATTCAGGCCCAGGGTGGAAATAATGCACTTTCAATTACGTCCAGCGCCAAAGCAGCTTTGGATCTTAAAGACATGACCTTTAATGGCGCCAACCTGATTCAGGCACTCACCCCAAACTGGGTGCCCAACCTGGCGACAGCCTTCGGTTTCTCCACGGCAAAAAGCCAGGTGCTGATCACCGGCAGCAGCCTCAGTGCAGCGGGCAACGTCACGATCAGCAGCGATTCCAGCAACAAATTGGATAGCGAAGCGAAGGTCGAAAAATATGTGCTAATGACCGATGGGGTCGGTGGGGAGGGTTTTGCCCCCAGTGCCGACAAGCCCGGGGAAGCGATAGCGGTGGGCAAGACCACCACGAAAGCCGAAGTGACGCTGGATGCCAGCTCGTCGATCACCGCCGCCGGCACGGTGTCGATGACGACCAACGCCAAGCCCGACACCCACGTCAAAGCGGAAACCAAGACCTATCGCGATGGCCATGTCACCACCGGTGTCGCCATTGCCCTCGACGACACCAAATCGCAGCTCAACATCAACGGCAGCATCACCCAGGGGGGCGGGGGCGCCCAGGCGCAGCCGAAGCGAAGCGTCGATGCATCGTCGACGGCTGCACCGACTGAAGCCCTGGCCTTGCCCCCCAATGGCTCATCACTGAGCGCTCCGCCGACCAGCAACGACACCGCAGAGCCGCCCCTTGATGCCGTTCCCGTGGCAAAGGGGCAAGCCTTCGCCGTGGGGGATCGGGTGAGTTTCCAGCAGTTGGGCTCGCCGGCGGATCTGATCGCCTCGCTGGACGCCGACGGCCAAGTCACGGTGGAAAGCGCCACGGGGGAGGTGCTGGCCACCGGGGCCGGCGGCCACTTCAGCGTGGCTCCGGGCCAGCTGCTCGGTTGGACCGACGGCACCATCCTTGAGTACCGGGGCGGCGCCAGCCGCAGTCTGGGCGTCAACGAGATCGACTTGTCCAGCCCTGATTGGCAGCCGGTGAGCGTGGCCCGACCAGGAGCCAACTATGTGGTGACCGCCATCAACGGCGATGGCTCCAGCCCCGCCGATGGCAGCGCCCGCCTCACCCTGGCTGACGCGGCACCCCTGCAACTGGATTCCCGCGGCACCACCGGCCACCAGCACGCCATCTATCAGATCCAGACCGTGCCGATCGTCGCCACCGGTTCTGGCGTCGACCTGGATAACGACGAGCTGATCCTCGGCGGTGAGCCCTCCCAGTGGCCGGCGGCGGGGCAGCTGGTGCAGTACTACGTGCTCAACCAGGGGGGCGACAACGACAACTCCGCCACCATCGGTGGTCTGAGCCCCGGTGGCGACTATTTCGTGATCCCCCGCGGGGCCGGTCGCATCGCCTTGGCGGTCAGCCCCCAGGAGGCCTTGGCCGGCGTGGCGGTGGATCTGACCAGCACGGGCTCCGGCCCGGAACACCTGCTGCGCTTTGAACAGGGCCAGACCCCCACCCTGGCGGTGACCCTGGAGCCCTTGGCCAGCGGTGATCCGGTGGCCTCCATGGCCACCCAGGCCCAGCAAGATCTGATCGTGTTCAGCGGCGGCGGCGCGGAGGGCGACACCCTCACCCTCACCCTGCTCAACCAGGCGCGCCATTCCGACACCCAGTTCGTGACGGAGACCCTCACCGCCAACGACCTGATCGATCCCAGTGGTCTGCGCGACCGTTTTCTAGCTGCCATCAACGCCACCCCCGGTCTCACCCAAGGGGAAGGGGCTGAAATCGGTTCGGTGGCCTATCTCACGGCCGTGGCCAGTGGCAGCAGTGGCATCCTGCTCACGGCCACCACCCCGGGGGTTGGCTTCGGAGCCCAGGTCACCGCCCGCGACAGCAACTCCGATCCCCTCACGACACCACCGGCCATCCTCAGCGAACCGGCGGCCAACGGTCAGGCCATCAACGGTCTGAACTGGCAGCTCACACCGGCCAGCGGCGCCGCCGTGCCCCTGCACGGGCAGATGGTGCAGTGGAGCAGCGGACTGTTGCAGCAGGCCAATGGAACCCTGGTGGGGGCCGATGCCTTCCTCACGGCAAGGAGCCTCACGGCATCGAGCCAGTTGATCGGCGCCGACGGTGCCCCTCTCACGGCAACCCAGCAGGTGAGCCTCGACAATGGATCCATCGTCTATTGGGAGCAGGACACGCCGTCGGGTGGCTTCAGCGGTGGCTACTGGCGCTATCTGGGTGACAGCGGCGCGTTTGATGCCACCTCCCTGGCCAGTTCCCTGGAGCAGGCCAGCCAGTGGCTACCGGGTGCGGGACCGATGCTGGAGGTGTTCAATCCGGAGCAAGCCACCACCAGCTTCCGACTGCTCAGCAGTGATGCCGCTCCGTGGCAACTGCCTGGCGCGATTCTGAATCCCCTCAGTTGGGCGCCGGTGCTGCTCACGGTGGATGCCCCCTGGATGAGTTTTGATCCCAGCAGCTCTGTCAATGCAACCAACGACACGCTCTACCTGCCGGGTCTGAACGCCAGCACCGGTGATGTGGTGAGCTACTACGTCGACCCCAAGGCCTTCGACGACACCAACAGCCAGATCCTGGTGGCGGTGGACCCAACCACCGCAGTGGTGGGCACCAATCACTGGAGCGATGTGAGCATCGATCCGATTTTGCAGGACGCTGCGCCCGTGGTGAATGGGGCGCCTCTGGTGAGCGCCCGCTACTTCTCCGGCTACTCCTCCCTGCTTCAGCCGGGTGCGTCGACAAGCACGGGCACGATCAACCAACTGGTGCAGGGCCAGACGATCTATCTGCGTCCCAGCGCCGATAGCAGCGCGGTGGAGGTGTTCACCGATGCCGCCGCCCAAAACCCCTTGGTGTTCACCAACACCAGCCGCACGGGGGCAGACAATCTCCTGCTCAACGTGCCGAGCACCCAGCGGGAGAACACGCCGGTGCATGGCCTGCACAACGGCGATCAGCTGCAGCTGATCAGCTTGGGCCATGACCACTACCAGCTGACGACGGGCGGTGTTGACCAGGCCCGGGCCCTGCCCCAGCAGGTGCTGCCAAGGCAGATCAACTCCCAGACCACTCTGGCGGGGCAGAGCGCATCGTCGACACCAGCCAGCTCCACCCAGGCCACCGCTAACTCTACCCAGGGCCTTGCCAGCCCTACCCAGGGCGTCACCAGCCCCCCCGCGGCGGTGGGCCTGAACCTGGAGGCCACGATCGATGGCCGCAACCGGGCCTATGTGCTCAGCCGGTCCGAACGGCTGCCAACGCCCTATGGCCAACATGACTGGATGAAAGGCCCGAAGGGATATTGGAAGGGCCTTGTGAGCTCAAGAACAAATCTGATGACCGGCATGCTCGGCAGCAATCTCGTGTCCAAAGTCCTTAAGGATAAAGCCACGAAACCAAACCAGAACACCAATGCCACGTTTGGCTTCGTTGGCGCTGTGACCATCAATAAAGCGAACCAGAAATCGACGATTTCCATAGGTAATACCGCCAACATCAGTGCTAACGGTGATATCAATCTTAATAATACCATTTTTGAGCTCTATAATAGTGCCGCGATCGCCGAAATGATGCTCGAATCGGCCAAGCTTTCGGCGGCCGTTTCGATTGTCGATAACGGGATCGATAATCAAGCGACCAATTCCATCAATGGCAGCATCCAGACCCATGGCTCCGTGAACCCGACGGCGGCCGTTGTCGAACCGAGCGCCACCTGGTTCCCGATCGTCAGCCTCGGCTCCGCTTACAGCCAGCCGACACCCACCACCAGCCAGAACAAGACCCGCAGACGCGAGCTGACAAGCCTCAAAACCTTAGCGGCCGTTTTGGCTGAAGGGACTGCGCTATGGAAGAACCTGCAGGACGACCTGTTTCCCCAGCTGCTGAACTCCTATAGCAATATCCGCAACCGCGGCCACCTCACCGAACTGGCGAAGGTTCAGGCCACAACTCCGGTGGAGGGCCAGACGGATCGTTACGGCAACCAGCTGCTAAACACGATATGGCAAAGTAAAGACACTGGAGATATTTTTGAGGGTGACGGCTCGGTGCCAGGCAAGGATCAGGACGGAGAGAAATTAAAAGCCAATCCGGTCTGGAAGAAGGATGCCAATGGCAATCCTGAAACCAAGAATCTAGCTGTGGCCTTTGGTCTTTCGCTGACGGCCAACGTGAGCCAACGCCGCCGGGCTGCCACCACAATTTTCGGCGGCAGTATTGAGGCTGTTGATCTCTCTCCCCTTAGCTACGATCTCTCCAATGACTATGGCGTTGCCGGGGTTTTTCAATTTCGGATAGGGTTAAAGAATATCATGGATCAATTGAGTGGATTGAAGCCCGCCAAGGCTTCCCTCGGCGCTTCACCCGAGATGATCAACTATGGCACCGTCAGCCAGATGGGTGTGGGGGCGGTCCTGAATCTGAACACGTCATCCCACCAGGTGAGCAATACGTTTACATCGGGATTTGTTGGCCTGCTTAGCGGAAGCTTGAATGCCCAAGCGCAGCGTGGCGGCCTGGAAATCATGCTCTCGCTCGGCAGTGGCAAATCGGAAGAATGGGGCATCAGTGGTGCCCTCAATGTCAGCGCGCCTAGCAGTAGTGGCAGCTTGAACAACACCGTCAGCAATATTGTCGAAGATCAAGCCACCATCGAAGCGGCAAGTCTTGCCCTAGCGGCCTTCGAGGGCAGTGTGCTAAGCGTCCGCGACCCGAACAGGCCTTACAACAAAAAAGGGCGGCCTATCTACAGAGATTATGGCTACCTGAAATTAGACGTGGCTGGCGACATACAGAACAGCAATTCCATCGGCCTGGGCACATCGTTTGTGATCAACGATCTGCAGCGTCGGGCCATCAATCAGCTCGGCAATATCAATACCAATGGCAATGGGTTTGACTCCATCAGTCTAGATGCCCTCACCGGCGGTGAAATCGTGGCGGTGGCGGTGGCTGGTTCGATTTCGAGTGATACGCGGCTGGTGAACAACAAGGGAGACAAGGCCAACCCCAAATACAATGATGATGCGGGCCTTTCGGAACAGTACAGCGGGCTTTACCAGGATCTCCTCAGCAAGGGGCTGCCGATCGCTGGCAGCGCTTCCGTGGCCGTGGAAAAGCTAATGATTGAAAGCAGTTCCGAGGTGGCCTCCACCAACGCCGCCAATCACGATCCCATCAATCTCAATGCCAGCCAGCTGACTCTCTCCGCCCTCGATACCACCCGCCTGGTGAACACCAGCGGTGGCTTCACCATCGGCAAGCGCGAAAGCACCAACACCAACCAGAACGACGCCCAGGCTTCCCCCCCCGGCCTGGGCACCCTGGCCGGGGCTGCCAGCGTCAACCTGGTCAGCCGCCAGGTAACTACGGCACTGGAATCCGTGAGCCTGGCGGATGCGGCCACCACGGTGAGCCTGAGCAGTGCCACCGGCGAGGGCTCCAGCAACGCCTATGCCCTGGCCGGAGCGATCAGCCTGGCCAAAGGGGTGTCCCAGGGCACCACCCTGGCGATCCCCGCTTCCCTGGCCCTCAACCTCGATGCCGACGGGGGCAGCTCCACCAGCGCCAAGGTGAGCGGCCTGCAGGCGTCCCAGCTCCAGGGGCTCAGCATCAGCGCCAGCGAAGCCAGCGATGGGCTGGCCTATGCCGGCAGCGTCGGCTTGGCGGCCAATCCGCTTAATCCCGATGCCAAGGCCGTCAAAAACCGCAGCTCCTCCGGGGATGCCTTTGGCGCCTCCATTGCCATCAACGATCTCAAAACGGCCACCACCGCCAGCCTCAGCGCCAGCGAGCTCAGCACCTTGACGCCGAGCTCGGCGAAGGCCTCAATCAACATCAGTGCCCAGAGCAGCGGCGTGGACCTGCAGACCGTGGCGCTCAGCGGTGCCGGTTCGTCATCGTCGGCCACCTCTTCGGGGGCCCTGGCGGCCTACGCCATCAGCGGTTCCGGCGCCGGCGCCGAAAACGACTACACCAATCCGATCAGCGCCACGATCGGCACCACCACCATCCAGCCCGGCAACAGCCAGACGGCCGCTGACGTAACCCTCACCGCCAGGAGTGATGAGCAGATCCTGGCGGTCACCGGCGGCCTGGACATCGCCCTGGCCAGCGCCCTGGGGGATGGGGGTGGTGGAGACGGCACCACCGGCAGCCTTTCGATGGGGGCCTCCGCCTCCAACAACAGCCTCAAGGGGGCCATCACCGCCCAGATCGATGGCGCCAGCACGCTGCAGGCGGCCGACCTGGCGATCGACGCCCTTGATGGCTCCGCCATCGGCGCCTATGCCATCAGCGGCGCCTTCTCCAGCAGCGCCTCTGATCTGGGCAGCAGCTATGGCGGTGCCCTGGTGGGCGCCGGCACCGGCAACCGCATCGAGCGGCCGGTGGCGGCCCTGGTGGGTTCCCCCTCCGCCAGCGTTCCCGGCACCGGTTCGATCACGCTGAGTTCGGCCAGCCTGGTGGCCGAGCGCACGGCCGCCTCCCGCATCGTGGCCGATGCCGCCGGCGCCGTGGTCACCGCCGAAAAGATGAAACGCGGTTCCAAGGCTGGTGACACCAACAGCCTCAACGGCGGCATCGCCGGGGCCTTCGCCTTCAACGAACTCAGCGGCGGCATCAAGGCTCGCATCGACAACATCGCCGATCTCACGGTGGCTGGCCAGCTCACGCTCAATGCCGAGAGCCTGCTCAGCAACGATCCCCTGCTGGGCAAGGGCAACATCTACACCTTCGGCGGCGGCTTCGCCGTAGCCGTGGACAGCGGCCAGGCCAGCGCCAATACCGGCTCCCTTGGCCTGGGGCTCGTGGTGACCAACAACACGATCAACGACGCGATCCAGGCCGAGCTCCAGGGCATCGCCGGCGGCGCGGATCAGACGGTGGATCTAGGCGGTCTGACGCTGACCACCACCAGCACGCGCCAGATCGACGCCCAGGCCACCGGCGACGCGCTCTCCTTCACCTCCACATCCGCCGGTGGCGGCCAGGGCAGCGGCACCAGCGGCAGCCTGGCGATCGGTGCCGTGCAGGCCACCGCCGCGATTGAGGGCGATCTGGTCAGCAGCGTGGATCTGGGCAGTGGCGTGGATCTGAACATCGGCAACCAGGGTCTGACCGTCAGCAGCCTCGATCTTTCCGAGATCTCCAGCTTTGCCCTGGCGGTGGCCCTCAGCGCCACCAACAGCGGAGCCAGCTCTGGCCTGTCGGTGGGCTTGGCGGGCGGCGGCGCCGGCATCAGCAACCAGCTCAGCTCCGCCACCACTGCCTCTGTGCAGGCCCGCAAGCTCTCGAGCAGCTCATCGGGCACCACCCAGGTGCAGGCCGGCACGGTGAACGCCGCCAACACCCAGCGGCGCCAACTGAATGCCCAGGCCGGCGCCGGCTCCTTGGCGGTGGACCGGGGCCTGGGTGGCTCCGGCGCAGGGGCGGCGATCGGGGCCACCACCGTGGCCAACAGCACTGACGCCAGTAGCGATATCAACGCCAGCCTCAGCGCCAACAGCATCGATCTGGTTGGCGATCTGCTCGTGCACGCCCGAGCCGGTGATCAGATCAGCGCCGTGGCGGCCAGCGGCTCCATGGCGATCGCCCAGTCCAGTGGGGAGAGCTGGGATTCGGATGCCGAGGTTGCGCTGGTGGGGGCGGGGGCCTCGGTGACCAACAGCCTTGATGGAGACGTCGCGGCCAGCGTCACCGGCCTGGATGGCACGGCTGCCCCGGGCAGCCTCAGCCTGGGTGGGGATCTCACCATTGCAGCGCACGATCAGCGCTCGATCAGCGGCAATGCGGGTTCGGGATCCCTCGCCCTGAGCTATGGGGGGCAAGGCAGCGCGAATCTCTCCGTCGCCATTGGTGTTTCCCTCGCCAACAACACGATCAACGGCGATGTCACCGCCCAGATCGACAACCTGGCCAGCCTCACTCTCGGTGGCGATTTCGATGTGAGTGCCACTCGCCAGCCCAGCATCAGCAGTGATGCCACCGCCGTGGCCATTGCCGCTGCCGTGGGCGACACCGATACCGCTAGCGGGGGCTTCAGCGGCGGCGGTGCCCACAGCTTCAACATCATCCTCGGCGACACCCGGGCCCTGGTGGACGGGGTGAGCCTCTCGGGTCTGGGCAATACCCCTGGCGGTAGCGGAACGGCTGGCTCGCCCATTCCCCTCACCGGCAGCATCAGCGTGCTGGCCAGCGACAACAGCGAGATCACCGCCAACGTGGTCGGCGTGGCCGCCGGGGGTACCAGCGGAGACGTGGCGCTCCAGGCGTCGATCGGCGTGGCCCTGGCCCGCAACTTCATCGGTGCAACCCAAGGCAATGCCGATGCGTCCGGGGGGAATCCCCAGGCCGTGACCAACGCGGCGGGAGGCCAGGGCAACCTGCTGCAGGCGAGCCTCACCAATGTGGACCTGGTGAGCAGCGGAGCCGTGCAGGTGGGCGCCACCAACAGCGCCAGCCTCAAGACCAAGGTTGCCGCCGGCAGTGCCGCCGTGGGGCTGGCCAGCTCAACCGGCGGAGCGGTTTCGCTCTCTGGAGCTGGTGCCGAAGCCACCAACGTCTCCTGGATGCAGATCCAGGCCGACCTCAGTGGTGCCACCCCCGCGGCCGGAGGCAGCGGCCCCCCCCTGCAGGCGGGGGCCCTCAGCGTCACCAGCAGCGACAACGCCACGGCCCAGGCCCTGGGCGTGGCGGACACTCTGTCCGCCAGTTACGCCGGCGGCGAAAGCACAGGGAGTATCAACGTCGCCATCGGCGTTGCCCTGGCCGACAACACCCTCAACAACAGCCTGGCCACCAGCCTCAGCAATCTGGCCGCCGGCTCCAGCGTCGGCAGCCTCACCCTGGGCGCCTCACGCCAGCAGGGGGCTGCTCCAGCCTTGCAAGCCACGGCGGTGGCGGTGTCCGTGGCCGCCGGCTTTGGTGGTGAGGTGGGAGGGTCGATGGGGGGCGGTGGCGCCGGCGCCGGCAACCGCCTCCAGGGCGATGTGACCACCAGCGTCAGCAACGTGCAGCTGAGCAGCAGCGGCGCGATCAGCATCACCAGCAGTACCGACCAGGGGGCCAGCGCCAAGGTGGGCAGTGGCGGCGCCGCCGTGAGCCTGCCCGCCACCGCCGCGGGCGTCGCTGCGGAGGTGGGGGCCGTGAAGGCCACCAACCGGCTCGGCAGCACCAGCAGTTCCAATCCCACCACGGCCAACATGGCCCAGGTGAGCACCAGCATCACGGGCAGCAGCCTGGCGACCACCGGCAGGGACGCCGACATCACCATCGCTGCCACCACCAGCAGCGATTACGACGTGCTGGCGGTGCCGGTGAGCGTGGCGATGACCAACGGCGCCTTCGCCGGCGCCTTCAGCGGCGCCTTCAACGATTCGATCATCGCCTTCAACGTTGGCACCAGCCTCAGCGGCAGTAGCGTCAGCGCCGCCCGCGACCTGCTGATTTATTCCAGCACCGAATCAAGTGTGGGCAACGCCCAGACCGATGGCGGCAGCCTGGCGGTGAACCTCAACCCAGATGAAGATACTGCTAGCGCCTCGGTGAGCATCGGGGCGGCCCAGAACAACAACCGGATCGCCAACACCAACGCGCTGAGCATCAACGATGGCAGCGCAAGTGGCAGTGCAAGTGGTGCCAACGGCTCCAGCCCCCTGCTGATCCAGGCCGGCCGCCACCTCAGCCTCGGTGCCATCGACCCCCAGGCCCAGGTGGTGCAGGCCCAGGCGGTGCCGGTGGCCGTGGCCCTGGGCGGGGCGCTGGCCCTCAGCGGTGGTGGGGCCGGCATCAACACCACCATCGCCAACACCACCAGCACCAGCGTCAGCGGCAACCTCGCCCTGGTGGCCGGAGCTGGCGGCAGCGGCGATCTGACGATCGTGAGCGGCGGTTTCGCCCTGCCGCCCGCCGGCAGCAGCGCGGCGAACTTCAGCACGGTGAAGGCCGATGAGGAGGCCGTCAGCAATGCGATCAGCGCCGAAATCGTGGCCATCTCGGTGGCGGTGGGGACCGAAGGCGCCTTCGCCATCGGGGTGGGCAATCTGCACAGCAGCTTTGCCAACAGCGTCACCACCCAGCTCAGCGCCAGCGCCAGCGGTGCCGGTGCCCCCAGCCTCACGGCCAAGGGCGACCTCAGCATCCTCAGCCTCAACTCCGACAGCCTCACCCAGAACCAGGCCATCGCCGTGACCGGCAGCGGCGGCAT
>CAIVPT010000220.1 GCA_903907855.1 uncultured Synechococcaceae cyanobacterium | reverse complement strand
CTCGCGGACACGGTGGCCATGGGCAGCGTGGGCGGCACGGTGGCCACGATCCTGCGGGGCGACACCGATCTCTATATCTCCCTCTCCGGCCGCAGCGCCCCCAAGGACTGGGACATGGCCGCCCCGGAGGCGGTGCTGCGGGCTGCCGGCGGGCGCTTCAGCCATGCCGATGGCCGGCCCCTTCTGTACAACACGGGCGATGTGCGCCAGGCCGGTTGCCTGATCGCAAGCCATGGGCCCTGCCACACCGAATTGTGTGACAGGGCCCAGGCCGCCATGGCGGAGATCGACCCGGGCTTCGCCGTTTGAGCGAAGCCCTCCGGCCGGTTGCGTAACTCCCTCAGACCGGGGTGGGCTCCTGCTGGGGCACGCCCCGCAGGGTGAGGTTGATGCGGCCGCGGTTGTCGATCTCGCGCACCCGTACGGTGACCTGATCGCCCACATTCACCACATCCTCCACCTTCTCCACCCGGGCTTCCGAGAGCTGGGAGATGTGAATCATCCCCTCCTTGCCAGGAAGGATCTCCACGAAGGCCCCGATCGGGATCACCCGGGTAACCGCACCGTTGAAGGTTTCCCCTTCGCTTACGCGACGGGTAAGCCCTTCGATGATCCGCTGCGCTTCCTCGGCTGCAGCGCCATCGTGGCTGGCGATCGTGACGATGCCGCCGTCTTCGATATCGATCTTGGTGTTGGTGCGCTCGGTGATGCCCTTGATCGTGCGGCCGCCGGGCCCGATCACCGTGCCGATCAGCTCCGGATCGATGCGGAAGCTCAGCAGGCGTGGTGCATGGGGGCTGAGGGTGTCGCGGGGCTTGTCGATCGCCTCCAGCATCTTCTCCAGAATGTGCAGGCGGGCAGGCCGGGCCTTGTTGATGGCTTCGGCCACCGTGGGCATGGCCAGACCGGTGATCTTCATGTCCATCTGCAGGGCGGTGATGCCCTTCTCGGTGCCGGCCACCTTGAAGTCCATGTCGCCGAGGAAATCTTCGATGCCCTGGATGTCGGTGAGGATGCGCACCTCCTCCCCTTCCTTGATCAGGCCCATGGCGGCGCCGCTCACCGGCGCCTTGAGCGGCACGCCCGCATCCATCAGGGCCAGCGTGCTGCCACACACCGAACCCATGGAGGTGGAGCCATTGGAGCTGAGCACCTCGCTCACCACCCGCAGCACATAGGGGAAGGATTCCTTGCTCGGCAGCACGGGCAGAATCGCCCGCTCCGCCAGCAGCCCGTGACCGATCTCCCGCCGGCCGGGGGAGCGCATCGGCCGGGTTTCTCCTACGGAATAGGGGGGGAAGTTGTAGTGGTGTAGGTAGTTTTTCTCGGTGTTTGGGTTGAGATCATCCATCTCCTGCGCATCGCTCGGCGTGCCGAGGGTGGCGGTGGAGAGCACCTGGGTGAGCCCGCGCTGGAACAGGCCGGAGCCGTGCACCCGCTTGGGCAGCACCCCCACGGCGGCACTGATCGGACGCACCTCATCGAGGCTGCGGCCATCGACCCGCTTGCCGTCGCGCACGATCTGCTGGCGCATCAGCTTCTTGGTGAGGCTCTTGTAGGCATTGCCCAGGGCTTTGCCATGGGCCGCCACAGCCACCTTCACCGGATCTACGTCCTTGAGGGCCGCGATCTTCTCGCTCAGCTCGGCCTTGATGGCATCGAGGCGGGCATCGCGCTCGGGCTTGGTCTGGCTGAATTGCGCCAGCACCTCACCGATGGCGGCCGAGCCCTCCTTATCGAGCCAGGTGGGCAGGGTGGCGTCGTCGGTTTTCTCCTCCGGTGCCACCGGCGTGATGCCGAGCTCGCCGAGCATGGTGAGCTGGGCCTTGATCAGCTCGCTCACGGCTTCATAGCCGAAGTCGATGGCCTCGATCACGTCTTGCTCGGGGAGCTGATTGGCGCCCGCCTCCACCATCACCACACCCTCAGGGGTGCCGGCCACCACCAGGTCAAGCTCGCTGCGCTCGATCTCGCGGTAGCTGGGGTTGAGCACGAAGTCGTCGCCCAGCAGGCCGACGCGCACCGCCGCCATCGGGCCGTAGAAGGGCAGCTTCGCCAGCAGGGTGGCCACGGAGGCCCCGGTGACCGCCAGCACATCGGGGGGGACCCGCTCATCGAGGGAGAGGCAGGTGGCCACGATCTGCAGGTCGTCGCGCAGCCAGCCGGGGAAGAGCGGCCGCATCGGCCGGTCGATCAGGCGGGCGATCAGGGTGGCCCGCTCGGGGGGGCGCGACTCGCGGCGCATGAAGCTGCCCGGGATGCGGCCCGCGGCGTAGAGGCGCTCCTCGTAGTCGCAGATCAGGGGGAGGAAGTCGATCCCATCGCGGGGGTTGGATCGGGTGGCCGTGACGAGAACCGAGGTATCGCCGCACTCCACCAGCACCGAGCCCCCGGCCTGGGGGGCATAAAGACCGGTGGTGAACCGGATCTCCCGACCATCGAAGGAGATCACCTGCGTTTTTCCTTGCGCTTTTTCCTGCACTGGCAGTTATGTCCGCTCTGTGTCTTACTCATTGTGGCATCCAGGCTTCGCTGGCCAGGGCGCCGTCCTGAAGTCTTAGGGATGCGGGCTTCGCCACCGCCAGGCGCAGGGCGTGGCGATAGGTCGAGTCGTCGATCTCCAGGCAGCCGAAGCGCTCCAGGTGGGGGTTGCTCAGCTGTACATCGAACAGCAGGAAGCCGCCGCTCTGCAGCGCCTCCACCAACGTGACTAGCAGAACGTTGCCCGCCTGCGGGCGGCGGTGGGCCATGGATTCGCCGATCCAGCAGGCGCCAATTGCGATGGCCAGCATCCCGGCCGCCAGTCCCTCCCCGTCGTGCACCTCCACGCTGTGCACCAGGCCATCCGCGTGGAGCTGGCGGTAGATCTGCTTGAGCTCCGGGCTGATCCAGGTGGCGGGGCGGGCCGCGCAGTCGTCGAGCACCGCCTCGAAATGGTGGTTGAGAGCGAGCCGCCAGCTCTGCTGCCAATCCTCCTGGCGCCTCACCCGCCGCAGGCTGCGGGGCAGGTGGAAGCGGTGATCGAGGGGCAGCACCCCCCGCCTCAGGCTGCGGTGGAGGCCGAGTGCGCCGCTGTCCGGGTCGGCCATCGGAAACCATCCCTGCGCATAAACGGCCCTCCACCAGGCCGTGGGCCAGAGGGCGGAGGGCCGTTCAGGATCGGGGAGGGAGGAGGGAACCAACGCCGTGATCCCTGCCGCCTGCGCTTACCAGCTCGACTTGACCACGCCGGGCAGTTCGCCCTTGTGGGCACGCTCCCGCAGCTGGTTGCGGCAGAGGCCGAAATCGCGATATACGCCCCGGGGTTTGCCGGTGGCCCAGCAGCGGTTGCGGACCCGCACCCGGGCGCTGTTGCGGGGAAGGCCCTGGATCTTGCGATGGATCTCCAGCCGCTCCATCGGATCGGCGGCGGCATCAAAGGCTGCCTGGAGGGCGCTGCGCTTGGCGGCGAACCGCTCCACGGTTTTTTTGCGCTTCACATCGCGCGCGATCATCGACTTCTTCGCCATGCGGCCGCTGCTGCTGCAAAGGTGACAGCTCGCCACTGTACCGGTTGATCGGCCCGCTTCAGGCTCAGCGCCCCAGCCACTGCTGCACGGCCTGCAGCTGGCTGGTGTCCTTGACGATCAGCATCAGGCTGAGGCCCAGCAGGAACACGAAACCCGACTGCTGAAAAGCCGCCTGGAAGCGCTCCGGCAGGGGCCGACCCCGCAGGCCCTCGATCAGCAGCAGAGCGAACTGGCCGCCGTCGAGCATCGGCAGCGGCAGGGCGTTGAGCACCGCCAGGTTGATCGAGATCAGCGCGGTGAACAGGAACAGGCCGCTGCCCCCCTGGCGGGCCAGGGAGGCGCCCATCTCCACGATCTTCACCGGACCGGACACCTGGGAGGCGGTCTCGCCGAAGTGGGTGACCAGGGTGCCGAAGCCCTCGACGGTGCGCCGGGTGAGGGCGGTGAAGTCGTGGGTGGCCTGCCGGAAGGGTTCGAGCGGGCCGCGCGGGGCCCGATAGGTTTCCAGCCCGTCGGGTTGGAGCTGGGCGCCGATGCGACCGATGCCCCCCAGCTCGGCCGGGGTGAGGGTGAGGGTCACGGGGCGGCCGCTGCGCTCCGCCTGCAGGCCCAGGGTTTGCCCGGGGGCGCTGCGGATGCGCTCCACCAGGGCCCCCACCGCCGGCTGGCCGCCGCCCAATCGCTCCCCATCCACCGCCAGGATGCGATCGCCCGGTTGCAGGCCGGCCACGGCGGCGGCCTGGCCCCCCTGCACCCCGCTCACCAGCACGCCGGCGCGGGCGGAGAAGCCATCGGGGATCCCCAGCACCACGCTCTGGCCCAGAAGCACCAGATAGGCCAGCAACAGATTGGCGAGCACGCCAGCGGCGATCACCAGGGCCCGCTGGGGCAAGGGCCGGTTGCGCAGCAGATCGGGATCGTCGGAGGGCACGCCGCTGTCCTCCTCGTCGTCGGGGAACGACACATAGCCGCCCAGGGGGATAGCCCGCAGGGCATAGGTGACGCCCCGACGCTGCCGCGCCAGCAGCGCCGGCCCGAACCCCACCGAGAAGCCGCTCACCCGGATCCCCTGCCAGGTGGCCGCCAGGAAGTGGCCGGCCTCATGGACCACGATCAACAGCGCCAGGATCGCCAGGGCGGTGAGAACCCCCATGCGGACCAACCATCACAGTGGATCCATTGTGGCGGGAATGGCGTTGGTCCATGGGATGGCCCAGGCCCCACTAACCTCGGCGCCATTCAGCGGATCAGGGACATGACCGGCCCTCCCCCGCCGAGCCGAAACCCCTGGCGTGCGGCCAGAGCCAGCCTGGTGGCGCTGGTGGCCGTTGCCCTGGCGGGCTGCCTCGACGCTTCCGGACCCCAGGGCGGTACCCCCCTGACGGTGCCCGTGGCCCCCTGGCTGGGCACCTCCTACCTCCAGTTGGCCCACCAGCGGGGCTTCGATCGGGCGGCCGGCATGGCCCTGACCCCCGTGCCTTATCGCAATCCCCAGGAGATCGTGCAGGCCTGGCTCCAGGGGAAGGTGGCCCTGGCGCCGCTCACCACCGTGGAGGTGGTCGACATCTGCAGCCGCCTGCCGGAGCGCTGCCCCGTGGTGGTGCTGGTGCTCGATGAGTCGCGCGGCGGCGACCAGCTGATCGTGCACCGCTCCATCGGCGATCTGCGCGGTCTGCAGGGGCGGCGGGTGGGGGTGGCCCCCTCCAGCCTCGGCCCCTTCCTCATCAGCCGCGCCCTCGCCAGCGTCGATCTCGACATCGCCGATGTGCGCCTGGTGCCGACGGCCCCTGAGGAGATGGCTTCGGCCCTCAACAACGGCCGCATTGAAGCCGCCGCCACCTACCCCCCGTTCAGCGATCTGGTGCTGCGGCTCGGCATCGCCCGGGTGGCCTTCGACAGCCGCGCCCTTCCCGGCCAGATCCTCGATGTGCTGGCGGTGGATCCCCACGTATTGGCCAGCCGCCGCGAGGAGCTCGCCCGCCTGCTGCTCGCCTGGCAGTGGACCCACGGTTGGGCGCGGCAGCAACCTGCGGAGGCCCTCAGCGCCCTGGCGGCCCTGCAGGGGGTAAGCGAAAGTGCCATCCAGCGCGCTCAGGAATCGCTGGGTATTTTTCCGCTCGCGCATCAGCAGGACATGCTGGCCCCTGGGGGCAGCGTGGCCGCCGGGATGGCGGCGCTGCAGCAGGTGCAGCAGGAGCTGGGCATCGTGCGCGCCGGGGCGCCGCTGCCGGAGGTGAGCGATGCGCTGGTGCGCCGGGCGCTTCAGCTGGGGGCGAGCGTGTCGGCGCCGAAGTAGGGCACCAGGGCGGCGGGGAGCCGCACGCTGCCGTCGCTTTGCTGGCCGTTCTCCAGCAGGGCGGCCATGGTGCGGCCGATCGCCAGGCCGCTGCCGTTGAGGGTGTGCACCAGGGCGGTGCCCTTCTCGAGCCGGGTGCGGATGTTTGCCCGCCTGGCCTGGAAGTCGCCGCAGGTGCTGCAGCTCGAAATCTCCCGATAGGCGCCGGCCCCGGGCAGCCACACCTCCAGATCGAAGGTGCGGGCGGCGGAGAAGCCCAGGTCGCCGCTGCAGAGCTCGATGCGGCGATAGGGCAGCTCCAGGGCCTCGAGGATCGCTTCGGCGTCGCGGGTGAGCTGCTCGTGGGCGGTGTCGGAATCTTCCGCCTGGGTGAACCAGTAGAGCTCCACCTTGTTGAACTGGTGCAGGCGGATCAGGCCGCGGGTGTCGCGGCCATAGGAGCCGGCCTCGCGGCGGAAGCAGGGGGTGTGGGCGACGTAGCGCAGCGGCAGCTGGTCGGCGGGGATCACCTCATCGCGGTGGAAGGAGGTGAGGGGAACCTCGGCGGTGGGGGTGAGCCAGAGGTCGTCGTCGGCGCAGCGGAAGCTCTCCTCGGCGAATTTGGGCAGCTGGCCCGAGCCGGTGAGGCTGGCGGTGTTCACCAGGATCGGCGGCTGCATTTCCTGGTAGCCGCGGGCGCCATGGCGATCGAGCATGAAGGCGATCAGGGCGCGCTCCAGGCGGGCGCCGGCTCCGATCAAGGTGATGAAGCGGCTCTGGGCGATGCGCACCGAGCGTTCGCTCTCCATCAGGCCGAGCCGCTCGGCGATCTGCCAGTGCTCCTCAAGGTCGTCGCCGGCGGGCCGGGGGGAGCCCCAGCGCTTCACCTCCACGTTTTCGGCTTCGCTGCGGCCCTCGGGGGTGAGGGGTGAGGGCAGGTTGGGGAGGCCGAGCAGCTGGTTGCGCAGCTGGGCTTCGAGGCCCTTCTCCTGCTGTTCCAGCTCCGCTACCTGCCGCTTGATGGCATTGCCCTGCCCGCGCAGCTCCTCGATCGCCGGGTCGTCGGGGCGGGAGCCTTCGCGGATGCGCTGACCCACCTCGCGGCCGATGCGGTTGCCTTCGGCCTGCAGCTCGCTGCGGCGGGCCTCGCACTCCTTCTCGCGCTGGGCCAGCTCCTGCAGGCTGGCGATGTCGGGGGTGAGGCCGCGGCGGGCCAGCTCACGGCCGACCCGTTCGGGGTCTTCGCGCAGCAGGCGCTGGTCGAGCACGGGAGGCGAGAAGCGGGTGGCCGCAGCCTACGAGTCGGGGGCGTTGGCGGGTTCTGGCCGGATCGCCGGCCCCGTCAGAGAACCTGCACCACTTCGCTGACCTCGGGGATCGATTCGCGCAGCTTGCGCTCGATGCCCATCTTGAGGGTCATGGTGCTGCTGGGGCAGGAGCCGCAGGCGCCCTGCAGCCGCACCTTCACCACCGGGCCGTCGATCTCGACGATCTCGACGTTGCCGCCATCCGCCATCAGATAGGGGCGCAGCTCATCGAGCACCCGCTCGACGTTTTCGACGGTGAGGGCGCTGGGATCGGTGGGGGTTGCGAGGGTCATGGCTTCGGCGCGGTGGGACCGCGGGATCGTGCATACCGGGAGCTTAGGGATCGTGGGCCGCTGGCGGCCTGGGTAATCCCCCGGGTGTGGCGGGGTTTCCCGCTCCCCTGCCTAGGATCACGGCCATCCGGCACCCCATCCGCGGGACCGCGCCCCTGCCCCGCCCATGACCGACGTTCCCGCCGCCCGCATCCGCAACTTCTGCATCATTGCCCACATCGACCACGGCAAATCCACCCTGGCCGACCGGCTGTTGCAGGAGACGGGAACCGTGGCCGCCCGGGACATGCAGGCCCAGTTTCTCGACAACATGGAGCTGGAGAGGGAGCGGGGCATCACCATCAAGCTGCAGGCGGCGCGGATGGAGTACACCGCCGCCGATGGCCAGCGCTACATCCTCAACCTGATCGACACCCCCGGCCACGTTGATTTTTCCTATGAGGTGAGCCGCTCCCTGCAGGCCTGCGAGGGGGCCCTGCTGGTGGTGGATGCCAGCCAGGGCGTGGAGGCCCAGACCCTGGCCAACGTGTATCTGGCGCTGGAGAATGATCTGGAGATCATCCCCGTTCTCAACAAGATCGATCTGCCCGGGGCCGATCCTGAGCGGGTATGCGAGGAGATCGAGGCGATCATCGGCCTTGACACCAACCTCGCCATCGCCTGCTCCGCCAAGACCGGCCTGGGGGTTCCCGCGATTCTTCAGGCGGTGGTGGATCGGGTGCCGCCGCCGGCCGACCGGCAGGAGGAGCCGTTGCGGGCCCTGATTTTCGACTCCTATTACGACCCCTATCGGGGGGTGATCGTGTATTTCCGGGTCATCAGTGGCACCATCTCCCGGCGCGACAAGGTGCTGCTGATGGCCAGCGGCAAGACCTACGAACTCGATGAGGTGGGGGTGATGGCCCCGGACCAGCGCCAGGTGGACAGTCTCCATGCTGGGGAGGTGGGGTATATGGCGGCCTCGATCAAGGCGGTCGCTGATGCCCGCGTTGGCGACACGATCACCCTGGCCGCCGCCCCCGCCAGCGAGCCCCTGCCCGGGTACACCGAGGCCAAGCCGATGGTGTTCTGCGGCCTCTTCCCCACCGACGCCGATCAATACCCCGATCTGCGCGATGCCCTCGACAAGCTGCGCCTCTCCGACGCGGCCCTGCAGTACGAACCGGAAACCAGCAGCGCCATGGGCTTCGGCTTCCGTTGCGGCTTCCTGGGCCTTCTGCACATGGAGATCGTGCAGGAGCGGCTGGAGCGTGAGTACGACCTCGACCTGATCGTGACGGCCCCCTCGGTGGTGTACCGCGTGAACATGCTGGATGGCGGCGTGCAGATGATCGACAACCCCGCCGTCCTGCCGGATCCGCAGAAGCGCGAGTCGATTGAGGAGCCCTATGTGAAGTTGGAGATCTATACCCCCAATGTGTACAACGGCGCCCTGATGGAGTTGTGCCAGGAGCGGCGGGGTGAGTATGTTGATATGAAATACATCACCACCGATCGGGTAACGCTGCACTACGAGATGCCCTTGGCCGAGGTGGTGACCGATTTCTTTGATCAACTCAAGAGCCGCACCAAGGGCTATGCCTCGATGGAATACCATTTGATTGGCTATCGCCGCAATGAGCTGGTGCGCCTGGATGTGCTCATCAATGCCGAGCGCGCCGATCCCCTCACTACCATTGTGCACCGCGATAAAGCCTATAACGTAGGCAAGGGGCTGGTGGAGAAGCTCAAGGAGCTGATTCCCCGCCAGCAGTTTAAGATTCCAATCCAGGCCGCGATCGGTAGCCGGGTGATCGCCAGCGAAAGCATCAGTGCGATGCGCAAGGATGTGCTCGCCAAGTGCTATGGCGGTGATATTTCCCGCAAGAAAAAACTGCTGCAGAAGCAGGCAAAGGGCAAGAAGCGTATGAAGGCCATGGGCAAGGTGGATGTGCCCCAGGAGGCCTTCATGGCCGTACTCCGCCTCAATCAGTAGCGAATGGGCGGACCCGCAATCAGAAGATGTATTGCCGCTCTCGCACGGGATCGGCGCGGAAAAACATCCCGACGCTGAGCCCGTGGCGGTGCATTTCCCGGCTGCCCTGGCGATTCAGGAGGAGCAGGCCGATGCCGGTAATCACCTGCAGGGCCACCGTGGCGGCGGTGCGCGGCAGGCTGAGCATCTGCTGCTCCCAGGGGGAGAGATTCAGAACCGGTGTGATCTTGCGTTTCTCCTGCACGCTGATCTCGAGGGCACGGTCAAAGCGCCAACGGCTCAGCTCCACAGGTTCTCCGCCCGGGATCGGCACTTTGATGTCGGCCCGGCGTGCCAGCGTGCGGATCTGCTCCGCACTTGCGGCCCGTTCGGCCAGCAGGCTCCACTCGCTGTTGCTGATCAGGAGGTTCTGTTCCTGCGCCACGGCCACCCGCCGTTCCCGGTTCAAGGACACCACGTCCTGGAGGGTGAACCAGGGGAGTAGCAGCAGGCAGGCCAGGGCCAGCGGCAGCAGGCTGCGATGCAGGGCCTCGGTGGGGATGAACTCCTGGCGCCGCCGCTGGCGGCCGCCCCCGAGCAGGTAGAGGCTGATGCCCAGCGGGAGGAGCGGCAGCCAGTTGCTCAGGCCGGTGAGGGCGGAGAGCTTCTGGATCGGCGGGGCCTGCAGGGTGATCACCGCCTCCAGGCAGCGGCTGGCGATCAGCAGCAGCAGCAGGATGCCCACCAGCCGCAGCTGCACCAGGGAGTAGTGGAGCTGGTGCTGCTGGACGATGGCGTCGACATGGGCCCGCTCATCGCGGGAGGAAGATCGGCTCATCGGAGGGAGGGGCCGCGAAAGAACTGGCGGCATTCTCCCTGTTTCGCGCCCGCGCTGCTGTCCGGCGATGGGAATGCTTAGTGCGCCGATGCTGCGCCGGTCGTGGCCCCACCCGTTCTGCCCCCTGCCGCCCGTCCCCGTTGTTTGCCTTACCCCCGTGATCGCCAGAGGCAGGGGGGGTATGCCCTCCCCTTGGCGTTGGTCGGCGGATTGATTCTGCTGCTGGGCTCCCTGGCGGCCCAGAGCGCTTTGCATCAGTCGCGGCTGCGCCATGCCTCCGCCCTCGGCCAGCGGCGCCTGGAGGACGCTCTGGCCTCCGCGGCCCATCAGCTGGTGGGCCGCCTGGTGGCGCACCATTCCTGCCTGCTCACGTTGCCCCTTGCCGCCTGGTCCGGTCCGGGCAGCGCCTGCGCCGATGCCGCAGCCCAGGAGTGGTTGCGGCAGGGCGAGGTGCCTGCCCTGGCCTATCGGCTGGAGGCCTGGGAGCCGGCCGCCGCCGCTCCCGGCGCGCTGGCCGGCGAAGGCCGGGCGGGGGGGAGCGAGCGGATCGTTCTGGAGCTGAGCCGGCGGAGCGGTTCCGGCCATCCCCCCTGGCGGGCGGCGTTTGCGCTGGACGTGGAAGGGGATCCCCCGCGGGTGCTGGCCCTGCGGGAACTCGGTCTGCGGGGCGTGCGGCCATGACGATCGGGGAGACGATGGTGGCTGCCTGCCTGTTTCTGGCCTCGATGGCCGGCTCCCTTCAGGTTTGGGGCGTCAGCGCCAGCGTGGCGGTGGCGGAGGAGAAGCGTCAGGAGTGGCGGGAGCAGGTGGAGGCTGAGCTGATGGCCAGCGAGGTTCGTCTGCGACGCCACGGCGAGGCGATGGCGCCCATAGCCGATTGCGGTGATCGGGGGCATGCCCTGGGGATTGCCTTGGCGGCCCATCCGCTGCCGGCGGGCCTGCGCCGTCAGGTGACGACAACCGAGGACGGTTTGGTGCAGGTGGAGGTGGCTGCGAACGACCTGGCGGAGCCGGCGCGGGTTCGCCTGTGGAGCCCGGCCGCGTTCGGGTTGTGCGGAGGGATTGAGCCGCCCTCGCCGGAGCTGCCGCTCTCGCCCTTGCCCTCTCCGGAGGTGCCATGAGGGAGCGTTGCCGAGGGTTATCGATCGCGGAGCTGCTGGTGGCGGTGGCTCTGCTGGGGCTGCTGGCCCTGCCCGGCCTGCGCTGGGCGGGCGGTTCCCTGGCCCGCCAGCGGGTGGAGAACGCCAGTCGGCGGGTGGCGCTCGGCCTGGAGAGGGGCCGGGCCGCCGCCCAGCGCAGCGGCCAACCCTGTGGGTTGCGGCTGACGGCGGAGGGCTGGGAAGGGTCGAGCGGCGGCGAGCTGCCCAGCTGCCTGGAGGCGGGGCTGGCGCTGGTGGAGGACGCTGCGGCCGATTCGATCCGTGTGGTGCACAACCTGCCCGAGGAGGTGCGGTTCACCAGCAACGGCCTGGTGCTGGATGGGGGCACGGTGCGGCTGGGGGCGGAGGGCACGCCGCTGGTGCGTTGCGTGGTGGTGTCCCTGCCGTTGGGGGTGGTGCGGGTCGGTCGCTGGCAGGAGGCGCAATGCCGACCCGATTCCAGCCTCTGAGCGCCTGCCGGCGCCGGCCGCGGCGGGGAGGACCGCTGGGGTTCAGCTTGCTGGAGCTGCTGGTGGCGGGCTCCCTGGGCCTGCTGCTCTGGGGGGTGGTGTTGCGCCTGGTGCTGGCGGATGGGGATCAGGGCGCCCGGCTGGCACGGATGGCGCGGGAGCGGATCGGGCACCGCCGGAGTCTGGAGCTGATCCGGAGCGATCTGCGCCGTGCGATCCGCCTGGCTGGCTCGCCGGAGGAGCCGCGGGATGGCTGCCCGATGGCGGGCCGGCGACCGGTGCTGCACCTGCATACCGACGCCGGGGCGATCACCTATGCGATCGGTCCGGCGCCCTCTCCGATCTGGCGGGGCCGGGTGCTGCTGCGCTGTGGCCCCGCCTTCGGTCTCTACGGTGACCCTGGCGCGGGCGACCCCCAGAACCGGGTGTTGCTGGATGGTCTCAGCCCCAACGGGTTCACGGCGGCCCCGGAGGGGGGGGAGCTGCTGCGCCTGCGGCTGGAGCAACAGCTGGCCCTGCCGGGGGGCGGGCAGCAGCGGGTGGTCACCGAGGTGCGGCTGGCGGGCCTGCCGAGTGCCCTGGACCGGCAGGAAGGGGAATCAGAGAAAGGGCCCTAAAGGGGGATTTCCCGGGCCGGATTCGGGGATCACTCGATGGCGCGCACGCCGGTGCGGGCCACCAGCGGCGCGTCGGTGCTGCCGCGTTGCAGGGTGGCCGTGCCGGCGCGGCTGCGGAGCTCCAGGGTGTATTGGAGCAAGCGGTCGTCGTCGGTGTTGACGAGGCTGACGCGGGTATCGGCGTTCACCCGGGCCGTTGTGATGTCCAACAACTTTTCATCGGCGGCGACCAACAGCTCCCCTGAATCTGCGAAGGATGGACCACAGCGCCAGAGGTCGGCCCCGCCGTTGCGCGTGAAGTAGTAGATGCGTGGCATGGGCTCCTGCACGCGCTCAGCGGGCGGCTCTGCTGGATTGAGGGGGTTGGACAGAACGATGGTGAATAAGGGCTGCCCTTCGCCGCAATCATTTGGTAGGTTGATATTTTTGTATTCGATCCACTCACCTTCGGATACTTCCGACTGCAGAAAAAGATTCAGACGGCCAAAGTCATCCACCGCCCTCTGGCGCAGCTCGAGGTTGGAGGTCGTACGGACGTTGGTGATCACGGTGGTGGCGGCGGTGGCGGCCATCACGGCTCCGAGCGTCAAGTACAGGAGAAGTTCGGTCAGCGATATCCCGGCCGCTGAGCTGCGACGCCGGGAGGCGAGCTTGAGGGCGGTGGCAAGGAGGCGTTTGGAGGTCATCGAGCCAGGCTCAGAAAGCGCCGTCAAAACTGTTTTCGGGGCAGTCCTGGGCGTCGCTGGGTTTTTGGTTGTTCAGGGAACCGATCGCCAGGAAGCCCAGCAGCGGTTCTACGCGAAGGCAACGGGCCAGGGAGCCGCCCTCGCGGCTGATCTCCACCGTTAGGGGCAGGGGCGGATTCTGTGGGGCGTCACCACCTTCGAAGGTGACGGTACCCCGGGGCGAGAAGGTGATTGCGTTGCCGTTGAACGTTTGCACAATGAAATTAGATCTAGGATTAGTGTTTGGCAGCACAAACACAGCATTGCCGTTCAGCTGAACTGTGGTTGGAGCGCAGGATGCAGGGGTTTCGGCCAGCACCGATCCAGGCCTGAGGGCCCCGCTGTTGAAGGTGACCGTGCAGGTGGGGAATTGCTGGGGATCTGCTTCCCTTCGCGTGGGGTCTACGCCCATCGCCTTGCGTTGCACGCCCTCCAGCCAGCCGTAGAGCGCCACGGTGACGCTGTTGAGCTCCTCGCGCTTCAGGCTCTGGCCGGTGGTTTGAAATAGCACGCCGGTGATGGCGGCCAAAACCACCACGACAACCAACGTTTCGGCCAGGGTGAATCCCCGGGACCTGCCCCGGCGTGCCAGCAAGCGGCCGTGGGGAAGCAGAGCGCTCATGGGCAGAAGGAGGCCACGGGGGGGGTGATCACCACGCTGCGCACCACCGGATTGGCGTCATTGCGGGCTGTTTGATAGACGATCTGGATGCGGTGGGTTCTCCCGCCGCTATTGATGCCGGATGCGTTACGGGTAATGCCCACGGGGGTAGGGCGATCGTTGATCCTTTGGATCAGACCATTGCTGAGGGTGCCATCCTGGCATGCCTGTTCGAAATTGGCTTTGCTGCCATTGCCAGCGTCTTCGAAAACACGGGCATCCTCTGGCGAGACAGCCGGGCTGAAATAGCTTTCGTCCGAAGGTGAACTGCCAAGGCAGGTGGGTGTGTCGCTCGCTTCGAGACTTGGCGCACCGGAACACCACGTATACCGCTCGGCCATGGAGCGAACCATGGCGATGTCGGCGTCTACCGCGGCATTGCGGTCGTTGAGGAGGGTGCTGCTGCTCAGGCCACGGGTGGCCACTCCGTTCATCGCCCCAGCCATTCCGAGCGCACTGGCCAGGATCACCACTCCCACCAGAATCTCCACCAAGGAGAAACCGGCTTCGCCATCGCGAGGATCAGCGGCACGCGGCCTGTGATGGGAGAGCCAGCGTGAGGTGGGTGGCAAATGGCGACGCATGATGATCTCGTTATCCGCTACTTGGATTCGGTACTGGGAATCTGAAAGAGAGATCGACCGGTAGTGCCGCGGGCAACGTAGTCAAACGTAAATTTGGGTGTGTAGCGATCATCACTTGATGTTTCCATGCCGAAGAACTCGGCATTCACGCCCGGTACGTACAGTTCCGTGGTGCGATTCACGAAGCGCAACCGGTGGGCCCACACGGCAGCCGCGATTTGCGGTCTGCCCTGGTCGAGATCTTCTTTGTCCCAGCCGCTATCGACTGTGGGGTCACCGTAGACGGTAATGGTGGAAAAAGGTGCATAGAGAAACATTCCACGCATGTAGCCATCATCGCCAATTTCGGCGGAGACGG
>CAIVPT010000219.1 GCA_903907855.1 uncultured Synechococcaceae cyanobacterium | reverse complement strand
GGTCCTTGAGGCCCCGCACCAGCAGGGCCAGCACTTCCTCCTCCCGGGGCGAGAGCCGCGCACCCTGAGCTTCCCGCGCGGCAGACGGCGGCCACTCCCGCGCCCGCAGGGAGGGGCTACGGTACCGCTGGCCCAGGGCCAGGGCGATGAAGGCCGCCCCCAGGGGCGCTTCATCGGCACTCAGGTCGTCCTCCAGCACCATCGCATCGACCAGCGGATCGAGGGTCCGCAGATCCGCCGGCCGCAGCCCCCGATCCTGGTGGCTGAGGAGCATCAACACCCCCATCCCCGGCACCTCCTCGCGGGCCCCCTGAACGAACGACACGATGCTGCCACTCTCCAACCAGTCGGAGCAGATCAACAGATCGGGGCGATGCAATCCCCCGCTGGCGAGGCCCTCAGCTTCGGTGGTCACGGCCGCCCGCAGCGTCATCGGCCCCACCAGCACCTGGGACAGCAGAATCAGAGGAAAGCGGTCGCCCATGGCGATGACAACGCTTCTCGTGCCACCCGATTGAAGGATCCAGTTGAAGGTGTTCTTGAATTGACGGCGCAGGCCAACAACCTCCTCTCTCAGATCCATTCAGATCCCCTTGGGAGGAAAAGGTGGCCATTCTTTGCCATCCATCAGCGCCCCCACCGGCTCGCCGCGGCCGCCGACCGGGTGGGGCCGCCCAGCTTGCGGCGCACCGCCTTGACATAGGTGCGAGCGGTTTCGTGGCTCACGCCCAGGGCCTCGGCGATCTGCCGGTCTCGGAGACCCCTGGCGATCAACGCCAACACGTCCGTTTCGCGAGGGCTGAGCTGCACCCCTGCCGGTAGGGCAGGGGCCGGCGAGGGATCCCGCCCTTTCGCGCTCCGCAGTGACGAGCTGCGGTACCGCCGGCCCCGGTTCAATTCCCGGAAAGCCGTCATCAGAGGGGCTTCTTCACTGCCGAAGTCACTCTCCAGAACCATCGCATCCAGGAGGGGCTCGATTGCCCATAACTCCTGCGGCTGCTCACTCTGGCTCAGGATCATGCACACCCGCATCCCCGGCACCTCCTGGCGAGCGCCCTGAACGCACGACACAATGCTGCCGCTCGCCAGCCAGTCGGAGCAGAGCAGCAGATCCGGCCGATGCAACGCCACGCTGGCGAGGGCCTCGGTTTCGGTGGTCACAACCGCCCGCATCCGTTGCGGTGATACGAGCAACTGGCCCATCAGCAGCAGGCGCTGCTGACTGCCCATGGCGATCACCACCGAATGGGGCCAGCCGTTGCTCAAAATCCAGCTGAGCGCTGCCCTGTGAAAACTGCGAAAGCTGATCGCCCGCTGGGTCAGGTCCATCGGCTTTGAGCTGGATGGACTGATGAAACCATGGATCCAGGCAATTTTGATCGAAATCTATTCAAGCAAGGACCTGGGCCGTGGCCGCCACCCCCGCTGCCGCTCAAAATCTCCCTAGAGTCTCAGCGTAAGAAAAAAATCCATGTCCAAAGCCCAGCTGAAAGCGTTTTTCGCCAAGGTGGACGCGACACCTGCCCTCAAGAGCCAGGTGGATTCCGCCGCCGATGCCAGTGCCGTGGTGGTGATTGCCAAGACCGAAGGTTTTGCCT
>CAIVPT010000218.1 GCA_903907855.1 uncultured Synechococcaceae cyanobacterium | reverse complement strand
GTCGTCTTCTGCGCGGCTCTGGCGGCTCTGCATCGCCTGCCTTGCTTCCTTGCCTTCTGGCGTGGAGGGGGTGCCGTAGTGATCGAGCACCCGGCGAGCTGCCGTGGCATCAATGATCCGGCTTTGCAGCTCTTCCGCGTTGCGGCGCGGCAGGAACACATGCAGCACCGGATCGTCGGCACCGGCCTCGCGGGCGGCATCGCGCACCTCCTTATCACTGCAGCCCCAGCCATCGCGAATCCACACCACCACCTGCTCGTTCGAGGGTGCCGGCGGCTCGGGGTTAGGCCAGTGCACCATCGACCGCTGGATCTTGGCTTGTCCCTGCAGCAAGCGAACCGCCTTGAGTTCCTTCTGGAGCTCAGTGCTGAGGCGCTTCTCACGCTCGTTGGTGATTTCGGCAGTGTCGTTGCGAACCGCCTGGCGCTTCTCCTCAAACAACCGCTGCCACTGGGCACCTTCTGTGGTCTGCAGGCGGTATTCCTCCAGACCCGGCTGATCGCCCACCTTCATCAAGGTGCCGTCTTCTGCCATCGCCTCCAGCAAGCCGGCGATTTGATTACGCAGGGGGCCGCTGTCCTTGCGCAGATCCGGCACCATTAGGTCGGCCAAGGTGCGGGATGTGGCCCGGATTCCCTTGTCAGCGCCCTGCTCGCGCGGCAAGCGGTTGATCAGGAATGACAGTCCACAGAGGCTTTGCTTGAGCTTGCCCTCTTCGCTGCCGTCATCTAGTCCGGCGATGCGGTTGTTGAGCTCGTTGAGCAGCACCCCCGAGTTCACAAGGTCGGGCCCCATTGCCCGGAACAACACATCGCCGGTGATCACCCTGCCCAGGTCTTCTTCTGCTATGTCTTTGACCGCGTCAAAGATGATCCGCAGCTGGGAGCGCAGCTGGCTGTTGGTACCAGCCACATCAACGCTGCGGAAACACTCCTCCCAGAAGCGCCGGCGCGTTGGCAGCAGCGGGTAATCGGCTACCGCCACCTGGCGGTCTTCTGATCGCTCCTTGATCAGGCTGCCTTCCAGCTGCTTGGAAACTTCGCCGGCATTGGCCTCCAGCACCTGTTGCACCGCGGCCTGGGTATCGGCACGTTTTTGGAGGATCACCTTGCGGATCACCCTTTCCACGTCGTTATCCGAGAGCTCCACCGTGACCCGGAAGCGGTCTTTGAGCTTCTGCAGCTGTGGGGTTTCTGACGACAGCGCCGACTGGCCGGAAGCCACCAACATCACCCGGCTGTCGAGCTCGGTCTGCAATGCCTCGGCTACTTCCACAAAGTCGGTGGCCCGGTCGTTGGAGTCACCGATGTATTGCTGCACCTCATCGAGCACCAGCATTGTGTGGGGTAGCTCGCCGCCATCGGGCGCCAGGGCCTTGCGGGCCAGCTGCACGAACTCGGCGGTGGTGATGTCGCTGTCGCTGTTGGGGTATTGCTGGCGGATCACATCCCGCGCCTCGCGGTTGCCGGCGGCATAGTCCGGGTCTTGCTCCAGCACGGCGCCAGCGATCAGCGGGCTCACGTAGAGCTCGTCGAGCTCATCCAGCCAGCGGCTGCCTTCTGCTTCCACGGCGGAGCGCACCGCATCGAGGTAGCCCTTCTCCCGCAGCCAGAAGCAGAAGCGCGCCTGGGGCACCTTCTCGGGCATGCCCACAGCCTTGAGCAGGATCGCCAGCACGGTCTTGCGCACGGCGTCTTTGGCGCCGGAGGGCATGGCGCCGCTGGCGGCCATCAGCGGTTTGCCGCTTCTGGCGGCGAGGGTGTCGAGTTCCCGGAACTGAGCCTTCACCTCATCCGGTAGTTCGAGCACCAAGTCCCGCGCCCGCTTGCCGGAACTCAGCTCGGTGTTAGCCCACAGGTGGCCGAGCATCTTCTGAAGGTGTGACTTGCCGCTCCCGAAGAAGCCCGACACCCAGGCGGCGTTCTGACGGGGTTTCCCTTGTTGCTCCAAGTAGCTGTTGATAATTCGCACCAGCGCCTGGCCGTACTGGCCGTCGCACACGAAAGTGCTGAGCTCCCCAGCCAGCTCACGGCGGGCGTTGTCGTCGTCGATCGTGGTTATCCGTGCCTGGCCGTTGTTGGCCAGCGGGCTGGTGCGCGGGTCGCGCTGCAGGGTTTGGAAAATCTTTTGGGTCATGCCACCGCTCCTGTGGGATGGCGGGTGATGCCCACCGCCATGTAGTTCCAGCCGTCTCGAGCATCGAGCAGCCGGTAGTTGTTGCTGTCTTTCTGACCTGGGAAGAACACGACCAGGCGGCCCTGGATCTCGCGCTCCACCTCCTTGATCACATCGGAGAGCCTCAGGAAGCCAAACAGGCTTCCGGCACCCAGCAGCGCCACCACATCGTTTTCAGTGGCCGCGCTGAGCCGGGCTTTGATCAGGTCTGCCACGTGGCGCAGAAAGCTGGAATCCAGCTTGAGGCGGATGTCATCTGGAGCCTGGAAATATTCCTCGCGGTATTTCATGCCGCCCATCCATTCGGCAAAGGCGGTGGTGAGGTCGACTAGCAGCCAGCCGTGGCCTGCCGTCTTGGTGGCCTGCTCAAACTCCAGCAACTTGGCCCGCAGGTGCCGCTCCAGCTCTTTTTCGTAGACGAGCATCACCACCCGATTGGCGGCTGGCAGGCCTTGCTGCCAGGGCACAGAGATGTGGTCTGAGTACTGCGCGGCCAGTTCATCAATCCGGCTCATGACTGCTGCCCTCCGTGCAGGGGATCTAATCCACTGGGATCGATCGAGACCACCCCGGCGCCGTGGGAAAGCTTGAGCAAGCCCAGGCGTTTGGCCTGCTGCGCCAGCTCAAGTAGCCCCGAGCTGGAACTGTCGAGCGCAGTCGTCCAGGGGGTGGTGAGCAGGGCCTTGCCGCGCTTGCCGCTGGCGTAGCCAAGCCACACCGCCAGGGCCAGTGACACCGGGTGGGGATTGAGCGGCTGCCGCAGCTTTTTGACCCTGCCCTTGAGGTGACCGCTCTGGGTCCAACTGCTGGCGGCATTGCGGGCCACCGCATCGAGCACCTTGGGACTGAGCCGGTCGTGGCTGAAACCTTGGACCGCCGCCACCATCTCGGAGCGCTGCAGCAGCTCCCCCTGGGCCATCCCCATTACTTGAGCTGTGGTGGCCAGCAGCAGCGGGTCGCGGGCCAGGCCGTTGAGCAGCGCCAGCTGGGGGTGAGCCGCCGGATCCACAGCCCAGAGCCGCCGCAGCACCCGGAACAGGGGCTTGCTCGGGTCAAGGCCGTGCAGAGCGGTGAGCCGGGTGGCGGTTTCCTTGCGGGTGGAGAGGGTGCGCTTGCCCAGCACGTTCTCCTCCACGATCGCGGCCCGGTACGCCTTGGCCGGAGCATCAGGAGGAATCGCCGCCAGCAGTGCCTCTAGCTCCTGCAGCATCAGGGTCTTACTGGTGTGGGGGCCGCTATCGGCCACCCGGAAGCCCAGTGCCGCCAGGTCACCCTTGGCATCTGCGGCCTTCGGGGGCTTGGGACTGGAGCGGCGGGCGGGCATGCAGGGGAGGATCTGGGCTGCCCTGGGAGGGCCCTGGTGGAGGCCGCACCGCGAGTTGGTGCGCATGCAGCTCAGCAGCGTTCTTGCAGCAGTCTGGCCCCTGGCATCGGCTGGCGCAGGGCTGGCTTCTGGGGTGACCAAGAACAACAGCAAAACTATGCGCTGCCTGCATAGTTGTGGTCTTCGAGGTAATCCACCACTGGACTGGCCTTGGGGAGCTTGCGGGCCATTGAATGCACGCAGGTGTGCCTTCCCCATCACGCCACGGCCTCTTCTTCTGCTTCCTGCCCAGCTCCGACCATCTCCAACGCCTCCAGCAGAGCCCCATCCCCCCGGGCCACTGCCCGGAAGGCCCGGCGCTGGATCACCCGGAGCG
>CAIVPT010000217.1 GCA_903907855.1 uncultured Synechococcaceae cyanobacterium | reverse complement strand
TTGGCGACCACCTGCACCATGGAAACCACCAGGTAAGCCAGCGCCCAGCGAAAGAGTTGCGTTTGCCGTGAGCGAAACAGGGCCTGGGCCAGGCCTATGGTCATGATCACAAAGGTGATGGTGCTGGCCTGCTCAATGCGCTGCAGGGCTTCGTTGTAGGTGTTGGCGACGATGTGGTGCGCTTTGATGTGATTGAATAAACTCACATCCATCACCCAAACCAACGTAGTGGCGAGGAGTACCCACAGGCGCGCGCTGCCATGGGTCAGCCGTTCTCGCAGGGCCTCGTTCGGAGAGGGCTCTGGTTGCTGCGGCTCCAGTTGCGGTTGCTGAGGCCAGGGGGCGATCGGAGTGGTCATCGGGATGGGGCGGCCAGCGGCGGATCTCGGGGTTCAGTGCGTGCTGGGATGGCTGCTGCGCTGAAACAGCACAAGTGCGCCGGTGACGGCGAGGAAGCCCAGGCCGGCATAGAGCAGGGCGATCGGGTTGGAGGATGTTGTGCTTTCCAGGGAGCGCAAGGAGGCCAGGCTTTCGAGGTAGATGATCGCCATCGCCAGAATCAGGAAGCTGGCAAAAGTGCTTTTGAGCTGATGGAGATCTCTGAATTGCAGGCTCTTGGGCACCGGTACGCTGCGGATCATCAGGTTCACAATTCCTGCCGTAATCACCAGGATGCCGGTGCCCAGCAGAAAGAGATCCACGGTGCCGATCAGCGAGAGCTCGAGCTCCAGGGAGTGCTTGCCATCGATCACATCGAGCAGGATGCTCCACAGGCGGCTCATGCCGATGCTCAGGGCCAGAAGGCCGCAGGCTGTCATGCCGAGTGTGCTGATTCCAATGCCGATTCGAAAGAGTCGGAGCATTTATTTTGGTCTTATCAGCAGGAATCTAGGTGTTTTTCGGGCTCAGGTTGCCATGGCGGCGTTATGTCTTAATGATCTGGGCCGGCGGGGCAGAATGCGCGGTATTTCAGTGTGCATTTGGCGGGAGAATCACGCCGGCGCTCTCGAGGTGGGCCAGCACCTCCGCCACGCAGGTCTCCAGCGCGCGGTTGCCGGTATCGATGCGCAGTTCAGGGGATTCGGGGGCTTCGTAGGGGCTGGAGATGCCCGTGAATTCCGGGATCTGGCCCGCGCGGGCCTTGGCGTAGAGGCCCTTGGTGTCCCGTTCTTCGCACACCGCCAGGTCGGCGGCGCAGTGGATCTCGATGAAGTCGCCCGGTTCCACCAGGGCGCGGGCCCGGTCCCGGTCGGAGCGGAATGGCGACACGAACGCGGTGAGCACCACCACGCCGGCATCGAGGAACAGCTTGGCCACCTCGCCGATGCGGCGGATGTTCTCCTCCCGGTCGGCGTCGGAGAAGCCCAGGTCTTTGCAGAGGCCGTGGCGGATGTTGTCGCCGTCGAGCACATAGCAGCTCAGGCCCTTCTCAAACAGGGCCGCATTCACGGCGTTCGCCAGCGTGCTCTTGCCCGCGCCGCTCAGGCCTGTGAACCAGAGGATGGCGCTGCGGTGGCCGCGCTGCCCGGCCCGGTCGGCCCGGCTCACCGTGGCCTGGTGCCAGACGATGTTGGTGGCGGGGCTGCTCGAGCTCGGGGTGGCAGGGCTGCTGGCGGCGGTCATCGATCGCTCAGGGGGAAGGGCCAGGGCGCGCTCAGCGGGAGAGGGCGAGCTCGCCTGGAGTGGCGCCATTCTCCCGGTTGGCGGTTCCCGGGGTGCCGCTGGGCCGCGGGCTGGGGGGCGAAGGTGGCGGGGGCAGCGTCACCAGCACGGTGCGACGCCGGCCGGCGCGCTCCACGCTGAGGCGCAGGGGCTGGCCCGGCGGCTGGTTCGCCACCCGCAGGATCACCTGGCCCGCCCGCTGCACCGGCTCGCCGTTCACCGCCACGATCCGATCGCCGGGGCGCAGATCGGCCGCCGCCGCCGCCGATCCCGGCGCCACCCGCCGCACCCACACCGCCCCATCGGCGCTCTCCAGGTAGGCCCCCAGCCGGGCGCCGCGCGGGGCCGGTGCACAGGCCGGCGGCGTCTGCGGCCGCAGCAGCACGGCGCTCGGACCCATCCCCAGGGCCCGCAGCTGGGCGGGCACGCCGTCGTCGCCCTCCAGGTGTCCGCGGCCGATCAGGGCCACCACCAGCCGCCGCGGATCGGCCTGGCGTGCCGCCGCCAGCCGTTCGGCCATCGCCCGATCCCGCAGGCCCTGGCTGTCGAGGAATCGCTCCAGGTCGGCCCGCTCGGCGGCGCTGGTGCCGCTGCCCCCTTGGCCGCTGCCGCCGTGGCCCAGCCACGCCTGGCGCAGCCGCTCCCGGTAGGCCGGCCCCAGCGGCGCCGGTTCGCCGATCCCCGCCCGATCCGCCACCGGCACCGCCGCCAGCCCCTGCCGCCGCACCCGCCGCACCAGCGCCGGCTCGGCGTTCAGCGCCAGCAGCGGCACCCCCCGCTGGCGCGCCCAACGCAGCAGCGGCAGGTACAGCGCCGGATCGTGGCCCCACACCTCCCCCCAGCCCACCTCCTTCAGGAAGGTGTTCTCGTCTGTGGCACCGGTGGCGAAGCGATCCAGTGCCGCCTGGCGTGGCGCCGGCACCATCTCCAGCCCCAGCTGCAGCGGCACCCCCGCTCCGTTCAGTGTTTCCAGGCTCTCGAGCTGCCAGGCGTGGTCGGCCACGCTCGTGTGGATCTCCCCCAGCAGCAGCACCGCCAGCGTCGGGCCCCGCTGGGCGAGATCGCGCTGCTGCTGGCGGGCGGCCCGCAGGGGCTCGCGGCAGTCGATCGCGGCTGGCGCCGGTGCGGGCTGGGCCAGCAGCGGTGCGCCCGCCCCCAGCAGCAGGACGAGCAGCACCAGCAGGGACGAGGCGGGCACCATCGGGCCGATCAGGCCGCCGCGTCGCGGCGCTGCTGCCAGGCGAACAGCACGGCCCCTCCCGCCCCCAGCACCAGCAGCCCGGAGCTGGCCAGGAACAGCAGGGTGAGGAACAGTCCGAGGACGGTGCCCAGCAGCGACATCTTGATCCGCAGCACCTTGCTCTTCACTAACAGGATCAGCAGCAGCACCACCGTGGCCCGCAAGCCCGCCAGCCGGGCGGCGCTCAGCGGACAGGGCACGGGCAGGAGCAGCGGCACCGGCACAGGAATCACGGGCGGGATCGGCAGAGCGAGGCATCAGTCTGGCGATGCCGGTGCCGTTCCGCGCCACCCATGTCCCCCTCCCTACTCCTCTCTTCCCCTCAGAAGCTCTTCCACAACAGGGAGCTGCCCATCAGCAGCGCCAGCACCTCGAAGGCGCGCTTCACCACGCGGCTGCCGCGGGCGATCGCCAGGTGGGCCCCCAGGTAGCCGCCCACGGTCGAGCCCGCCAGCAGCATCGGCACCCAGCTCCAGGCGATCTGGCCCTGGCGACCGAGGGTGAAGGCGCCGGCGCCGTTCCAGAACAGGCCCACCAGCACCAAGGTGTAGGCCACCGCCCGGCCGTAGTCGAGCCCGAACCAGCCCACCAGCCAGAGGGTCACGAACAGGCCGGTGCCGGAGGTGAGCGAGCCGTTGAGGAAGCCGATGGCGAACAGCCCCAGCCCACCGATCAGCAGGCGGCTGGCGTTGAGCCGCTTTGGCCGGGCCTCCCGTCCCAGCGACGGACGCGCCAGGGAGTAGAGGCCTAGGCCGATCGTCAGCAGGCCCAACAGCAGGGTGCAGAGCTTCGGGGGCAGGGAGAGCACCGTGCGCGCCCCCAGCACCACCCCCGGCAGCCCCGTGGCCAGCACGAAGGCGGCCAACTTGGGGTTCAGCGAGCGCTCGCGCCAATGGCGCAGGCTGGCCCCCACCCCCAGGGCCACGCTGGCCAGCTTGTGGGTGGCCAGGGCCAGCGGGAAGCTCAGCCCGAGCAGGATCAGCACCGGCAGCTGCACCAGTCCCGCTCCGCCGCCGGCCAGGGCCGAGAGCAGGTTCGCCAGCAATGCCGCAGCGAACAGGGCCAGTTGCAGCAACAGGTCGGTGGCGCTCATCGCGGCGGTGGCGGCCAGCGGCAGTAGGGCCATCCTCGCGGTCGGCTGGCTTGCGGGGCGGGCTGCCTTGAAGCCTGGTTGCTGGTGATCAGCGAGGTGCTGTTCCGGCTCTGAAGGGGAACTCCGAGCACCGCCCGCGCACCGGCCCCCGCCTCAGCCCCCGGCTTGCTTCGGCCGGAAGCCCTCCCGCTCCAGGGCCGCCAGGGCCGCCGTCACCTGATCGCCCTGCAACTCGATCACGCCGTCCTTGAGGGTGCCGCCGGTGCCGCAGGAAGCCTTGAGCGCCTTGAGGAGTTCGCGCGCCTCCGGCTCTGGCAGCTCCAGGCCCGTGATCGCCGTAACCAGCTTGCCGCCCTTGCCCGTCTTGGTGCGCTGCACCCGCACCCGCCTCTGGCCCTTCGGGGGCGCCGCCGCCGGCCTCTCCAGCCCCGGTGCCATGGCCGCCTCCCGGTTGAATTCCTGCCAGCCGCCCTTTTTGGCCATGGGTCTGGATGCGGTGTTGCCGGCCATTGCTGCCGGAGATTCTGGATGGGCGTCCCCCTCAGCCTGCGCCGCAGCCGGCAACGCCCTGAGGTCCGGCAGGGTGCGGGTCGTGGCTCGGCAGCGTTCGCAGTAGCGGCAACCGGATCGCAGCTGGCCACCACCCGCTGCGCCTCGGGGCCGATCCCGCCGGCACTTACGTGGGCACCTGGCTGTTGCCGATCGAAACCGACAGCGACTGATGGAACCGTTTCCTTCGGCCACCACCAGGGGCTGCAGCGGCGCGCACGCGTGACCACTCGAAGACCGAGCAGCCGTGGCGATGGCGGAAGGCGCTCTCGCCGTTGCGCACGCAGTGCAGTTGGTCGTCCCAGCTCTGGGGTTGCTCCTCCCCGAGCCTGCGGACGAACTGGCGCAAGGAGCCGGGGTGGTCGCCGCGCAGCAGGGCCGCCATCGGGGTGAGGGCGAAGCGCCGTGGGGCGGTTTCCTCAAACACCCCCAGGCTGGCCAGGCCCCGCAGCAGCCGCACCAGGGAATCGGGATCGGCGCCGCAGGCGGCCGCCAGGTCCTCCACCTCCCGGGCCCCGGCCGCCAGCTGGTCGGCCAGACCCAGCTCGGCGGCCCCATGGATCATCTGGCTCACCCTGGCCCCACTGGCCATGGCGATCAGCTGCTGGGCTGGCGTGGGGTTCATCGGGGCCAGGCTGGGGGCCTTCCCGCTGTAGCGACGGCGGGGTGGGGGCGTCAGCCTTCGCGGTGGATCCGGTCATGGAGTGGTCATGGGCCTCCCGCGGGGGCGGCGAGAGGCTTGGTGGGGGTGGCCATCCCTGTGGTGCTCCGGGAGGTGCTCCGTGAGGTGCTCCGGAGTTCGGTAGCGGATATGGCATCCAAAGGGGTTGGCGGCTGTGTTGGGTGGGGTGACTACCTCCGGTTGCCATGCCCTCCTCCGCCCGTCTTCAGGCCATTCAGAACACCGTGCACCGGCCCCCCACCCCTGTGGCGCCGCACCAGCCGCTGCAGGAGCTCTGGGCCTGCGATGTGTTCGGGCTCGAGGCGATGCGCTCCGCCCTGCCCAAGGAGGTATACCGCTCGATTCAGCGCTCCATCCGCGAAGGCGGCAAGTTGGATCTGTCGGTGGCCGATGTGGTGGCCCAGGCGATGAAGGATTGGGCCACGGTCCGCGGCGCCCTGTATTACGCCCACGTTTTCTATCCGCTCACCAACCTCACCGCCGAAAAACACGACGGCTTTATCTCCCCCCAGGCCGATGGCAAGGCCATCGCCGAATTCTCCGGCAAGTTGCTGGTGCAGGGCGAACCCGATGGCTCCTCCTTCCCCAACGGCGGCCTGCGCACCACCTTTGAGGCCCGCGGATACACCGCCTGGGATGTCACCAGCCCCGCCTGGCTGATGCGCACCGCCAATGGCGTCACCCTGTGCATCCCCACGGTGTTCATCAGCTGGACCGGCGAAGCCCTCGACAAGAAAACGCCGCTGCTCCGCTCCAACGCCGCCATGAACCGCCAGGCCCAGCGCCTGCTGCGCCTGCTTGGGGAAACGGACATCGCGCCGGTCAACGCCAGCTGCGGCGCCGAGCAGGAATATTTCCTGGTGGATGCCGGTTTCACCGCCCTGCGGCCCGATCTGCAGCTCGCCGGCCGCACCCTCTTCGGCGCGCCCCCCGCCAAGGGGCAGCAGTTCGATGACCACTACTTCGGCGCCATCCCCGAGCGCGTGCAGCTCTTCATGCAGGACGTGGAGCTGCAGCTCTACCGCCTCGGCATCCCGGCCAAGACCCGCCACAACGAGGTGGCCCCCGGCCAGTTCGAGATCGCGCCGTTTTTTGAGGCCGCCAACGTGGCCACCGACCACCAGCAGCTCACCATGACCGTGCTCAAGAGCACGGCCAAGCGCCACGGCCTCTCCTGCCTGCTGCACGAAAAGCCCTTCGCCGGCGTCAACGGCAGCGGCAAGCATGTGAACTGGTCGATCGGCAACGCCACCCAGGGCAACCTGCTCGACCCCGGCACAACCCCCCACGCGAACCTGCAGTTCCTGCTGTTCTGCGCCGCCGTGATCCGCGGCGTGCACCGCTTCGGGCCGCTGCTGCGCGCCGTGATCGCCACCGCCAGCAACGACCACCGCCTCGGCGCCAACGAGGCACCGCCGGCGATCATTTCGGTGTATCTCGGCAGCCAGCTGGAGGATGTCTTCCAGCAGATCCGCAGCGGCCGGCTGGAGGGCTCGGCGGAGACGGCCCTGATGTCGCTCGGGGTCGACACCCTGCCCGAGCTCAACCGCGACCCGGGTGATCGCAACCGCACCTCCCCGTTCGCCTTCACCGGCAATCGCTTCGAATTCCGCGCGGTGGGCTCCGGCCAGTCGGTGGCGGGGCCGCTGGTGGCCCTCAATACGGTTCTGGCCGATTCCCTGCAGTGGATCAGCGACCAGCTGGAGGACCAGCTCGCCACCGGCGCGCCACTGGAGGAGGCGGCCTTCGCCGTGCTCAAGCGCACCATGGACGACCACGGCGCCGTGGTTTTCGGCGGCGATGGCTACTCAAGTGAGTGGCACCGCGTCGCGGTGGAGGAGCGGGGCCTGGAAAACCTGCGCACCAGTGCCGATGCCCTGCCCGTGCTGCAGCGTCCCGACATCCGCGATCTCTTTGAGCGCCAGGGGGTGCTTTCGCCGGTGGAGCTGGAAAGCCGCTTTGAGGTCTACGCCGAGCAGTACGTGCTGGCCATTGAGGTGGAGGCCCGCCTGGTGCTGCGCATTGCCCGCACCCAGATCTATCCGGTGGTGATGGAGTTCCTCGGTCGCCTGGCCCGTTCGCTGCGCGATCAGGTGGACCTGGGCCTCCCCCCCGACCGCAGCTTCGCCGGTGCCGTCGCCACCCTCAACCACCGCCTGCTTGAAGGCTGCACCGCCCTGGAGGAGGCCCTCGCCCAGGCCCCCCACGACAGCCATGGCCACCTGCGCCACTGTGCCGACACCCTGATGCCGCTGATGGGGGAAGTAAGAGCCGCCGCCGATGGCCTTGAGGCCCTGGTGGACGACGATCTCTGGCCGCTGCCCACCTACCAGGAGCTGCTGTTCGTGCGCTGAATCGCCGCCCTTTGGTGTCGCCGGCTACCGGCGGCATCGAAGGGCTGGAGCGTGATCCCAAACAGCATCCGCTGTTTTTTTCCCCTCTCGCCCCCCGTCGCTTGACTGGGGTCAGATCCAGTTCCTTTGCACGATTCCACCATGTTCGTGATCGAAGCCCTCCACCCCGATGGCTGGCATCGCCAGGGCAGCTCCCGCCTGGAGTACTGGGCCTGCCAGGAGGCGCAGGTGCGCTGCTGCTCCGATGGCCGCCACTACCGCATCTGCGACGAGCAAACCCAGCGTCTGGTGGCCTTGATCAACCCCAGCAGCTGCCGCACCGGCTCCCCGCGCGCTTCCGTGTCGCGCTGACGGCCGTGGGGCCCGGTTCGGGCTTGGGCGACCGGGATGCGTTCTCGCCTGGGCCGCTGCCCCCAGAATCAGGGGATGGGCAAGCGTGCGCAAAGCGAAACCGACATCTGCGACAGGTTCATTACCCCGGCCCTTCCTCATAGCGGGCCTCCACCGCAAACACCTGCAGATCAAGAAAGAGCGGCGGCATCTCCTGCTCCGCCAGCGACGCCAGATCCGCCAGGTCATGCACCCGTGGTGTTGCACGATCGCCAGCAGCAGCCGCGCATCCTCAGCCGGCGACACGGAGCCAGGGAATCGTTGGCGGCTGGAACGGCGGGGTGGAGGCGGCAGCCATGGGGTGAGGGTAGGGGCGTTTCGGCACCTATCTCCCGGCCCCGCGCCCAGAATGCCCCCATCGCACGGCCGCCATGTCGCCCGACGTCCGCTGGCAGCAGCGCTTCGCCAACTTCTGCCAGGCCCTCGATCAGCTGGAAACCTCCTTCCAGCCGCCCGCGCTGAACGAACGGGAGTGGCTGGGGCTGATCAAGGCGTTTGAGTACTGCGTTGAGCTCGGCTGGAACAGCCTGCGCGATCTGCTGCTGGCGGAGGGCAATGCCGATCTGATCGGCTCGCGTGACACGCTCCGACTCGCCTTCCGGGTGGGTCTGATCGGTGATGGCGAGGGCTGGTTGCGCATGGTGCAGGACCGCAACCTCACCAGCCACACCGACAACCGGGTCACGGCGGAACAGGTGAGCGCCCAGGTGGAGCAGCGCTACCTCCCCTGCTTCCGCGATCTGCGCCGCACCCTCAAGCTGCGTCTCGTCAGGCCTGGCGCGGAGGAAGGGAATGGCTGATTCCTCTCCTCTGATTGATCCGGCTCCTCTGCCGGAAGCCCCCGCAATGGCCACCATCCCCGGCCTGCCGCCGGACGCCTCGGCCCGGATTCTGGCGGTGCTGCGTGCCGAACCCGCCGTGCGCGAGGTGTGGCTGTACGGCTCCCGGGCCATGGGCCGCCACCGACCCGGCTCCGACATCGATCTCACCCTGGTGGCGCCAGGCCTCAGCCACGACGATCGCCTGCGGTTGATGGTTGCCCTCGATGACCTGATGCTGCCCTGGAGCCTCGACCTCTCCCTTCACCACGAGCTGCCCGCGCCGCTCCAGGAAGCACGTCGCCCGGGTGGGACGGCGTCTGGCTTCCTAGGCTGGCCCCACCTCCATGCCGCCGCCGGTGACCAGCACCGCCTCCCCCGCCGCCGCCAGCTCTGCCGCCAGCCCCGATCCGGCCGCCCTCGCCCCCGCCGCCCGGCCCGATCCCCTCGGCCGCTTCGGGCCCTTCGGCGGCCAGTACGTGCCCGAAACCCTGATGCCGGCCCTGGCGGAGCTGGAGGCGGCCGCCGCCGAGGCCTGGGCCGATCCCGCCTTCACCGACCGGCTCAACCACCTGCTGCGCACCTACGTGGGCCGCCCCACACCCCTCTATGAGGCCGAGCGGCTCACGGAGCACTACCGCCGGCCGGAGGGCGGCCCGCGCCTCTGGCTCAAGCGGGAAGACCTCAACCACACCGGTGCCCACAAGATCAACAACGCCCTCGGCCAGGCCCTGCTGGCCCTGCGCATGGGCAAGAAGCGGGTGATCGCCGAAACCGGCGCCGGCCAGCACGGGGTGGCCACCGCCACCGTCTGCGCCCGCTTCGGCCTGGAGTGCGTCGTGTACATGGGCGCCGAAGACATGCGCCGCCAGGCCCTGAATGTGTTCCGCATGCGCCTGCTCGGCGCCACCGTGCAGCCGGTCACCGCCGGCACCGCCACCCTCAAGGACGCCACCAGCGAAGCGATCCGCGACTGGGTGACGAATGTGGAGAGCACCCACTACATCCTCGGCTCGGTCGCCGGCCCCCACCCCTACCCGATGCTGGTGCGCGATTTCCACGCCTGCATCGGCAAGGAAACCAAACAGCAGTGCCAGGAGGCCTTCGGGCGCCTGCCCGATGTGCTGGTGGCCTGCGTGGGCGGCGGCTCCAACGCCATGGGGCTGTTCCACCCCTTCGTGGAGGACACCAGCGTGCGCCTGGTCGGGGTGGAGGCCGCCGGGGAGGGTGTCGCCAGCGGCCGCCATGCCGCCACCATCACCGAGGGCCGCGTCGGCGTGCTGCACGGGGCGATGAGCCTGTTGCTGCAGGACAACGAGGGCCAGGTGCAGGAGGCCCACTCGATCAGCGCCGGCCTCGATTACCCCGGCGTCGGACCCGAGCACAGCTACCTGCGCCAGATCGGTCGCGCCGAGTACCTGGCCGTCACCGACGACGACGCCCTGGATGCCCTGCAGCGCCTCAGCCAGCTCGAAGGCATCATCCCGGCCCTGGAAACCGCCCACGCCTTCGCCGCCCTCGACACCCTCTGCCCCCAGCTGCCGCCCGGCACCGAGCTGGTGCTCAACCTCTCCGGCCGCGGCGACAAGGACGTCAACACGGTGGCTGACCGGCTGGGAAGCGCGCTGGGGGGTGTGCCGGGGGCCTAGTCCCTCAGAGCGGATCCTCCTCCCAGGCGAAGCGCGGCAACCGCTGGATCGCGTCGGTCATCGTGCGCGACCAGGTTTCCATCGTGCGGCTGATCTCCGGTGCCTCCTTGCCCAGCTTCAGGCGCCGGCTCACCCGCAGCTCGTTGCGCGGCACCATGGCGATCTCAAAGGGCGGCCCCACGGTGAGGTTGGAGCGCCGCGTGATGATTTGCGACACCAGGCAGAGGCGGCCGGCATCCTCCAGGCTCATGCCGGGGTGGCCGATGTAATCCAGCGGCGGCTTGCCGTATTTGCTCTCGCCGATCTGCAGGAAGGGCGTGTCACTCGTGGCGCTGATCGCGTTGCCCTGCGGATAGATCAAGAACAGGCCGTGCGGTTCGCCCGCGATCTGACCGCCGAGGATAAAGCTTACATCGGCGCTCGCCCCTGTCTGCCGCAGGCTCGGCCCCACCTTCTGCTGCACGGCCACGCTCAGCCCGCCCACGTAGTCGGCCGCCTCGAACAGGTGGCGTGCCGTCAGAAGAGTTGGCGTGTCGCTGTTGCCCGCCCCCTCCGGAGTCTGGTGGTCGGCGATGTCGCGGCGGATGCGGTTCAGCACCGCCTGGGCGGTGGCCAGGTTGCCGGCGGTGAGCAGCACAAACAGCCGATCGGGTGCCGGCTGGAAGACATGCATCTTGCTGTAGCTGGAGATGTAATCCACCCCCGCGTTTGTGCGCGAATCGGAGGCGAACACCAGCCCCGCTTCCAGCAGAAATCCGACGCAATAGGTCATGGAGGGAAGGGGGTCGTCAGCTGAGCAGCCGCTGCAGGATTGTTGCCACCGATTGAACCGCGGCCCGGGCCGTGGCGTAGGCCATGCGCATCGGGCCGATCAGGGCCACCTCGCCCCGTGCCCCATCGGCGGTGCGGTACGAAGCCTGCACCACCGCGCATTCTCCCAGGGCGGGCAGGGGATGCTCCCGCCCGATCCAGATCGCCTCACTCAGGCTGGCGGCGGTGTCCACCTCGGCGACGCTGGGGCCCAGCAGCTGGCGTGGTCGCTGCTCCACCAGCTGCACCAGGGGCAGCAGGTGGGAGGTGCTGCGGAACTCCGGCTGGGCCAGCAGCCCGCCCAGGCCCGCCGCCACCATCGTCTCCGCCTCGCCGCTGCGTTGCCGCTCGTGGCTGTCGAGGGCCTGGTGCAACAGCGCGCCGCCCTCCCTCAGCTCCGCCGGCAGCCGGTGCCAGGGCAGGCCCCCCGCCTCCTCCAGCTGGGAATGGATCCAGCGCTCCAGGATCGGCACCTGGGGACGGATCCGCTCGGGCAGCCGAAGGTTGAGGCTGGTGGTCAGCGCCGGACCCTCCACCAGAAACACCAGCAGCCGGTCGCCGCTCGGCACCAGCCGGATCGCCTGCAGCTGCGGGCGGGGCCTCACCGGCCGGCTGATCAGGCTCAGCAGGCCGGTGAGGTCGGCCAGGCGCCGCGCCAGCTGTAGCAGCAGGTCATCGAAGGCCGACCACTGCAGCGTCAGCCCGGAGAGTTCGCGCTCCAGTTGCTGGGCCGCGGCGCCGGGGGCGGGCAGCAGCTGGTCGACATACAACCGATAGCCCTGCTGGCTGGGGATCCGGCCGGCGGAGGTGTGGGGCTGGGTCAGCAGGCCCCGCTGCTCCAGGGCCCCCATGGCGGAGCGCACCGTGGCCGGGCTGGCCGGCAGTCCGAAGCGACGCACCAGGGCCTGGCTGCCCACCGGTTCCACGGTGTCCACGTAGTGCCGCACGGTGGCGCGCAGCACGTCCTGTTGTCGCCGCGGCAGGCAGGTCAAGGGGAGGTGGGGGGCGGAGTGCGAGAGGGGGATGCGGTGGGCGAAGGGAGTGGAGGGGCCAACCCGCGGAGAGCTGGGCGATCGTAGGGAGAAAAGCCCGATCTGCGGCTCCCGCCGCAGAAGCGAGTCTCCATGAGCGTGCGGTCAGTAGCGCGGCACGCTCGGGTCCACCTCCACGCTCCAGGCGTCGATCCCCCCCTGCACGTTCCACACGTCCTGGAAATCGTGCTGTTCGATCAGCCAGCAGCTGAAGTGCCAGCTGCGCACCCCGGCGTGGCACAGCACCGCCACCGGCCGCTCCCGCTCCAGCCGCTGCGGCAGCTCGGCCATCCATTCCGCCGAGCGGCTCAGGGGCAGATGCAGCACCGGCTGGGGCAGGCGCGCCATCTCCAGCTCCGCGTCCTCCCGCACGTCCACCAGCTGGATCGCTTCGCCCGCCGCCAGGCGCGCCGCCAGATCCTGCGGGCGGATCGTCTCAGGTTGGCGCGTGGGGTGGGCCATGGACAGGGAGGGCGTCAGGATGGATCCATCCTGCTCAGGACGCATGAAGGGCCGCCCGTTTCTGGCGGTGGTGCTGGCGCTCGCGCTGCTCGCCTCCGGTCTCGGACTGGGGGGCTGGGCCCTGGTGGTCCGGCGCAGTCCGCTGGCGTTGCAGCACCAGGCCCTCACCCTGCCCCGGGCGGCTCGCTTCGTGCCCAGCCAGGCGCCCCTGAGCCTGTTCCTCGGGGTCGACGGCGAGCAGCCCGTGGCCTATGCCCGCGCCGTCGCCCCGATCCGCGCCCGTCGCCAGGCCGTCGAAGCGGTGGAGCGCCTGCGCGATGGGGCCTTCGCCGCCGCCGGTCTCAACTACCGCGATGAGCTGTCGAGTTGGCTGGCGCCCGGCATCGCCCTGGCGCTCTTCGATGGCGGCCCCGCCACTGCTGCCAACGTCCCCGCGATCAACGCCCCCCCCTCCGGCTCCCCCGAGATCAGCGCCCCCGCCTCCGGCTCCCCCAGCGGTGGCTGGCTGCTGGCCCTCTCCAGCCGCGATGACGCCGGCGCCCGCCGCTTCCTCCAGCGCTTCTGGCAGACCCGCAGCCTGGCCGGCACCGATCTGCAGGTGAGCCAGTACCGGGGCATGGGCCTGATCAGCGGCCGCGGCGCCCTCATGGGCTCCGAACCGGTGCCCCTGGCCACCGCCCTGGTGGCCGACGACCTGGTGCTGATCGCCTCAGGCCGCGGCGTGCTCGAGCAGGCCCTCGATGTTTCCCAGATCGACGAACTCAACCTCGCCGGCCAGCCGCGGCTCCAGCAGGGTCTCTCCAGGCTTGGGGAGGGGGTGGGGGTGTTGCTGGCCCGGCCCGCCGCCCTGGAGCACTGGCTGGGCCTGGCGCCCGTTGCCCCGTCCGGCCCTCTGCTCGCCGCCCTGCGGCCGGAGGGGCGTTCCCTGGCCCTCGATGGCCTCCTGGAGCTGGCCGCTCCCCTGGCCCTCACCCCCGCCGACGCCTCCGCCCAGCGGGCCCTGCTGGAGGGTCTGGTGGGCCAGCCCCAGAGTCTGGCCCTGGTGCAGGATCCGGCGGCCCTGTTGGCCCAGCCGGTCCTGGCGCCCCTGGTGCGCCGTGCCGTTCTGCCCTCCGAGGCCAGCGGGCCCCTGCCGGCGCTGGTGGCCGCCGAAGACGGGGGCTCCCTGGTGGCCGCCCTCGGCGACCAGGGCTGGCAGTTCGGCACCCCCGCCGACCAGCCGTCGCCGCAGGACCTGGAAGCGGCCCTGGCCGCCCAGGGGCTCATCGCCGCGCCCCTGGACCTGGCCGAGCGCAGTGCCCTGGTCTGGACCCGCCTGAGCGCCGCCGACAGCCGTCCGGGCCGCCGCGCTGGCGCCGACCAGCTCCAGGCCTCCCTGGCGGGCTGGCGCACCGCGGCCTCGGGTCAGGCCTGGTGGGGCAGCAGCCTTGCCCTGCTGGAGGCCCGCCCCGCCGGAGCCGGTGCCGCCCCGGCCCTGCTTCAGCGGCTCGAGGCGCTCCAGGAACCCCAGGCACCGCTGCGCTGGGCGCTCTCGGCCGCCCCGGCCCGGGAGCTGCTGCGGCCCTGGCGGCCCTGGCGCCTCCTCACCGCCCTTGCCGGCGGCGGTCCGGAGCCACCGGTGCGGGGCCTGGCCCTGGCCCTGGAGCCCGACGGCTCCGCCCTGCGGCTGCGGGCCCGCCTCGACCTTGGAGCCGCCGGCGATGGCTGAGCCCCGGCCCCCCTCCCTGGGTTCTTCTGTGGAGCTGCTGCTGCTCCGTCACGGCATCGCGGAAGAGCGCGGCGGGGTGGTGCCCGATGCCGCCCGAGCCCTCACCGAGCGGGGTCGCGAGCGCACCAGTGCCGTGCTTCGGGTTCTGGTGGCGCGCGGCCTCGCCGCCGACCGCCTCATCGCCAGTCCCCTGCGCCGCGCCCGCGAAACTGCTGAACTGGCCGTTATGGCCGGCCTCGCCCCCGCCCTGGAGCTGGCTGAGAGCTTGATGCCAGGGGGTAATGTCCTGGCGGCCTTGCCCGCCTGGCTGGCGTCCCTCGAGGCTTCCGGCCGCCCCCGCCTGGTGCTGGTGGGGCACGAGCCCGACCTCAGTACCCTCGCCGCCCAACTGATCGGCGCCCCCCCCGGCCGCCTCGCCCTGCGCAAGGCGGGGCTGGCGGTGTTGCGCCTGCCGCGGGCCGCGCCCCCCGGCCAGGCCACCCTGCGGTTGCTGCTCAGCCCCCGTCTGCTGCTCGGCTGAAGCGGCCTCCCCCGGCACGGCAGCCGCGGCTACGGCGGAGGGACCCATTGCCGCGTAGCTTCGCCCCATCGCTCCCTGCAGCCCATGGCGGAACCCACCCCCCCGGCCAGCTCCGGCGACGCCCTGCCCCCAGCTCCTCCCGCGAAGGGTGCCCGGGCCGTGGCGGCCGCCGTCCCCGCCGCCGTCCACGCCCCGGTGGCGGCCACCCCCACCTACCGGCCAGGCCTGGAGGGGGTGCCCGCCACCCAGTCGTCGATCTGCGACATCGATGGCCAGCAGGGGCTGCTCACCTATCGGGGTTACCCGGTGGAGCAGCTGGCGAACAACAGCACCTTCCTGGAAACCGCCTATCTACTGATCTGGGGCGAGCTGCCCACAATCTTCCAGCTGCGCGAATTCGAGAACGAGGTGCAGATGCACCGGCGGGTGAGCTTCCGCATCCGCGACATGATGAAGTGCTTCCCGGCCAGCGGCCATCCGATGGATGCGCTGCAGGCCAGCGCCGCCTCGCTGGGCCTCTTCTATTCGCGCCGGGCCCTCAACGATCCCGACTACATCGTGGATGCGGTCGTGCGGCTGATCGCCAAGATCCCCACGATGGTGGCGGCTTTCCAGCTGATCCGCAAAGGCCAGGATCCGATCCAGCCCCGCGACGATCTGGGCTACGCCGCCAACTTCCTCTACATGCTCACCGAGCGGGTGCCCGATCCCCTGGCGGCCCGCATCTTCGATGCCTGCCTGATCCTGCACGCCGAGCACAGCCTCAACGCCAGCACCTTCAGCGCCCGCGTCACGGCCAGCACCCTCACCGATCCCTACGCCGTGGTGGCCTCCGCGGTTGGCACCCTGGCGGGCCCCCTGCACGGCGGCGCCAACGAAGACGTGCTCGACATGCTCGAGCAGATCGGTTCCCCCGACCAGGCGGAGGCCTGGCTGGATCGCGCCATCGCCGAGAAGCAGAAGATCATGGGCTTCGGACACCGCGAGTACAAGGTGAAGGATCCGCGGGCCGTGATCCTCCAGAACCTCGCCGAAGATCTGTTCCGCAGCTTCGGCTACGACGAGATGTACGACGTGGCCCATCGCCTGGAACAGGCTGCGGTGTCCCGCTTGGGCCCCAAGGGCATCTACCCCAACGTTGATTTCTATTCCGGCCTGGTGTACCGCAAGCTCGGCATCCCCCGCGATCTGTTCACGCCGATCTTCGCCATCGCCCGCACCGCCGGCTGGCTCGCCCACTGGCGTGAGCAGCTGGGTGCCAACCGCATCTTCCGGCCCACGCAGATCTACACCGGCTCGACCGCGCGCCAGTGGCTGCCGCTGGAGAGCCGCCCCGCCAGCGCCTGATTCGCCAGCCTTCCGGCTGCAGCGCTTAAGGTGGCCCCGCCCAGGCGTGAATCCCGCCAGGGCCCGACCCCGTCCATGGACAGCGCCCCAATCGTGACGACCGGCCTCGATCTGCAGACCAGCTTTGTGGAGGTCCTCCAGGGCCTGGGCCTGAGCAGTGGCGCCGCCAGGCTTCTCTGGCTCCCTCTCCCCATGCTCACCGTGCTGGTGGCGGCGGTGGTGGGGGTGTTGGTCAACGTCTGGCTGGAGCGCAAGATCTCCGCCGCCGTGCAGCAGCGCATCGGCCCCGAGTACGCCGGCGCCCTGGGCATCCTCCAGCCCCTGGCCGACGGTCTCAAGCTGGTGTTCAAGGAAGACATCATCCCCGCCCGTGCCGACGGCCTGCTCTTCACCCTCGGCCCGGTTCTCGTGCTGGTGCCGGTGATCCTGTCCTGGCTGGTGGTGCCCTTCGGGCAAAACCTGCTGATCAGCAACGTTGGCGTGGGGGTGTTCCTGTGGATCTCCCTCAGCAGCATCCAACCGATCGGCCTGCTGATGAGCGGCTACGCCTCCAACAACAAGTACTCCCTGCTGGGCGGCCTGCGCGCCGCCGCCCAGTCGATCAGCTACGAGATCCCGCTGGCCCTGGCGGTGCTGGCGGTGGTGATGATGAGCAACTCCCTGAGCACCGTCGATATCGTCAACCAGCAGGCGGGCGCCGGCATCCTCAGCTGGAATATCTGGCGCCAGCCGGTGGGTTTCGTGATCTTCTGGATCTGTGCCCTGGCCGAATGTGAGCGCCTTCCCTTCGACCTGCCGGAGGCCGAAGAGGAGCTGGTGGCCGGCTACCAAACCGAGTATTCAGGCATGAAGTTCGCCCTCTTCTACCTGGGCAGCTACATCAACCTCGTGCTCTCGGCCCTGCTGGTGGCCGTTCTCTACCTGGGTGGCTGGTCCTTCCCGGTGCCCGTGGAGTGGCTGGCGGGCCTTCTCGGCCAATCGGTGGATGCACCGCTGGTGCAGGTGATCACCGCCAGCGTGGGCATCGCCATGACCGTGCTCAAGGCCTACCTGCTGGTGTTCTTCGCCATTCTCCTGCGCTGGACCGTGCCCCGCGTGCGCATCGACCAGCTTCTGGATCTCGGCTGGAAGTTCCTGCTGCCGGTGGCCCTGGTCAACCTGCTGGTCACAGCCGCCCTCAAGCTGGCCTTCCCCTCCGTCTTCGGGGGCTGATCCAGCAGCCCTTCCCACCCCCAGACCGGCGCTGCCCCGCCATCATGGTCTGACCCTCGCCCCTCCGACTCCCTCCCCATGTTCGGCTTCCTCAAGAAGGTCGGCGATTACACCAAGGACGCCGTCGGCGCCGCCCAGTACCTCAGCCAGGGCCTGGCGGTCACCTTCGATCACCTGCGCCGCCGGCCGATCACGGTGCAGTACCCCTACGAGAAGCTGATCCCTTCGGAGCGCTATCGGGGCCGCATCCACTACGAATTTGACAAGTGCATCGCCTGTGAGGTGTGCGTGCGCGTCTGCCCGATCAATCTGCCGGTGGTGGATTGGGTGATGAACAAAGCCACCAAGAAAAAAGAGCTACGCAACTACTCGATCGATTTCGGGGTGTGCATCTTCTGTGGCAACTGCGTGGAATACTGCCCCACCAACTGCCTCTCGATGACCGAGGAGTACGAGCTGGCCGCGTTCGATCGCCACAGCCTCAACTACGACAACATCGCCCTCGGCCGCCTGCCCACCAGCGTTACCAGCGACCCGGCCGTCTTCGCCCTACGTGAGCTGGCCTACTTGCCCCAGGGCGTCATGGATCCCCACGGTGTGCCCGCCACCGCACCCCGGGCAGGCAAACTGCCCGAGCAGGTGCTGGAGACCCTGCCCGCCGCCGCCCCTGACCAAGGAGCTTCCTCCTGATGACACTTGCCTCCTCCATCCAGCAGGTCTGCTTCCTGGTGCTTGCTGCCACCGTGGTGGGCGGATCGCTCGGCGTGGTGCTCCTTCCCAACATCGTCTATTCCGCCTTCCTGCTCGGGGGCGTGTTCCTTGCGGTGGCGGGTCTTTACCTGCTGCTCAACGCCAGCTTTGTGGCCGCCGCCCAGGTGCTCGTGTACGTCGGCGCGGTGAACGTGCTGATCCTGTTCGCGATCATGCTCGTCAACAAAAAGGAGACCATGGCCGCGATTCCCGGCCTACCGGTGCGGCGCCTGCTCTCCGGCCTGGTCTGCGGTGGGCTGTTCGCCCTGCTGCTGCGGGTGGCCTACACCACCGCCTGGGCCCTGCCAGGCCCCCTGCCGGTGGGGGAGGAGGCCACCATCCGCATCGGTGAGCACCTGTTCAGCGATTACCTCCTGCCCTTTGAGCTCGCCTCCGTGCTGCTGCTGATGGCGATGATCGGCGCCATCGTGCTGGCCCGGCGCGATGTCTTCAGCAGCGATGTGATCACCGGCGAACCCGCCGACCAGGGCCTGATCGAGAAGAGCCGCACGCCCCTTCTCCTCGATGGCCCCCCCGCCTCCCCGTCCCTCCAGGAGACCGCCCCGTGAGCCCCGACGCCCCGATTCCCCTGCAGGCCTTCCTCTCGGTTGCCGCCCTTCTCTTCTGCACCGGCGTGTGGGGTCTGATCAACAGCCGCAACGCCGTACGGGTGCTGATGAGCATCGAGCTGATGCTCAACGCCGTCAACATCAACCTGATGGCGTTCTCCAGCTACCTCGATGGCCAGCTGATCCGCGGCCAGGTGTTCACGATTTTTGTGATCACCGTGGCTGCCGCCGAGGCCGCCGTGGGCCTGGCGATCCTCCTCTCCCTGTATCGGAACCGCGAAACAGTGGATATGGAGCGTTTCAACTTGCTGCGCTGGTAGCCAGGCTGGGGGCGTCCGTGCGGCTCTGGCATGCGCCTTGAGAGGGTCTGGCTGATCGTGAGGGCCGCCAGTGCGGCGGCCTCGTCCCAGGCTCGACGCTGCGCGGACGAATTGCACGCCGACGGAGTCTCGGTGGTAACCGCGGTCAGCGGCCCCAGCAGCAACCCCTTCCCCGGCCTGCTCGCCACCGAGAGCGGTCCGCCCGACCTGGCGATCGTGCTGGGGGGCGATGGCACCGTGCTCGGGGCCGCCCGGCATCTGGCCCCCTACGCCGTGCCGATCCTCAGCTTCAACGTGGGGGGCCACCTCGGCTTCCTCACCCATGAGCGCCGCCAGATGAGGCCGGACGGTGCCGAACCCGCCGGCAATCTCTGGCAGCGGCTGCGCGACGATCGCTTCGCCCTCGAGCAGCGCATGATGCTCCAGGCGCGCGTCGGCCGAGTGGATGGCGTATCCCTGGGGGGGGCCGGCGAGGAGGGGGAGCCACCGCACCGCGCCCTCAACGACTTCTATTTCCGTCCCTGTCAGGACGAAATCTCCCCCACCTGCCTGCTGGAGATCGAGATCGATGGGGAGGTGGTCGATCAGGTGCGCGGCGATGGCCTGATTCTCGCCACCCCCACCGGCTCCACCGGCTATTCCCTCGCCGCCGGCGGACCGATCCTGCACCCGGGCCTGGAGGGGATCGTGATCACGCCGATTTGCCCGATCAGCATCTCCAGCCGCACGATCGTGGTGCCTCCCCGCGCCCGCGTCTGTGTCTGGCCGCTGGGGGAGGCCAGCCGCCGCGTGCGCCTCTGGAAGGACGGCACCCATGGCACGGTGCTCGATCCCGGCGACCGCTGCACGGTGGAGCGGGCCCCGGAACCCGCCCTGTTCGTGCTGCTGGAGCACAGCCCCTCCTACTACCGCACCATCAGCCGCAAGCTCCACTGGGCCAGCGACCTGATCGCCGCCGAACCCTCCCGCAACTGAGACCCTCCCGCAACGGAATGCCATGGCCCTGGAAATCGAACGCCGCTTCCTGGTGGCCGGCGAAGGCTGGCGGCCCCTGGTGCGCTGGAGCGCCCGGCTGCGGCAGGGCTATCTGGTGGCCGGTGGCGATGGGCTCACCCTGCGGGTACGGCTGCGTCAGGGATCTTCCCCAGGGCGGGCTGCGGAAGCCTGGCTCACCCTTAAGGCGCTGCCGCCCGGCGCCACCGATGCCCTCAGCCGCCTGGAATTCGAGTACCCGATTCCGCCCGCCGACGGCGAGGCGCTGCTGGCCCTGACCGATCGGCACCTCACCAAGTGGCGCCATGGCCTCGACCTACCCGGCGGCGACTGGGTGCTCGATGTGTTCGAAGGGGCGAACGCGCCGCTGGTGGTGGCGGAGGTGGAGCTGGAGAGCGCCGACCAGCCCCTGGAGGTGCCCCCCTGGTGCGTGCGGGAGCTCAGCGGCCGCCATGACCTCAGCAATGCCGCCCTGGCGCTGCGTCCCCTGGCGCACTGGACGGAAGCGGAGCGCCGCCAGCTGCTCGAGCCGCCCCAGGCTCCATGACTCCCTGGAACGCCGCCCCGGGCGCATTCCTTCAGGGCCTTGGCCGAGTTTCCCCCTCGCCACTGCCCTCCAGGGAGCAGCAGTTGAACCCATCGCGGCAGATCTTGCCGTGGTCCATCGCCCAGTTCAGCAACGCCACCCGGTTTTTGGCGCCGGTCTTGGTGAAGATGTTGCTGACGTGGTTATCGACGGTGCGCTTGCTGATCGTCAGTCGTTGGGCGATCTCCTGGTTGGTGAGGCCGATGGCCACGAGCTCAATGATCTCAAGTTCGCGCTCCGACAGATCGTTGCGCGGCTGGGGGTGAAGAGTGCCCCCCCCGCCCTTGCCGGCGGCCTGCGGACCCGTGGGATGCTCAGACATCGGGAACCGTCCTCGGAGCCTCACTGTAGGCAGCGTCCTGCACGATGATGGCCCCACCGGATGGAGAGGATGTGGGGCTTCGGGAGGCACTGGTCAGCGGCAGATTCGCGATCACGGCGGAGGTCACCCCTCCCCGCGGCGCCGACCCAAGCCGCACCCTCGAGGCCGCCTCTCTGCTGGAGCCGCTGGTGGATGCGGTGAACATCACCGATGGCAGCCGGGCCGTGATGCGCATGAGCAGCCTGGCGATGTGCAGGCTGCTGCTGGATGCGGGCGTTGAGCCGGTTCTGCAGCTCACGTGCCGCGACCGCAATCGGATTGCCCTCCAGGCTGAGCTGCTGGGGGCCCACGCCCTGGGCATCCGCAATGTGCTCTGTCTCACCGGTGATCCGGTGCGGGCCGGCGATCAGGCGGATGCCAAAGCGGTGAATGAGCTGGAATCGGTGCGGTTGCTGCAGCTGGCCGATCGTTTCAACCGCGCTGAGGATCCGGTTCAGGGCGCGTTGCCCGATGGTGGCACCGATCTGTTTCTCGGCACCGCCGCCGATCCCCAATCGGGCAGCTGGAGCGGCCTGGTATCGCGTCTCCGGCGCAAGCAGGCTGCCGGCGCCCGCTTCGTCCAGACCCAGATGGTGATGGATCCTGAGCCACTGCGGCGGTTTGTCGACGAGCTGGCCGCCCCCCTGGGACTGCCGGTGCTCGCAGGCGTGTTCCTGCTCAAGTCAGCGAAGAACGCGCGCTTCATCAATCGTGTCGTGCCCGGCGCCTGCATTCCAGAGGTGCTCATCGAGCGCCTGGATGCCTCGGCCGATCCTGCTGCTGAGGGCATCGCCATCGCGGCCGAGCAGGTGGTTGCCTATCGCGACATCGCCCAGGGGGTGCATCTGATGGCCATCAAGGCCGAGGAGCGCATTCCTGAGATCTTGGAACAGGCGGGCCTCTCTCGCCGGCCCGTTTCCGTTATGCCGCTCCCCTGAGCGGGAGCGTGAGAGGGGGAGCGTGAGAGGGGGAGTGGATCGGAGGATCAGAGTCCGCGAGCGTCGCGATCGGCCTGCATGTCCCCCTCGGTGTTCTCGCTGAACTCAGGGTCTGCAAAGTCAGAGTCAGCATGCGACTCAGCAAAAGAGTCCTCAAATGACCCGTCAGGATGGTCTTCAAATGGCTCTTCAAAATTCTCTTCAAAAGGCTCTTCAGTAGACTCATCAAAGACGTCAGTCGCTGAGATGCGATGGCGAATGCCTGTCAGTGCCCAGGCATAAATTAGGGCAAGAAATGCGTTTTTGCTGCCCTCCTTGAGACCCACCTGGATCGCCTGGTTTTTGCGTTGATCCACGTTGGTGCGCAACTTTGCGAGTTCCGGCTCGACGCGGCCCAGCAGCCGGGCTCGATTGGCGGCCAGGGAGTCGCTTGGACGGGGCTGCCAGTCGGCCGGAAGCCCGGCAGACAACGTGATCAGCTCGCTGCCGCTCCCAGCGGAGCGCACCGCGTTGACCCGTCGTTCAAGGGAGCGAATGGTGGCCTGCGCCCCTAAGTCGGCGCTGCGGATCTGTGTCCAGACGGCATTGATGAGCAGCGGGATCAGCAGCAGGAAGCCGATGGATGCCAGCCGTGCCAACTTGCGGAGCAGTTTGGCGGAGAGGAATGGCTGGGCCCGTCGGTGCATGTGGCGCTCCGACAGCAACAGCAGGGCCGCTCCCAGCAGGGTGAAGGGCGCCGTGGTCAGCAGGAGATCAATGGTGCGCAGCTGCCACGCGGCTTGGGTCAACTCCAGGGGCAGGAGCCCAAACAGAGTGTTGACCACGAACAGCGCCAGCAAAGCCTGGCCAAGACGGCGGAGGGAAAAACTGAGTGTCTGCCGCGAGATCATGGAGTAAAGGGAAGACGTGAAGGCAAAAAAAAGCCCTCTTGCGAGGGCTGAACTTCAAGTGAGAAAGCCGGAATCAGGCTGATGTGCGGGTGCGGGTGCGCATCTTTCTGGCGAAGCCAAAGGCGGAGGCTGCGCCAAGCAGCGGAAGAGGGCCCGGAACACTGGCGGGAGGTTGCTGCTGCAGGCTCACAAAGAGAGAAGTGCCGCTCGCAGTGGCGTTAAGGTTGTTCCAGCTGAGGACGATGTTGCTGGAGGTTTTGGGAGCAGTGAAGGGAACGGGTGCAATGGTGTTCCCGGCTGTAGTAAGCGTAGGAAGGTTGGTTGAGGTATAGACGAAGTTGAAAAGGGGGTTATCAAACGTGTTGACCGTGGAGCTAGCGCCACCGGATCCCAAGGTATACCCATTGAGAGGGGTGATCGTGAAATTGAGGGTGGCATCCGTATCAAATTGCCCAGCCCCCCCGGCGTTGAAGGCGATTGTATAGATTTCGCCAGGTCCGGTTTGGGAAATCTGGATACTGTCTACGCCTTCGGCTCCACCTCCTGAAAAGGAGAAGTTGCTGAATTGCAAATTGCCTTCCGAGGTGCCGGTGCAGGCACCAGTAGCGCCGAAGGTGCAATTCAATACGGCCTTGGCATCGCCAGGGGCAAGCAGCGGGAGGAGGGCTCCGGTCAAGAGCAAGCCCGAACTCGCCAGGAAGCGCTTGAGACTCATGATTCTAAAAGCTGGGTGAGCATTGCTTTTCCCAGCCAGCATAGCAAAGAGGAGCAGGTTTCCGGAACTGTTCGCAAAAGAAAACCCGCCGACGGGGGCGGGTCTACGGCTCCTCGGGCTTGAGGGCCTGCCGGTGGGGCTCATCCAGCCGCCCGGCTCACCGCCAGATCGCTGCCCAGCAGCTCCGCCATGGCCTTCTGCTGGGGGGAGGGCGAGAGCACGTCCTGGCGGCGGGCGTCGGTGATCAGCCAGTCGAGGGCCGCCTCCTGCAGGTCGAAGTGGTCACCGTTGCGGTCGACGCAGTAGCGGCCATACACCAGCTTCTCCACTAGCCGTACGCCGGGGCCGATGCGGGAGTAATCGAAGATGATCGAGTTGTCGATCGTGGCGCCGGCGCAGATGTGGCAGCTGGGGCCGATCATCGCCGGGCCGATGATCGTGGCGCCGTCTTCGATGCGGGTCATGCCGCCCACGTAGATGGGGCCCTGCACCGTGATGCGGTCCCAGTTGGCGGCCACATTGAGACCGGTGAAAACGCCTGGCCGCACCTCCTTGCCCGGGATCTGCACCTGGCGCACCTCCCCCTGCAACACGCTGCGGATCGCCTGCCAGTAGTCGGGAACCTTGCCGATGTCCACCCATTCGAATTCCATCGGTAGGGCGTAGAAGGGGGCGCCCGCCTCCACCAGCCGCGGGAACAGGTCGGAACCGATGTCAAACGGTTCGCCGCTGGGGATGAAGTCGAACACCTCGGGCTCGAAGATGTAAATGCCGGTGTTGATCATGTCGCTCGCGGCCTCGGCCACCGCCGGCTTCTCCTGGAAGGAGAGCACGCGACCCTCCGGATCGGTGACCACCACGCCGTAGCTGCTCACCTCCTCCATCGGCACGCGGCGGGCGATCAGGCTGGCCATGGCGCCCTTCTGCTTGTGGCGCCGCACCGCTTCGCTGAGGTCGAGATCGATCAGGGCGTCGCCGCAGAGCACCACGAAGGTGTCGTCAAAGAACGGCTGAAAATCCTGGATTCGCTTCAGGCCACCGGCCGAGCCGAGGGCTTCACCGATCAGCTCACCTTCTTCGATGCGCCCTTCAAAGCTGTAGGCGATCTGTACACCAAAACGTTGGCCGTCTCGAAAGTAGTTCTCGATCTCCTCAGAGAGATGGGAGACATTCACCATGATTTCATCGAAGCCGTGCTCACGCAGCAGCTCCAGCAGAAACTCCATCACGGGTTTCTGCAGGATGGGAATCATCGGCTTGGGGGTGGTGTGGGTGATCGGCCGCACCCTCGTTCCCTTCCCTGCCGCCAGGATCATCGCCTTCATCGGCGTGCAATTCTTCGCTTCAGTGGCGGCAGCCTAAACGCTTCGCTCAGGCCGCCAGCAGCGGGCGAGCCGCCCCGGTAGCTGACCCCAGCAGCGGCAACTGGGCCGTTTCCCCTTTCTCCAGCAAGCGACGCAGCCGCAGCGGCCCGAACAGCCCTCCGCTCTGCTCCAGCTCCAGCCGCCCCTGGGCCGAGAGAAACAGCAGGGCCCAGAACACGCCCACGCGATCGCGGTCGAGATCCTCGCCGGCCCCGCGCCGGTCCACCTCTTCGCCCCAGGCGCCTACCAACTGCTCGAAATCCACCCAGCCGGTTTCCGCGGTTGCCTCCCAGTCCTGCAGGTAGCGGCTGAGGGCGGCGGTGGTCTCCGGCAGCTTCTCGCGGTGGGCCAGGGCCGCCACCTGGGCGATGGCGGCGCGGTCGCTGTAGCGCTTGCTGCGCACCCGGCTCCGGCCCGATCCCTCCTGCTGCTCCAGCCGCTCGGCGATGTCCTCCAGTTGGCGGATCAGTTCCCCCAGGGTCACCGGGCGCTGCAGCGGTGGCGGGGCCACGGGCCTGCGGAGCAGATGGCGCTCCGGCCGCCGCGGCAGGGCCAGCGGCAGACCCTCGGCCCCCCAGCCCGAGCCGTCATCCTCGACGTCGAAGGCATCCTCCAGCACCGGTTCCGGCGGGAAGGTGGCCGACTCCAGCAGTTCCGCCTTCAGGCCCACCAGCACCGAGGCCGCCAGGAAGGCTTCACTGGTCTGGGCCAGCTCCTGCTCATAGCTCCCCCCCTGGCCGCCGCCTGGGGACGGTGCCACCACGAGCCGGGGCACGCCGATGCGCTGGCGCAGTTGATCCAGAAAGCCGTCGATCACGGCGATCACGTCCACATCCCAGGGGTCGATTTCGCCCCGCTCGGCCGCGTCCTGGAGGAGTCGGATGGCCAGCCTGGCGCCCGCTTCTGCCACGTGGGGTCGTTCCGCTCCGCTATCCGGAGAGGCTCCGGTGCCCCACAAAGTACCGGCTGAGCCGGGGGCCGGCCAGTGCTTACTCGATCGTCACCGAGACGGTTTCGGTGGGCTGGGTGCCGGAGCTTTCCCCGGAGGCCGGCAGCAACCCCAGCTGGGCATCGAGGCTGGCGCGGGTGCGCTGCAGATCGTTCTCCAGGTCGCGGATGCGCACCTGCTGGGCCTCCAGATCCTCCTGGCTCTGCAGGCTCTCCACCTTCTTCACCACGCCGCTCCAGACCGCGTAGATCCAGGCGGCGGTGGCGCCGATGCCACCCACCACCAGCAGCAGGGCCGCCAGGGGGAGCGTGGCGGTGACACCGGGGAGGAAGCGCACGGTGGTGGGGGCGGTGTTCTCCAGGGTGAACATCACCGTGGCCAGGCCGAAGCTGAAGATCAGCAGGAAGTTGAGCTGCCGCATCGTCCGCGCGGGGGGGCAATCAGGAGAGTAACCGCGGAGCCTGGAGCGGGGCAGTGGGAAGGAGCGCCGGCAAGGGCCGCCGCAACAGGGCGGCGGCGGGGGGATTCTGGTCGCGCAGCAGGGCGGTGTTCTCGCGGCCCACCAGCGTCTCGATCGAGGCGCGGTAGGTGTCGGTGACGATGCGGGGGTAGAGGCCGATGCCGATGATCGGCACCAGCAGGCAGGAGATCACGTAGATCTCGCGGGGCTCGGCATCCACCAGGTGGGTGTGGGCCGCCAGCTCGGCGTTCTCCTTGCCGAAGAAGATCTCGCGCAGCATCGACAGCAGGTAGACGGGGGTGAGGATCACGCCCACCGCGGCCAGCACGCAGATCACCACCCGGAAGCTCAGGGAGTAGGCCTCGCTGGTGGCAAAGCCCACGAACACCATCAGCTCCGAAACGAAGCCGCTCATGCCCGGCAGGGCGAGCGAGGCCAGGGAACAGACGGTCCAGAGGGCAAACATCTTGCGCATCTTCTGGCCCACGCCGCCCATCTCATCGAGCTGCAGGGTGTGGGTGCGGTCGTAGGTGGCGCCCACCAGGAAGAACAGGCTGGCGCCGATCAGGCCGTGGCTGAC
>CAIVPT010000216.1 GCA_903907855.1 uncultured Synechococcaceae cyanobacterium | reverse complement strand
GTGAGCCAGCCGGCGTTGGCCCATCGCTGCCGAGGCCTGGCCCATGGGCTCCGCCTCCAGGGCGTCGTGGGGGAAGCCCCCAGCCGGCAAGAGATCACCCAGGAACGCTTCAGCCGACACGACGCGATCGACCAGCCGATGCTTGCAGCCGCCCGTCTGGCCATGGATCTGGCCCTCCCCACAGAAGACGCCGGCCCCCATGCCCTCCTTGATCCGCAGCGCTGCGTGCACTGGCTGCGGCGGCTTTATGAGAAGGCGATCGGCGGCTTCTACCGCCTGCATCTCAACGACGCGGAGTGGGTGGTGAGCACTGGCAGGCCGCTGAGCTGGCCCCTGGCTGAGGCCACCAGCGGCATCGCCCAGGTGTTCCCCTCGATGCGCACCGACATCGTGATTGATCGCCGCGATCGCCCGCAGCGGCTGGTGATCGACACCAAGTTCACAGGCGTCTTCTCTCGGGGCTGGTACCGCGAGCAATCGCTGCGCGCCGGCTACGTCTACCAGCTCTACGCCTACCTCCGCTCCCAGGAAGGGCGCGATGGCCCAGCTGCTCCCTGGGCTGATTCAGCCGCCGGCCTGCTGCTCCATCCAGCCATCGATATGGAAGTGGATGAATCGGTGTCGATCCAGGGGCATCGCCTGCGCTTTGCCACCGTGGATCTCACCGCCAGCCACGCGGAGCTGCGCTCCCGGTTGCTGGAACTGCTTCCCCAGCACTGAGCCCATGTCTGCAGAGTCCGCTTCCGCCTCTGAAGGCCAGGCCGCTGCCGCCGCCCGCCGCATCGCCCTCCAGATGCTCCAGGAGCGCGGACGGGGCGCCGTTCTGGTGGGTGTGGCGCGGGTGGATGCGTCGCTGGAGCGCTTGCTGAAGGCTGTCTTGCTCCCCTCGCCCAGCGGTCGTGATGCCCTGTTCCAGCCCGATCGGCCCCTGGGATCCTTCGGCGCCAAGATCAGCCTGGCCCATCGCCTGGGGCTGATCGATCAGCCGGTGGAGAGGGCTCTCCACACGCTTCGCCGGGTGCGCAACACCTTCGCCCACTCCAGCGAATCGGCCGCTCTCTCCGATCCGGGCCATGCCGGCGCGCTGGCCGAGGCCTACCGGGAGGCGCAGGCCAACCCGCTCTGGGCGCCGCTGCAGCAGGCCCTCGACAACGCTCGTGGTGCCGGCGATCAACCCATCGACCCCGCCCTCCGCGACTACATCCTGCTGATCACGATCCTGGTGGCCTTTCTGGAGGCGACGGCCCTGCAGCTCCGGCCGCTGCAGCCACCGGTGGTGATGCGGTTTGGGGGGATCGGTAGCTGAGCCCACCAAGGGTTGGCTGTCACGCTTGGGTTCCCCCCACTCCGCTCCCGGCCCTCTCCAGTCTGGGGCCCGTCTTGGGCCGGGCCCCGCTCTAGCGAGGTCCTTTCGCTGCGCTGCTCTTGGCGCCGATCGTCATGGCCACGCTCTTCTGTGGTGCCGCCCCGGTGGTGGCCCGCTCCCCGTTCTGCCGGCCGGAGGAGGATCCGTTCCTGCTGCTGGAGTCCACCCTGCGCTCGCTGCAGGAGATCCTGCGGCGGAGTCAGGGGCAGCCGTTGCGGCGGC
>CAIVPT010000215.1 GCA_903907855.1 uncultured Synechococcaceae cyanobacterium | reverse complement strand
GGCCGTCAGCGAGCGGGTGGCCGCGATCAAGCGCGAACTCGAGGCCACCGACTCCGATTACGACCGCGAAAAACTGAACGAGCGCATCGCCAAACTGGCCGGCGGCGTGGCGGTGATCAAGGTGGGCGCCCCCACCGAAACCGAATTGCGCAACCGCAAACTGCGCATCGAAGACGCCCTCAATGCCACCCGGGCCGCCGTGGAAGAGGGAATCGTGGCCGGTGGTGGCACCACCTTGGTGCAACTGGCCTCCAGCCTCGATGGCCTCAAGGCGAGCCTCACGGGCGATGAACGCACCGGGGTGGAGATCGTGCAGCGCTCCCTGGCCGCTCCCCTGATGCAGATTGCCCACAACGCCGGCCATGACGGCACGGTGGTGGCCTCTGAGGTGTTGCAGCGCAACCTCGGTTTCAATGCGGCCTCGGGCGTTTACGAAGATCTGCTAGCCGCCGGAATTATCGATGCCGCCAAGGTGGTGCGCCTCGGCCTGCAAGACGCCGTATCGATTGCCGCCATGCTGCTCACCACCGAAGCCGTGATCGCCGACAAGCCCGAGCCCGCAGCCCCGCCCGCCCCCGGTGGGGATGGCGGCATGGGAGGAATGGGGGGCATGGGCGGAATGATGGGTGGCATGGGCATGCCCGGCATGATGTGAGCCCAACCAGTTCACTGGCCTCGGCCTGATGCTTGGGGGTTCGGCCGTGAGGTCCGGGCCCCTGTTTTGCTGTCCCCTTACCCCCAGGAGCCAGCCAGCCCCGTCAGCCAGCCGCGATCGTTTTCACGTACGCGGCCACTTGTAAATCCACGCCGGTGATGGCCGTTCCCACCACCACCGCATCGGCGCCGGCGGCCAAGGCTGCCGTGGCATCGGTGGCAGATGCAATCCCGCCTTCGCAAATCAGAGACACCTGCTCGGGTAAGCCGGCCCGCAGGGGCCCCAGCAGGTCCAGGCCAGGCGGCCGCAGGGCTGCGGTGGCTTCGGTGTAGCCGTAGAGGGTGGTGCCGACCCAGTGGCAGCCGAGCTGGGCGGCCCTCAGGCCGTTGGCTACAGAATCCACATCGGCCATTAGCGGGGCGCCTAGGTCATCGCGGCAGCGGCGGATCAGGGCTTCCAGCTCCTGGCCATCGGGCCGGGGGCGAGCGGTGGCATCCAGGGCGATCACATCGGCCCCTGCCGCCCAAACGGCCCGGATTTCCTCCCAGCCGGGGGTGATGTAAACGGCGCTATCCGCGAAGGTGCGCTTCCACAAGCCAACGATCAGGGCCCCAGGGCAACGGCGGCGCACGGCGCCGATATGTTCCGGGCTCTCCAGCCGCACACCAATGGCCCCATTGGCCAGGCTGGCCTCGGCCATGGCCGCGATCACGTCGGGATGGCGCATGGGCGAGCCCTCGGGCGCCTGCACCGACACAATCAGGCCGCCCTTGAGGGCTTGGCGTTCAGGCTGCATGGGACCGGTTGCTGGCGCCTCCCAGGGCGTCGCTGTCGGGCAACCAGGCGCGCAGGCGGGCCAGCTCCGGGTTGCGTGGCGCCGGGGCCGGGCGGCTGGTGCTGGCGCCACGACGGACTTGGGCGACGGCCTGGCGAGGGGCGGGGGGCG
>CAIVPT010000214.1 GCA_903907855.1 uncultured Synechococcaceae cyanobacterium | reverse complement strand
TGATCTTCGAGAGCATGAATTCCACCGGCCGGGAGCTCACCCAGGCCGATCTGATCCGCAACTACGTGCTGATGGGCCAGCCGCCCGAGTTGCAGGAGCGGCTCTACACCCTCCACTGGCGGCCCATGGAGCAGGCCTTCGGCCAGGAGGCCTATAGCGGCAACGAGTTCAGCGCCTTCATGCGCGACTTCCTCACCCTCAAGACCGCCGAAGTGCCCCGGCTCGATCTGGTCTACGAGGTGTTCAAGCAATACGAACGCCAGCCGGCCGTCGCGGGAGCAGGCATCGAGGCGTTGCTGCGCGATCTGCACTCCACCGCCATCCGCTACTGCCGCGTAGCCCTGGGCCAAGAGCCCGACCCACAACTTCGGGATGCCTTCCACGACCTGCGCGAGCTCAAGGTCAACGTCGTCACGCCGTTGCTACTGGAGCTCTACGGCGACCATCAGGCCGGCCTGCTCAGCCGCGATGAACTCCTGGAGGCCCTGCGTCTGCTGGAGGCCTATGTCTTCCGCCGGGCTGTCTGCGCCATTCCCTCCAACTCCCAGCAGAAAACCTTCGCCACCTTCAGCCGCGCCTTGCGCCGCGAACAGGGTCACTACCTGCCCAGCTTCAAGGCCCACCTCCTCGATCTGCCCTCCTACCGGCGCTTCCCCTCCGATGAGGAGTTCCGCCGCGATCTGCAGAACCGCAACCTCTACAAGTTCAACAAGAGCTGCAGCTACTGGCTCCGCCGCCTGGAAAACCACCAGCGCAAGGAGCCGATCGCTGTGACCGAGTACACGATCGAGCACATCCTTCCCCAGAACCCTGACCTGTCCGCCGCCTGGCGTGAGGCACTCGGCCCCGATTGGGCCCAGGTGCAGGAGGAGTGGCTGCACCGCCTCGGCAACCTCACCCTCACCGGCTACAACCCCGAACTCAGCGACCGGTCCTTCACGGACAAGCGCGACCACCAAGAGGGCGGCTTCCGCACCAGTCCCCTGCGGCTCAACCAGGGGCTCGGGGAACTGGAAGGATGGGATGCAGAGGCCATCAAGAACCGTGGTGCCCGTCTGGCCGAACGGGCGCTGACGGTCTGGCCGTCACCTCAGCTGAGCGAAGACGAACGCAAGGCCTATGCACCCGCCCGCAGATCCTCTGGTCCCAACTCTTATACCCTCGATGGCCACCCCCAGTTGGCCCAGCCCGGTCTACGAGCCGTGTTCGATGCCCTGGATACCCGCATCCGCGACCTGGATCCCAACGTCTATCAGGAGGTACTCAAGCTCTATATCGCCTACAAGTGCGAAACAAACTTTGTGGATATCGTGCCCCAGGCCAAGGGCCTGCGCATCAGCCTCAACATGCCGTTTCTGGACTTGGACGACCCACGTGGCTTGGCCAAGAACGTGGCCGGCCTCGGCCGCTGGGGCAATGGCGAGGTGGAATTGCGGGTCAACGCCCTTGAGGAAGTGCCCTATGCCATCGGCCTGATCCGCCAGTCGCTGGATAGGCAACTGGATGACGCTCACGAGGCCCCTTGACCGAAACGCCCCATGGTGGCGCTAGTCTGGACAGACTTCCTGTACAGCTTCATGACCATCGAAACCACCTACACCGCCGCCCGCGACCAGCTCAAGACCCTGATGGACCGGGTTGTCGAGGATCGCGAGGTGGTAATGGTGCGGCGCCGCCAGGGGGGCGATGTGGCCCTGGTGGCAGCCGACGAGCTGGAAGGGTTGCTGGAAACGGCCCACCTGCTGCGTTCGCCTCGCAACGCCGCCCGGCTCCTCGCAGCTCTGGAGCGCGCCCGTGGCGACAGCCTTCCCGCCCTTCGCCTTGAAGATCTTGAGGCCCAGCTGGAGACATGAGCACTCAGCGAGAAGCGGTGTGCCATCCAGAGTTCCTGCAAGATCTCCAGCACTGGATCGAAACCGATCGCCGCACCGCCCGCCGTCTGGTGGAGCTGATGAAAGCTGCGCTGCGCGATCCCTTCACCGGCATCGGTAAACCAGAACCGCTGAAGTATCTCGGCTCCGGGGTCTGGTCGCGCCGAATCACCCAGGAGCACCGCTGCGTCTATTTGGTGAAAGGAAATCGGGTAGAGTTTCTACAGGGTCGCTACCACTACTGATCACACTATGGCTATTCTCATCACCCCATGACCTCCCAGTACGCCCTGATCGCCAGCCAGTGGCCAGAGCTGCACGCCGAGGCTGTGCGGGTTGAGCAGTTCGCCCTCTCCGATCCGCGCACCGCCTGCTTCTACGCCCGCCGCACCATTGAGCTGCTCGTGGAGTGGGTGTACGACAACGATGCCCAGCTGGAGAGGCCATTCGCCGCCCAGACCCTGGCGGATCTGATGTTCGCCAGGGCCTTCTGCGACCTGGCCGGCGAGCAGATGCGGCGCTTCCGCCTGCTCAAGGATCTCGGCAACAAGGCCGTGCATCGCACCGATCCGATCCGCCCTGGTGATGCCGTGCTCGCGGCCCGCGAATTGTTCCAGGTGCTGCGCTGGTTTGCCCTCACCTACGGCCTGGATCCGCAGCGGGTTCGGGGCTGCACCTTCAACGCAGATCTCCTCCCCAGCCGTGATACCGCCACGGCCCAGCAGGCCCAGAGCCGCGAACAGCTGGAGGTTCTCGCCCAGCAGCTCGCCGAGCGCGATGGCCAGCTCCGCGAGCAGCGCCTTGCCGTCCTCGCCTCCCAGGAGGAACTCGATCGCCTGCGCCTGGAGATCACCGCCCTGCGCAAAGCGAATGGGGCCGCCGCCCAGCCCGAACCCGCCATCAGCGAAGGCGACACCCGCGCCTACATCGACCTCTACCTGGAAGAAGCCGGCTGGATCCACGGCCAGAGCTGCACCCATGAGCACGCAGTGCAGGGCATGCCCAATGCCACCGGCCAAGGCTTCGTCGACTACGTGCTCTGGGGCGACGACGGCAAGCCCCTGGGCCTGGTGGAAGCCAAACGCAGCAGCCGCGATCCGATGGACGGCCAGCACCAGGCCGAGCTCTACGCCAACTGCCTGGAGCAGCGCTACGGCCAGCGGCCCCTGATCTTCCTCTCCAACGGCTACCGCCACCGCCTCTGGGACGACCTGCGCTACCCGCCGCGCGAGGTGCAGGGCTTCTACAAGAAAGATGAGCTCGAAACCCTGGTCCGCAGGCGGGAGATCCGGCAGCCTCTTGCGCAGGCCACGATTTCCACCACCATCGCTGGGCGCTATTACCAACAGAGGGCCATACGAGCCATCTGCGAATCGCTGGAGCAGGGCCTGCTCAAAGCCTTGCTGGTGCAGGCCACCGGCACCGGCAAAACCCGCACCGCCATCTCACTCACCGATGTGCTCACCCGCTGCAACTGGGTGAAGCGTGTGCTGTTCCTTGCTGATCGCACCTCCCTGGTGCTCCAGGCCGAGCGGGCCTTCCGCCGCTTCCTGCCCGATTGCTCACCGGTGAACCTGGTCACCAACAAAGGCGGAGAGGGGCGGGTGTTCCTCTCCACCTACCCCACGATGATGAATCTCATCGATGCGGAGGACACGAACGGCGTCAAGCGCTTTGGGGTGGGGCATTTCGATCTGGTGATCATCGATGAGGCGCACCGCAGCGTGTACCAGAAGTACGGGGCGATCTTCGCCTACTTCGATTCGCTGCTCTCCGGTCTCACCGCCACCCCCCGCGAGGACATCGACCGCAATACCTACTCACTCTTCGATCTCGACACCGGCCTGCCCACCGATGAGTACGGCATCGATCAGGCCGTCGCCGATGGCTTCCTCGTGCCCTTCAAGCCCATCTCCGTGCCGCTGCGCTTCCCGCGCGAGGGCATCAGCTACGCCGCCCTCAGCGACGAGGAGAAGGCCCAGTGGGACCTGCTGGAGTGGGACGAGAGGATGCAGAGCAAAAACCGCGTCGACTCCGGTGCCGTCAATTCCTGGCTGTTCAACACCGACACGGTCGATAAGGGCCTGCAGGTGCTGATGACCCAGGGCTGCCGCGATGCCAGCGGCGATCACATCGGTAAGTCGGTGATCTTCGCGCGCAACCACAAACACGCCGAATTCATCCGCGAGCGCTTTGATCACCACTACCCCCACCTCGCCGGCAAAGCCGCCCGCGTGATCGACAACCAGGTGAAATACGCCCAGTCCCTCATCGACGACTTCTCCAATCCCGGCAGCGACCTGCGCATCGCCATCTCCGTCGACATGCTCGACACCGGCATCGACATTCCCGAGATCGTCAATCTCGTGTTCTTCAAGCCGGTGCGCTCCCGCACCAAGTTCTGGCAGATGGTGGGGCGCGGCACCCGCACCTGCCAGAACCTGTTCGGCCCCGGCCGCGACAAGCAGTGCTTCTGGATCTTTGATCTCTGCCAGAACCTTGAGTTCTTCCTCGGCCAGGGTGGTGCCGAGTCCACCGTATCTCCGGAAACCCTCAGCACCCGCCTGTTCAAAAGCCGCCTCGCCCTGGTCGACACCATCGATCAAGCCGTGCCCGCCGGGCCCGCCATGGCCCTCCCCACACCCCTCAGCCCCAGCGACGACCCCCTCAGCGCCCTGCGGCAGCACCGCCACACCCTGGCCGAGCTGTTGCGCTGCCATGTGGCCGCCTGCCCCTCCGATAACTTCCTGGTGCGTCCTCACCCTGGCGCCCCTGCCCTCCGCCTACGCCGAGCAGCAGGGCGATACCGACGCCGACGCGCGGCGCTTCGATCTGCTCCTCTACTCCCTGCAGCTGGCCTTGTTGCGCGCGGAGCCGCGCTTTGCCCGTCTGCAACAGCAGCTGCGCGAGCTCGCCGCCCAGCTGGAAGCCCGCCCCAACATCCCCCAGGTGGCGGCCGAACTGGAGCTGATCCGCGATCTGCTG
>CAIVPT010000213.1 GCA_903907855.1 uncultured Synechococcaceae cyanobacterium | reverse complement strand
TGGCCCCCGTCAGCCCTGCTGGCCCTGGGGCAGCTGGGGGCCACCCCGGCGCCGCCCCAGATGCTCCGCCCTACGCCGAGGAGGGGCCATGAGCAACAGCACCACCGACACCACCCGAGCCCCGGCTCACGATCGGCGCCTGTTGCGGCTGCCGGAGGTGCGCCAGAAGGTGGGGCTCTCGAGATCGGCGATCTACAAGCTCATCTCCGAGGGCCAGTTCCCCCGACAGGTCGCCATCGGCCCCAGGACCGTGGCCTGGGTGCAGGAGGACCTCGATCGCTGGATCGAGGAGCGCCTTAACCCACCTGATCCAGCAAGTCCGCCCAGCGCTGCATCATCTCCACCCGCTGCGGCCAGTACTCGGCACGGTTGTAGGCGGCCATGACCTTGTTCTTCTCGATGTGGGCGAGCTGCCGGTCCGCGATGCGCAGCTCGATCCCCAACTGCTCCTGAACGTTGGTCATCGCCAGGGACCGGAAGCCATGGCCGCACATGCGCCCGTCAAAGCCCATGCGCTTGAGGGCCATGTTCACGGTGTTGTTGCTGATGTGGCCGGACCCCGTGCGCAGGCTCTTGAACACATAGCCCTCGGGTCCCGTCAGGCCCCACTGGTTCTGGAAGATCCCCACCGCCTGGCGGGAGAGCGGCACCAGGTGCTCGCGCCTGCTGCCCCGCCGGCCCTTCATCCGCTCCGCCGGCACCGTCCACACCGACTCCGCCAGCTCGATCTCTCCCCACTGCGCCGCGATCAGCTCTGAGGTGCGCACAAAGGTGAGCGCCAACAGCCACATCGCATGCAGGGTGCTGGCGTCGGCGTGGATCGCGTTGATGCGCATCGCCCCGAGTAGCTCCGGTAGCTCGCCCCAGCTGATGCAAGGGAAATGGCTGGTGATCTGCTTCACCGGGGCGTGCCGCTTGAGGGCATGGGCCGGGTTGTGCAGGCAGTGCCCGAGGGCCACGGCGTAGTCCATCACCAGGCTGATCACACCCAGGGTGCGCTTGGCGGTCTCATTGGAGCCCCGCTGCTCGATCGCCCGCAGCACCGCCAGACAGTCCTGGGTGGTGATCGCCTCAATCGGTAGGTCGCCCAAGGCCGGCAGGATGTCGCGCGCCAGCTTCTTGGCCACATCCTCACTGTGGCGGCCGCTCCAGGTGCCCGCCGTCTTGGTGCTGTGCCAGTCCTCCGCCACCTGCGCAAAGGTGGGGCCGGATTGTTTGCTCCACTGCTGAGATCGCGCCTCTTTCTTGGCCTGACAGGGATCAATCCCCTGCTCCCGCAACAGCAATCTCTGCTCATCTCGCTTCTGGCGGGCCGCCTTGAGCGACAGGTGCGGGTAGGGCCCCAGGCGCAGGTCCTGCCGCCGTCCGTCCTTGGTGGGCGGGAAGCGATGGCGCCACATCCAGTATTTCCTGCCCGCCGGATCCACCTCCAGCAGCAGCCCGCCACCGTCGCTGACCCGGTACCGCCGAGATCGCGGTCCCAGAGCCCGTATCTCCTTGTCGGTTAGAGCCAAAGCGGAAATACACCACCACCCCCGACAGTACACCACCATTTACACCACCACTTTTGGTGGCTTTACACGGCTGCCCCCGGATCTCCCTGGACATGGGATCCCGCCCTCAGCTCAGCGGTACCAATGGATCAGCAGACATGCAGGGACCAGCCTGGACGTGCCTGGATGACCCTAAAAAGTCTTCGGAACGGAGAGGGTGGGATTCGAACCCACGGAAGGTTGCCCTTCAAACGATTTCGAGTCGTTCGCTTTCGACCACTCAGCCACCTCTCCCTGGCCCCCTGGGCCTTGGTCACTGTACGGAGCCGGGGGGCCTCAACCCGCCACCAGCGAGCCGCTGGTGCCGCTGGCACGCCAGCCGCGGGGCAGGGGAGGCCGGGGCGACGCAGCGCCGCTGACCCAGACCCGGCCGCCATCCGCGCCCGCGCGATCCAGGGAATGCCCCAGAGCGCGCCGCTCACCAGAGCGGGGGGTGAACCCAAGCCAGAGGCCCTCGAGCGCCCCCGGGGGTCGGTCGCGCCAGGCGAGCAGGGCCTGGCGGTCTGGCAGCAGAGCCCAGCGATGGGGGCCGAAGCGAAGCGTCAGGGCATGGCTGTCCAT
>CAIVPT010000212.1 GCA_903907855.1 uncultured Synechococcaceae cyanobacterium | reverse complement strand
TATATACCATAAGCTCGTCGATAGGAGCGCACCAGATGGTGGGCAGCCACCTTGGAAACCGCGTAGGGGCTGATTGGGTTGAAGAGTGTGTCCCTCGTGACACAAGCATTCTCCACATTGCCATACATCTCGCTGCTGGAGGCGTGGTAGAGGCGAATGGTGGGGGCGAGCACACGGATCGCCTCCAACCAGTTCATCACCGGGTGAATGTTGGCCTGCATGGTGAGGGCTGGCTGGCGAAACGAGGCAGATACGCTGCTCTGAGCCGCCAGACTGTAGACCTCACTGGGCTTGACCTCCAGCAGCAGCCTCTGGACGTCAATCGAATCGCCAAGGCGGGCCTTGAGCAGGCGAACCCGGGGGAGAACGCCCAAATAATCGAGATTCCAGAGACTGGAGAAGCGCGCCTCCTCAAGAACACCGATCACCTCGGTACCACACTCGAGCAGGTGCCTGGCCAGGTAGGCACCATCCTGGCCCGTGATGCCCGTGATCAAGGCGCGCGCCGTCATCGTTGCCCCGCGGGTTGCTGCAGCGACCGATAGAGGTCCAAATATAGTGTAGCAATCGAATCCGAATCAAAGCGGCGCACATTGCGCCTGCCGCGTTCAATCAGCTCGGCGCGGAAGGCACCATCCTCAATCACACGCAGCAGGCCGGCACGAATCGAGGCCACGGAGAAGGGATCGACGAGAACAGCCCCATCGCCCGCCACATACGGCATCGATGTGACGCTGCTGGTAACCACCGGCCGGCCCACCGACTGGGCTTCGAGAATCGGCATGCCAAAGCCCTCCAATGTGGAGGCGAAGGCCACCAGATCGGCGCGGCGGTACTGCTCGATCACCTCCTCCTCGCCAATGCCGCAGTGGTTTTCCACACGGATTCCCTGCTCCTGAAACAGGGAAACCAGATCGCCGCCGAGCCGGCCGATCACCACGAGGGTGCAGTCGATGCCATGCAGGGCCTGGGCGAGGCGAGGGAGGTTCTTGTTGGCGGTGGTGCCCACCTGCAGGATGCGCGGAGATTGGCTATTAAAGGGCTGTGGGCAATAAGCAAATGCCGGCGAGATCGACACCGGCACCACATGAATGCGCTCAGGATCGAGCTCGGGCACCCAGCGGAGCAGATCCTCCTTCACGGCTTGGGAGATCACCGTGATCGCCGCAACCCGCCGCAGGGGCAGACGAAACCAGAATTGGCGCAGAACTTCGCGCTGCCATCCCCGCAGCTGATGAAGGCGACCACAGTCGGCCACCGTCACCACCGTGCGGGCTGGATCGGTGGCGAAGGCGGCAAACTGAATATCGCCGGTGATGTGCACCAGATCACCCTGGTGGCGGCGCGCAAAGCGCACAATCCGGAGCCGGTTGAGCAGGCCCTGACTGGTGTAGGGGGAGACGTGGTGCGCCACCTCCACCCCCAGCTTCAGGAGGGAAGTGCGCACCCGCTCAAAATAGCTTTCCAGGCTATAAAACCCCTCAATCGGACGCCTGGAAACAAACGAAATCCTCATCAGCCCGCCAAGCCTACCTGTGCAGCAAACCGAGGGAATGCCGAGCACTCCCCATCCCATTGGAGGCGCTGGATGGCCCCAGACCCAGCAACCAATAGGCGAACATCCGGCCAGGGAGGAAGATTTATTCGACGATTCATACCTGGCCGATCACTCATCGTGAGCCCATCTGTTGGGGTTGAATTTAGCATCGAACTCCATTCAGCGCTCTCCACCGTCTGACTGCGCCGCTCTAACGCCGCTCCAGCGCCCCGCCGCGCCCCTGGGCCGGCAAGCGCCCGGAACCCTCCTGCGGGAGAATTGAGCCATGGCCTCCCCCGTTCCCCCCGGCACCGACCCCTCCAACGCTGGCACGTCCAGCGCGGCCATCTCCAGCACGGCCGTCTCCAGTACAGCCATCTCCAGCACAGCCACCGAACGCTTCGATCTGATTGTGGTGGGGGGCGGCCATGCGGGCTGCGAAGCGGCGCTCACGGCCGCCCGCCTCGGGCTGCACACCGCCCTGTTCGCCCTCAACCTCGATCGCATCGCCTGGCAGCCCTGCAATCCGGCGGTGGGGGGGGCCGCCAAGAGCCAACTGGTGCATGAAGTGGATGCCCTCGGCGGCGTGATCGGCCGCCTGGCCGATGCCACCACCCTGCAGAAGCGGGTGCTCAACGCCAGCCGCGGCCCCGCCGTCTGGGCGTTGCGGGCCCAGACCGACAAGCGCCAGTACGCCCGCCAGATGCTGCAACTGCTGCAGCACACCCCCAACCTGGCCCTGCGCGAGGCGATGGTCACCGGCCTGGAGGTGGAGAGCGGCCCCGGCGGCGGTCCCCGCATCACCGGCGTGCGTACCTACTTCGGCAGCGTCTACGCCGCCGGCGCGGTGGTGCTCACCACCGGCACCTTCCTGGGGGGGCGCATCTGGGTGGGTGACCGCTCCATGCCGGCAGGGCGGGCGGGGGAACCCGCCGCCGAGGGGCTCACCGAAGCGCTGCAGGCCCTGGGCCTGCGCACCGGCCGCCTCAAGACCGGCACCCCGGCGCGGGTCGATCGGCGCAGCGTCGCCCTCGACCAGCTCGAGGAGCAGCCCAGCGACGCCGACGGCCGCTTTTTCTCCTTCGATCCGGCGGCCTGGGTGAACAGCGAGCCCATGGCCTGCCACATCACCCGCACCACCGCAGCCACCCACCAGCTGATCCGCGACAACCTGCACCTCACGCCGATCTACGGCGGCCATCTCGAGAGCACCGGCCCGCGCTACTGCCCCTCCATCGAGGACAAGATCGTGCGCTTCGCCGACAAGGAGAGCCACCAGATCTTCCTGGAGCCCGAGGGGCGCGACACGCCGGAGCTCTACGTACAGGGATTTTCCACCGGCCTGCCGGAGCGGCTGCAGCTGGAGCTGCTGCGCACCCTGCCGGGCCTGGAGAAGTGCGTGATGCTGCGGCCCGCCTACGCCGTCGACTACGACTACGTGCCCGCCACCCAGCTGACGGCCTCGCTGCACACCAAGGCGGTGGACGGCCTGTTCTGCGCGGGCCAGCTCAACGGCACCACCGGCTACGAGGAGGCGGCGGCCCAGGGACTGGTGGCGGGCCTGAACGCCGCCCGCTGGCTCGGCGGCCAGGAGCCGGTGATCTTCCCCCGCGAAGGCAGCTACATCGGCACCCTGGTCGACGACCTGGTCACCAAGGACCTGCGGGAGCCCTACCGCGTGCTCACCAGCCGCAGCGAATACCGCCTGGTGCTGCGGGGCGACAACGCCGACCGGCGTCTGACGCCACTCGGGTGGGAGCTGGGCCTGATCGACGGGCGTCGCTGGCACATCTTCACCGCCAAGCTGGCGGCGATCGAGGCGGAAATCCACCGGCTGGAGGGGGAGCGGCTCAAGGCCAGCGATCCGGCCGCCGCCGCGGTCGAAGCCCAGACCGGCGCGCCGATCCGCGGCTCCATCACCCTGGCCGACCTGCTGCGCCGCTCCGGATTCCACGCCGCCGACCTGGTGACCCTGGGGCTGGCCGATGCCGCCCTGCCCCAGGGGGTGCGCGAGGGGGCGGAGATCGACATCAAATACAGCGGCTACCTGGCCCGCCAACGCCAGCAGATCGAGCAGGTGCGGCGCGCCGAGCACCGACCGATCCCGGCGGACGTGCCCTGGGCCGCAATCGGCACCCTCTCGGCCGAGGCGCGCGAGAAGCTGGCGGCCGTGCGGCCACTCACCCTCGGCCAGGCGGGCCGGGTGCCGGGCGTCAGCCCCGCGGACGTGACAGCCCTGCTGCTGTGGCTGGAGCTGGAGCAGCGCCGCCAGGGGAAAACGGTATGTGAACAAAGCAGCTGACAGATCGCCCGCGCACCACCACCATGAAGGGCACAGGTTGCCGTGGATGCCGTAGGCAAATGATCGCAAAACTTCTCGAAGATTTGATCAAGCATCTCCTGACCCTTTCGGGGGTGCCCACCGAGCTCTCCGAAGATTTCCCCAGGGGGCCAGAAGGGAGCCAGCCCAAGGACGGGCCGGAGGGCAGCCTGCAACCCGTGCCCGTGAAGAGCTTTCTCCACTACCTCTGATCCCCCAGCCCTCAGCGGTGGATCACCCCCAGGCTGCCGAGCACGCCAGCCGCCGCCAGAAACAGCAACGGCGACCAGCGGGTACGCAGCATCAGCCCACACACCAGCAGGGCCACCAGCACCGCCAAGGGGGTGCGGGCGGCGGTCTGCACGATCTTCACCCCTACGGCAAACAGCAGCCCCAGGGTCACCGGACCGAGACCCCGCTCAAAGGCGATGCGCCAGGGGGAATGCTCCAACCGCCGCCAGCTCAGGCAGGCGGCCACCATCAGCAGGGTGGACGGCACCAGGATCGCCGCCTCGGCAGCGCAGGCGGTGAGCAGCGCCCAGCCCAGCCCATAGGGCCAGCCGGCCCCGAGCCCGAGCAGGCCGACGATCATCGAACTGGGGCCTGGGGCCGCCTCCGCCAGGGCATAGAGATCGGCGAACTGGGCATCGCTCAGCCAGCAGTAGGTGTCGACCGCCAGGTGGTGATACTCCGCCAGCAGGGTGTTGCCGCCCCCCAGGGAGAACAGCGACAGCGACAGAAACTCGCGCACCACCTGCACCAACGTGCCCCGGGGGCTCAGGGAAGCGGCCGCGCAGGCGGCGGCGGCGAGCAGGGGCGTCATGGGGGGGGCGCCGAACGGGGCCAGTACCAGGCCATCCCCACCGGAGCGGCCACCAGGATCACCGGGATCAGCCGCAGATGCCCCCAGGTGAGCGCGGCGAACACCGCGGCGGCCAGCAGCAGGGCGAAGGGGTCGTGGCGGTAGGTGCCCAGCACCCGAAACCCCATCGAGAGGGCCATCCCGGCCGCCGCGGCCACCACCCCAGCCAGCACCCGATCCACCGCGGGCAGGGCATGGAAGGAGAAATAGGCCACCCCCAGGGCCAGCAGCAGGCTGAAGGGCACCAGCAGCATGCCCGCCAGGGCCGCCAGGCCACCGCCCAGGCCGCGGAAGCCGGTGCCGATGTAGAGGGCCAGGTTGATCTGGTTCGGGCCCGGCAGCAGGCGGGCCACCGTGAGGCCGGTGAGGAACTGGGCGTCGCTGAGCCAGCGCCGCCGCTCCACCACAATCCGCTGGCTCCAGGCCGAAAGGCCGCCACCGAAGGCGGAGAGGGCCACCTGCAGCATCCCCTGGAACAGCTGCCGCAGG
>CAIVPT010000211.1 GCA_903907855.1 uncultured Synechococcaceae cyanobacterium | reverse complement strand
GGCACGCCCGCTTGGGGCAATCCCTGAGAAGTCAATCGGGGTGACAGGATTCGAACCTGCGACCTAGTGCTCCCAAAGCCCTTGCAAGCTGGGTGTGGGAGCCCCTGTTCTGGCCTAGGGTCTGGTGTCAAACCCCTTGTAGTGACTGCCTTCTGGGGTGGTCGTCCGTGGCAGCCGATGCCCGCCCGTGCCAACCTGATGGGGTCGATTTGCTCACCTATTTGCTCACATGGGGGGTCCTAGAGCCTCGGGCACCTGGGCGGCGGTCCTGCGTTCGGGCCTGCGACTCTCCCTGGCCCAGCGCGGCACGAGGCAGGGCTGGCGCGTGTCTGACCTGCGCGGGCGGACACGGCTGACGGTCGATGCCAGCGATGGTCGTCACCAGATCCTGCTGCCGATCGAATGGGCGCAGGACCAGGCCGACGTGATCCGGGAGACCGTTCTGGCGATCCACGCGGGCTTCAGCGAGGGTCTGCCGCTCGAACGAGCCGTGGCCGCCACGCTCGTCACTGATGAAGCCGAGGAAGGGAGCGCGTCTGCACCGATTGACTGGCCTGATCTGGTTCAACGGTTCAAGGCGCGAAAGCTGAGCAGCGGCTCGATCAAGCCGCAGACCTGGATCAACGTGTATCAGCGCCGGATGGCAGAACTGTTGGCGGCCATGGGAGGAACCACCCCGCCGGCCAATCCCCGCGAGCTGCTGGAAGCGGTGACCCGGCGCTGGGCCGATCAACCTGGCTCCCGCGGCCGGCAGATGCAGGTGCAACAGACCGTGGCGCTCCTGCGATGGGGCGTGGACAACGGCGCTCTGGGCGCGGCATGGGCGCCACCGCTGGACCTGGATCCGTTTGTGGGGCGCAAGCGGGAGGCCAGGGCCATCACCACCCCGATGGAGGTCCGCCACATCCTGGAGCTGGTGGAGGCCATCCCCGACCCCCGCTGGCAGTTCGCGTTCCAGCTGCTGGTGGCCTACGGCCTGCGACCGGAGGAGCTCCAGCACCTGCAGCTCCGGGGGGAGCGGCTGTGGTGCACCTACCGCAAGAGCACCAGTCGGGGCGAGACCAAACCTCGCGCACTGCGGCTTCTGCCCTGCGACCACTGGGCGGAAGTATGGAATCTGGTGGAGAAGTTCGAGACGCAACCGCTGCCACCGATGCGTCCGGGTTACGGCGCCGAGGATCTGGGCCTCTACATGCGCCGCCGGCGTCGTTGGCGGGAGCTCCGGCAGGAGTACGAAGCGGCGGGCGAGAAACTGGTTCTGTACTCCGCTCGTCACAGTTACGCCCATCGCGCCCATCTGATCTGTGAGCTCCCTCCCAAGGTGGCTGCCGCCGCGATGGGCCACAGCGTGGAAACCCACCTGGCCGCTTACAGCAAGTGGTGTGGCGATGATGTGGTGGACGATGCCTTTGCGAAGGCGGCATCGCGCCTGAGGACCTTGTCAGGGGGTCATTGCTGATCGCCAGCCTGCTGGGCTCTGTTCCTTGGACTCGAGCCGGCTCCTGTGGCAGCCCCCAGGCCTCCCCACTTGCCCCCATGGTTGCCCCCCCTGGCAACAGCAGATGTCCCTCGCCGGGCTATCGACAGCCTGCAAGCCATGCTCACCGGAACTGAACTGCTCGCCAAGGTCAAGGACCTGGGCGAGGCCTCCAAAACGGAGCTCGTGCGCGCCACCGGTTACGTCTCCACCAAGGAGGACGGCAGCGAGCGCCT
>CAIVPT010000210.1 GCA_903907855.1 uncultured Synechococcaceae cyanobacterium | reverse complement strand
CCCCGGCTTCTACGGAAACCGCACCGCCAGTGGCGAGGTGTTCCGCCCCGGTACCCTCACCGCCGCCCACCGCACCCTGGCCTTCGGCACCCGCGTGCGCGTCACCAACCTCTGGAACGGGCGTTCCACCGTCGTGCGGATCAATGACCGCGGTCCCTTCCATGGCGGCCGCATCATCGATCTGGCCCACGGAGCCGCCCAGCAGCTCGGCGTCACCGCCAGCGGTGTGGCCCAGGTGCGCCTCGAAGTGCTCGATTGATCCCTCTTGCCTGAGGGAACGTCCCCTTGAAGCAGAACCCCCGACCCATCCGCCAGATTGGCGGGTGGGCCTTTTGCCGTTCTGAGGGTGGATCTGCTTCGCAGCCGCGCCGAGCTGGCGCAGTGGCGCCGCGAGGAGCCGCGCCGGCCCGTGCACTTCGTGCCCACGATGGGGGCCTTGCACGAGGGCCACGCCTCGCTGCTGCGGCGGGCCGCCGAACCGCGCGCCGCAGGGGCACCGCGCGTGCTGCTCAGCGTTTTCGTCAATCCGCTGCAGTTTGCTGCTGGAGAGGATTTCCATCACTATCCCCGCACCCTGGAGCTCGATGCCGAGCGGGCGGCTGCGGCCGGGGCCCACGCCCTCTTCGCCCCGACGGTGGCGGAGATCTACCCCGGGGGCGAGGCGCAGATCACCCGGGTTCAGCCGCCTGTGTCCCTGCAGGCCGCCCTCTGCGGCCGCTCCCGTCCAGGCCACTTCGACGGGGTGGCCACGGTGGTCTGCCGGTTGTTGGCGCTGGTGCGTCCGGCGCGGGCCCTGTTCGGCGAGAAGGACTGGCAGCAGCTGCTGATCCTGCGCCGGGTGGTGGCGGATCTGGGGTTGCCGGTGGTGCTGGAGGGCTGCGCCACCGAGCGGGAGGCCGATGGCCTGGCCCGCAGCTCCCGCAACCGCTACCTGGATCCACAGGCGCGGAGTGCCGCCGCCGCCCTGCCGATCGCCCTGGCGGCGGCGGCGGCGGCACTGCGGGCCGGTGCTGGGGCGGCTGACGCCCTGGCCGCCTGCCGCAGTCGCTTGCTGGCTGCGGATCTCAAGGTCGATTATCTGGAGCTGGTGGAGGCGCATACATTGGCTGGGCTGCCGCGACTGGAGGGACTCACCCTGGTGGCGGCTGCCGTCCACTGCGGCCCGGCCCGCCTGATTGATCACCTCTTCCTGATGAGCCGCCCTCCGATCGTTGCCATCGATGGCCCCGCCGGAGCGGGCAAGAGCACCGTCACCCGCGCCTTCGCCAGCCGCCTGGGCCTGGTCTATCTCGACACCGGCGCCATGTATCGCGCCCTCACCTGGTGGGTGCAGCGCCAGGGCGCCGATCCTGCCGATGCCGCAGCTGTGGCCCCCCTGCTGGAGGGCTTGGATCTGCGCCTGAGCGGGTCGGCGGAGGGTCAGGGGGTCTGGATCAACGGCCACGATGTGAGCGAGGCGATCCGCAGCCCGGAGGTCACCGCCCTGGTTTCCACCGTGGCCGCCCACCCCTGCGTGCGGGAGGCGCTCACCCAGCAGCAGCAGGCCATGGGGCGCAGCGGCGGGTTGGTGGCGGAGGGGCGCGACATCGGCACCGCCGTGTTCCCCAACGCCGACTGCAAGGTGTTCCTCACCGCCACGGTGGCCGAGCGGGCCCGGCGCCGGTCGGAGGACCTGCGGCAGCGGGGCTTCGACGTGCCGCCGTTGGCGGAGTTGGAGGCCCAGATCGCCGAGCGGGACCGTCTCGACAGCAGCCGGGCCCTCGCCCCCCTGCTCCAGGCAGAGGATGCGGTGGAGCTCGTCACCGATGGGATGGAGGTGGCGGCGGTGATCCAGGCCTTGGTGGATCTGTTCCGCGCCCGGGTTCCCCAGGAGGCCTGGCCGGACCCGGCCTGAGCCGCAGCGCCGCCAGCAGCCCCCCGCAGGCGTCCTCCAGCAGATCGAGCACATGCTCGAAGCCTTCCTCGCCTCCGTAGTACGGGTCCGGCACTTCGCGGCTTTGGAAGCTGCGGCAGTAGTGCACCATCGGCGTCACCCGGGCGCAGGCCTGCCCGCCCTCCCGTTGGGCCAGGGCCATCACACCCGCCAGGTTGTCGTCATCCATCGGCAGGATGATGTCGAAGCGCTTCAGATCGGCCGCCTCCAGCTGGCGGGCGCGGCTGGGGAGGGTGATGCCGCGGCGGGCCGCCGCCGCCCGCATGCGGGCATCGGCCGGCCGACCCACGTGCCAGCCGCCCGTACCAGCTGAATCCACCGTGAAGGCGGCCTCCAGCCCCTCGCGGGCCAGCAGGTGCAGAAACACCCCTTCGGCTGCTGGCGAGCGGCAGATGTTGCCCAGGCAGACGAACAGCACCCGGGTGGGCCGCTCCGCCTCCGCGATCCGCTCGAGCGCCAGCCTGGCGCGCAGCTGCACCACCGGCGTCTCCTCCTGCCCCGGATCCGCCAGGGCCGCGAGGGACTCCCCGATCTGCCGGCGCTCCTCGGGCTCCGGGCCCATGGAGCGGGCCAGGGATTCGAGGCCCGCGGCCACCGCGTAGCGCACCACCCACTCACCGTCGCGGCACCCCGCCTGCAGGCTCTGCAACGCGCGCCCCCTCATGGCCCGCCGCTCGACTTCGGGCAGGTTCTCCAGTTGGAGGCGCCCCAGACCGTAGGCCGCGGCCCGCCGCACACTCGGCCCCACGTCGCTGGCGAGGGCCTCCTCCAGGAGCGCCAGGCCGCGCACGTCGCCGATGCCGGCCAGGGCCCGCACCGCCCAGGCCCGGGCCCCATAGTTGCGGGGATCGAGGCGGCTGAGCAGGGGGTCGACCGCCGACGGCCCGAGACGGATCAGACCCTCCACCGCCGCCACCGCCGCGCCGGGGTTGTTGAAGCCCAGCACCTCCACCAGACAGGCGATGGCGCTCTCCTCCACCCGTTCGCCATGGTCGCTCAGGGCCAGGGCGCGGGTGGCGGCCAGCAGCGCCTCGGCGCTCGCCGCCTGCCGCACCGCCTCCACCCGGCTCGCCAGGCTGTCGATCGCTGGGTCCATCGCATTGCTCACAGGAGGGTGTCCATCGCGTCCAGCACCGCTGTGATTTCGGTGTGGGATTCGTGGGCTTCGCCGTGCTCCACCAGGCCCCGCAGGGCGATCAACTTGAGGCTGTTCTCCGCCAGGCTGCGGCAGATGGGCTCAAGGGCTGGGCGCCAACCGACGGCGCCGAGGTCCATCAGGGCTGCGCGGCGCACCTGTAGGTGGGGGTGGTCCAGCAGGGCCACCAGATCGTCGGCCCAGCGTGCTTCCCCGGTGAGCTGGAGCAGGGCGCGGCAGGCGGCACTGCGGATCAGTGGCCGTCCATGGTCGGTGAAAGGTTGCACCACGGCCACCACGGCTTCGCCCCCCACGCCGATTGCCCCGAGGGCCTCAAGCATGGCCTCGCAGGGTTCCTGAAGGCGAGGGGAGTCGCTGCGCTGCGCCCCGGCCCCCTGGGGGCCGCTGGCCAGGCGCCGCAGCAAGGGGGGCACGGCGGCGTCTGCCCGCAGTTCCCCCAGGGCCCGTGCTGCCGCCTCCCGCAGCCCGTCGTCCCCGTCCTCCAGGGTGGCCAACAGATCGGGGATGGCCGAGGCCTCGCCGAGCTTGCCGAGGGCTCGGGCCGCGTTGCGGGCCACGGCGTTCTCCTCGACGCCGGCGCCGGGGTCCCGCGGTCGCCGTTGCCGCAGGGCCGTCAGCAGCAGAGGCACCGCCTCGGGATGGCGGCTGCGGTTGCGACCGAGCCACCAGGCGGCGTAGTACTGCAGGGAGGCATCGTCGCTCTGCCGCAGTCGGGCGAGCGCCTCCTGTTCATCGATCGGTTCGCCGTTCGTGCTGCCGCTGGAAGCCGGGCTGCCGGGCGCGCCGGGGGCCTGCATGGGGGCGTGGGTCACTGGTCACGATGTTGTCATCCCCGAGGGGCGAAGGGGCCGTGGTGGCCGGGGGCTGACGGCAGCCGACACAAAGGCGAGTGTGAGTACAGGCGCAAAAAAAGGGGCTCCGAAAGGAGCCCCAGGGGATCGAAGAGCCGACCGTCTCAGACGAGAGAGTTGATGGCGTAATCGATGTAGTTGTTGGCGATAACGCCGGGGTCGCCGGAGATGCCGT
>CAIVPT010000209.1 GCA_903907855.1 uncultured Synechococcaceae cyanobacterium | reverse complement strand
GGCAACCATCGCCGCGAGGGCGTCGATCTGGCCGGCGTTGATGAATTCGCCACGGGCGTCAGCCTGGGCAACAACCTTGGTGAAGGCGTCGAACATTGAGGATCTCCTGGTCTCGACGTGGGGGAGTCGGGAGGGGGTGGGGGAAGGGGGAATGCCCGCTGGCTCCTCGGCAGCTGAATCAACGTGCGAGCACGAGAAACTCGGCTGAAAGTCGACGGGGCCGTCGAAGGAGTGTGGGCGAGGCATTCGCTGTGCTCGGCACGGATTGCGCCGGGCACGTGATCATTGTGCTGACTTCTCTGCGATCCTCTTCCCCACACCCTCCGAACTTCACAAAGGGTCACTACGCATGGCCAACCGGGGGGAGCCCTGCCGGTTTCGTGTGCTCCGCTGAACCATTTTCAAGGCTGGCGTTGTGCACGATGCGCTCCAGTTAAGGGTTTGGCCCAACAGCAAGCTTCCGTCATGGGCTCTTGCCGTTGCTGGGTCGCGCCATCAAAAAGCCCGGCAGTGTCAACTGCCGGGCGGGCTTCCACAGGTCGCTCTCAGTTCACGGGCGAAACGCTCACCACACGACCCCCCTGGCGGTGGATGGTCTGCTGGGTTTCCAGCATCTTGTCGAAGGTGACGAAGCGCACGGTATTGGCCCGCTTATGCAGGCGGTAGTTGTTGAGGCCGGCCACTTCCACCCGGTAGACCCTGGCCTTCTGGCCAATCCCCTTCATCATCTGGGTGATGGCGCTCTGGGCCACGTTGGCGGGCTGGCCGCCGGAGGCACCGGAATTGGGGCTCACCACCGGCACCGCCCGATCCTGGTGCAGGGCTGGGCCGAGGCGGAAATTGGTGCGGGCGCTGTCGCCCTTCACCGAGGCGGCGGCGCCGCGGGCCAACTGCATCAGCCAGGAGAATTGGCGACCCTGGTGGCCAACGGAGTAATCCCAGCCGTGCAGGAAGGGCACCACTTCCTCGCCGAAACGCTCCTGGTATTCGGGGCTGTCGATGTGGGAATCGATTTCGGCGTCATAGCCGTGATCCTGCAGGATCGTGAAGTGGTGCAGCATCTCCGCCTTGTTTTGGGGCGCGCGGCCGAGCAGATGCTTGAAGTTGAGCTCGATGAAGTGATAGGGATTGCAATTCTCGAAGAAGCGCGCGCGATAGAGGCCGCTCTTGGCCACCATCCGCACCAGTTCACGCACGCTCAGGTAGCCGTTGCGAAACAGCGACTCTGCCCCAGCCAGCCGCTCGCTCTCCATCACGTACTGGTGGCCCAGCACCTGCTGGTACACGGCACGGATGATGGTGCTCTTGTCTTGGTCGGAGGCGTTCGACCAGTTTTCTTTGTTGCGGTCGTTTGCGTACCGCTCGATGCCCAAGTAGGGCGCGTTGACCAGGGTCATTGCGAAAGGCCAGCCAAGGGGAAGAGAGTGGCGCAGGGGATCCCGCAGATGCCGTCCCGTGCGATTTGCCGATCCTATGGGTGTCTTACGCGGCTGTGTCACGATCGTTACAGCGCTCAAAGTGTTCGCGATGCTGCCATTTTGCGACACAAAAGCGAGTGTGAGTACAGGCGCAAAAAAAGGGGCTCCGAAAGGAGCCCCAGGGGATCGAAGAGCCGACCGTCTCAGACGAGAGAGTTGATGGCGTAATCGATGTAGTTGTTGGCGATAACGCCGGGGTCGCCGGAGATGCCGT
>CAIVPT010000208.1 GCA_903907855.1 uncultured Synechococcaceae cyanobacterium | reverse complement strand
CCGGAGCCCGGATCCCGGCCGGCGGCAAGGTTGGCGATGAACAGGCCGCTGTCGAGAATGTGATCGCCGGTGTCGGCGATGGCGATCTTGATCGTGTGCGGGCTCTGGCCGGCCTTGAGCGGCGCCACGATGCGCAGGCGGCCGCTCACGCCGTCGTATTCGATCGGCAGGATGCTGGCGCCGTTGTCCTGGAAGTAGCCCGCCGCCAGGTTGGGGCTGATCACACTGAGGGGATGGAGGGGGTCGTTGTTGAACAGGGCGTAATTCACCCCATCCACCATCACCACGCCGCAATCCACGAAGGCATCCACCCACTCCGGATATTCATCGGATCCGAATAACAAATCAAAGCTGATCGATGTGGCCTGCGGATCGGTCACGCTGAACGCGAACGACAGGCTGGTGGCGTCGTACGACTCGGTCTGGAACACCGCGTTCACCACCGCGTCGATGTCGGCGTCGCCGTTGGCGAAGCCCGTGCTGCCGCTGTTGTCGGCGCCGTACCAGCTGAGGGTGTTGCTGGTGCCCGGGGCGATGCCCGAGGTGAGCAGCACGCCGGCGCCGATGCCCAGCGGCGTGCCCACGCCGGCGTCGTAGAGGCTCACGGCGCCGGGGCCGGAGCTGCGCAGCTGGATGGTGGTGGTGTCGACCTCGATCCCGGCGGCGGGGGCCATCAGGGCCTGCACCAGGCTGGTGAGGGGCTGGAGGAGGGGGTCGAAAACGGTGAGGGCCATGGGGCGCAGACGGCATAGCCGTCGGGGGATGCCTTCGGTCTGGCAGAGGCGCCGGGGAGAACTGGTGAAGACCGCCGGGCGGAAAGCCGCATCAGGGCAACAGGGGCAGCTCCAGCACCATGCGGCAGCCCCCGCCAGGGGCCGATTCCACCTGGAGGCGTCCCCGGTGGGCCGTGGCAATCGCCTCGGCGATCGACAACCCCAGGCCGTGGTGGTCGGCGCTGCTGCGGGCCCCGTCGGCCTGCCAGAAGCGCTCGAACACCTGGGCGCGCTGCTCCGGCGGGATGCCCGGCCCCTGGTCATCCACCCACAGCCGCACCCGATCCCGCCGGGGCTCCAGGCCCACGGTCACCGTGCCCCCGGGCGGGGAGAAGCGCAGGGCATTGGCGAGCAGGTTTTCCAGCAGCATTCGCAGCCGCTCCGGATGGGCCGACACCCGGGCCCCACCGCGCAGGCATCCGCGCAGCTGAAGGCCAGCCGCCTCCGCCTCGGCCTGATGCAGATCGAGCAGGTCCTCCACCAGGTCTTCGAGGGGGATGGGCCGCAGGCCGCTGCTCTCGTCGATGGCGCGGTCGCTGCGGCTGAGCAGCAGCAGATCCTCCAGCAGGCCCCCCATGCGGACGACGCTCTGGTCGATCTGCTGCAGCTTGCGGGCCATCGCCGGCGGACAGGTTGCCAGCAGCTCGCCGTGGCGCAGGGTGCCGATCACGGCGCGGATGGCGGTGAGGGGATGGCGCAGCTCATGGGACGCATCCGCCGTGAAGCGAATCAGCCGCTCGATCTGGCGACGGATCGGCTCCAGGGACGCCGCCACCATCCACTGGCTGCCGGCGAACCCCACCAGCCCGGCTAGCAGGGCGCCGATCAGCAGGCCCTGGCGCAGGCGGGCGAGCTCGGCCTCCGAGCCGGAGGAGGCCACCGCCACCGAGACGTAGCCCTGCAGGGTGGCGGGAGCGCCGTGCGCCCCCCGGGCGACCACCGGCCGCCAATAGGCCAGACCGTGGGGAAGGGGCAGCCACTGGCTCTGGCCGCGGGCCTGCGGCGGCGGGATCGTCGCTCCAGGGGGAAGGAAATCGCCCCGGCGCTTGAGTTCGTTCATCTCATCGTCGAACCAGCGGATGGCCAGCTCCGGATCGCCCGACGCCTCGCGGGCCTCCAGGGCGCCCTGGGCCTGCTCCCGCAGCCAGGCGGGCACATCCGGGCGCTGCATTTCGTCGTGCTCGTGGTGGAGGAGTGGCAGCTCGGCGGCGGCGGCGGTGGCGAGCTGCTGCACCTGGGCGCGCTGCAGGGCCCAGCGGGCGCGGCTCACCTGGCCATACACCCCCAGGGCGAACACCAGCAGCAGCGCCGCGATCAGGATCCCGTAGCGCCGGGTCAGGGCACGGCGGACGTGGCGCAGGTCAGGCTGCATGGTCGGGATGGAGGCGGAAGCCCACGCCGTAGACCGTTTCCACCAGATCGGGCGGCGCCCCAACCGCCGAGAGCTTGGCCCGCAGGTTCTTGATGTGGGTTTTGAGGCTGTCGGTGCCGGGCGCATCGCTCCAGTTCCAGCAGGCCTGCAGCAGGCGCTCCTTGGAGCAGGTGGACCCGGCGGCCTCCAGCAGCGCCTCCATCAGACGGTGCTCGGTGCCCGTCAGGGGAATCTCACGCTCATCGAAGCGGGCGCCATGGCCGTCTCGGTCCAGCTGCAGGCGGCCCCACTGCAGGGTGGCCGTGAGCGGCCGATGGGCCCGGCGCAGCAGCGCCTGCACCCGGGCGCGCAGCAGGTCGGGATCGAAGGGCTTGACCATGTAGTCGTCGGCGCCCTGGTCGAGGCCCACCACCTTGTCGCGGTTGGTGTCGCGGGCGGTGAGCATCAGAACGAGGGGTTGGTGGCCGCCGCGCTGGCGCAGGCGCCGGCAGAGGGCCAGGCCATCGAGGCGGGGCAGGTGCAGATCGAGCAGCACCAGGTCGTAGGGGCAGGCCTGGAGCAGCTCCCAGGCCACCTCCCCATCGCCGGCCTCATCGCAGGCGTAGCCCCAGGCCTCCACCATCTCCCGCAGGGAGGCCTGGATGAGGGGATCGTCCTCCACCACCAGCACTTTCACGGGACTTCCGGCCTCTCCTCCCCTCCTGATTAGCTCAGGCGATGATCAGGAAATCGCTGGCGCTCACCAGCAAGGCGATGGCGATGGGCAGCTGGGCGAAGGCCACCGCCCCGGTTTTGCCGTTGCCGTCGGCGTCGAAGGAGAGCAGGCCGGTGGTGGTGTTGAGGAGGATGCGATCGGTGGCGAGGAGCCCGGCGCTGAGGCCGGCACCGGCCCGGAAGGCGGTGGCAGCCAGGGGGCTGCCGATAGCGCCAGTACCGCGGAACAGGCTGGATTTGAGGTGGATCTTGTCGACGCCGGGCTGGAAATCTGTGATCTGATCGAGGTTGCTGGTGCCGTTGAGGGCGGTGTCAAACAGGAAAGAATCCGCGCCTGCCCCGCCGGTGAGCGCGTCGTTGCCCAGCCGCCCCTGCAGGCGATCGGCGAACGCCGTGCCCACCAGAGCGTTGTTGCCATCGTTGCCGCTCAGCAGCAGGGGGTTGAGAACGGCGGCGGCGTTGACATTCAGGGCTCCCTTGCCGCGCACATCCGGTGCGGTGGCCACACCGGTGCCGATGAGCACCTGCTCGATGCCGATGTCGCCGGCCAGCAGCGTGAGGGTGTCGGCGGCGGCGGCGGAGAGGAAGCGCACTTCGTCCACACCAGCGAGACCGGAATCGGCGAATTCCTCCCCCGGATGCTCACTGCCGGCGGCCACCAGATAGAGATCGCCACCCTCTCGACCATTCAGCACATCCAGACCGGCACCGCCATGGATCACGTTGCGGGCTGTCGTGCCGAGGATGCGGTTGGCCAGGCTGTTGCCGGTGGCGGAGTTGGCGGCTGTGCCCGTGAGCTCCAGATCCTCCACATTGGCCGCCAGGGTGTAGCTCACGGAGCTGAGCACCTGATCCACCCCCTGGCCGGGGTTTTCGGTGATCGCATCGGCCACGTTGTCGATCACGTAAACATCATTGCCAGCCCCGCCGCGCAGATCGTCCCCCAGCAAGCCACCGTTGAGCACGTCGTCGAAGGCGGTGCCCAGCAGCTGGTTGCGACCGGCGTTGCCGATCAGGGTGAGGCCGTTGGGAGCGGCGCTGGCATCGATGTTGAGGGCGATGGTGCTGCTGCTGACCGCCGTGGCCCCAGTGCCGGTGCCGATCACCACGCGCTCGAGGCCCCGGTCGCCGGCGAAGACGGTGAGGGTGCTGGTCTTGAGTTCCGAAAAGCGCAGTTCATCGATGCCGCTGGTGCCCAGGTCGTTCACCTCGGCGCCCTGGTGGTCGCGGGCCAGCTCGATCAGGTACAGGTCGTTGCCTTCGCCGCCGAGCAGCCGATCGAGGCCATCGCCGCCCACCAACAGATCGGCGCCGGCATAGCCCACGAGCGTGTCGTCGCCGGCGCCGCCGCGCAGGCTGTCCGCCAGGGCGTTGCCCAGCAGCCGATCGGCGCCGGCTCCACCGGTGAGATTGACCACCACCGGCAGGCCCACCGGCGCCGTGCCCGCGCTGGTGACGCTCTCCAGCTGGCCATAGCCATCCACATAGCTCACCTTCACCGCCACGCTGCGCCCCTGCTCAGCGCTGGTGAGCATCAGGGTGGGGGCGGTGGCGCCGGCCAGCTCCAGGCCATTGACCAGCCACTGGTAGGTGAAGGGGCCCAGGCCATCGAGATCGGTCAGACCGATCGCCACCTCCAGGGGAATACCGACGCTGGCGGGGCCCACCAGGCTGACGCTGCCGGTGGGGGCGTCGTTGCGGTTGCGGATCGGATCGGTGGGGAGGCTGGAGACGGTTTCCAGGCTGCCGAAGCCATCGGTGAAGCGGGCCTCCACCCGCAGCCGCTTGCCCACGTGGGCCTGGGTGAGCAGCAGGGTGCCGCCAGCGCCGGAGAGCGGCAGATCGTCGGCGAACCAGCTGGTGGAGACCTCCCCCAGGCCATCGAGGTCGCTGAGCAGGTGGCTGGCGCTGAGCAGTTCGCCCTGGGTGGCGCTGCCGTCGGTCAGTCCGTTGATGGTCACCGTGCCGGTGGCCGGATCGTTGCGGTTGGCCACCGGCGCCGTGGGCAGGCTCTCCTGTGACTCCTGGTACCCCAGGCCGTCGCTGTACGACACGCGGGCGCGGATCTGGCGCCCCACCTGGGCCTGGCCAGGGGTGAACGACCAGCCGCTGGCACCGGCGATCAGCTGGCCATCGGCACTCCAGCTCACCGACAGCAGCCCCAGCCCATCGGTATCCACGAGGGAGTGGCTGGCCAGCAGCGGCGTGCCCTGGAGGGCGGTGGCGGCGTCGCTGAGCAGCACGGCGCCGGTGCCGGGGTGGTTGGGGGGTTTGATCACCAGCAGCTGCTGGGCCGCGATGGCGAGACCGAGGGGATCGACCACCTCGTAGCTGAGCTCCACGGAGCCCACAAAGCCCGGATCGGGCTGGAAGATCCAGCTGCCATCGGCCTGGGCCAGCAGCTGGCCGCCGCCGCTGGCGGTGAGGCCGGCGACGGCCAGAGGATCGAAATCGTCATCCTCAAAGCCCTGCAGGAGCTGGGCGGGGGTGAGAACGGTGGGCTGATCGCGCACGCCCGGCGGCAGGACGGCGGTGGCGTGGCCGGTGGGGGCGAGGTTGAGGTCGAGGCTGAGCACCGACAGGCTCGGGGCCACCACGCCCTGGTGCAGGTTGAGGAAGTCGAGCCAGATGGCCTCCATGCCCTGCCAGGTGCCCCCGTCGGCGGCCTCGGACGCCAGGGAGGCGGTGGTGTAGACGATTTCGGCGACCAGGGGGGGCAGGCCCAGCGCCGGCAGCTCCACCCCCAGCACGAAGGCCACATCGGCCGCCAGGCCCAGGTTGAGCACCTTGCCCTGGGCCGCGGCCTTGAGCAGCCCCAAGGCCAGCTGGCCGGCGGTGTCGTCGTTGTTGAGGGAGGCGATCACCGCCAGCTGCAGGGACACCGCCTCCACCCGCAGGGCCACCGGATCGCTGGCGGTGGCGGCCTGCTGCAGCACCTGCAGGGCGTTGTAGGTGTGCAACTTGATCCCGGACGGCAGGGCGAGCACCTGGCCGAGGGTGAGGGCGGCCTGGGCCGGGGTGAGGCCGAGGGCAATCAGCCGCACAAGCACGGTGGTGAGGGGGGTGGTCACCCCCGCCCCCAGGGGGGCCTCCAGCTGCATCAGGTTGATCAGGGCATCGCCGGTCTCGAGTTCCTGGATCTCCTTGGCGGCACTGAGGGGTTGGTTGCTGTAACCCTTGGCGTCGCCGTACTGGGCGCGCACCCGCACGGCGCCGCCCGCCTGGCTGGAACCCACCGTGAAGCTGGCCCCGCTGGCGCCGCTGATCGGCTCCCAGGCGCTGGCGCCGGTGGCCTGAAACTCCCAGCTCCAGAGAATCGGCTCACCGCTGAGGCCATCCGCATCGCTCAGTTCGGCCTGGAGGGTGGCTCCGGCGGCGCCGATGCCCGTGATCACCAGCACCCCCGGGGTGTTGACCGGCGGCGGCGGCGGGGTCGGCGGCTGGGGGGGCGTGGGGGTGGTGCCCACCAGGGTGATCACGCCGTCGTCGAAGCTGAGCTTCTCGATGCCGGTGAGCAGGTCGCTGCCCGCATCGCCACCGCCACCGGGCAGCGCCACCACCGTGCACACCCCGCTGACGGGATCGACGCTGATCTGATAGGCGCTGCTGGTGCCCGCGTAGACGGCGGTATCGACCCCGCTGCCACCCTGCAGGGAATCGTCGCCGCTGCCGCCCTTGAGAACATCGTCGCCGCTGCCGGCATCGAGGCTGTCGTTGCCCGCCCCCCCATCGAGGATGTCGCCGCCACCACCGGAGAAGCAGTTGTCGTCGCCGCCGAGCAGCTCAAAGGATTCGCCGGAGGAGCCACCCGTGATGTAATCGCTGGCATCGGAACAGGGCAGCGAAGGCCGCGTGACCAATCCCGTGCCCGGGGTGGTGCCAGCCCGCAACCCCGAGAGGAACAGGCCGCTGTCGTAGATGTGATCGCCCGTATCGGCGATGGCGATCTTGATGGTGTTCAGTGCGCCGCCGCCGAGGATCGGGGCCACGATGCGCAGAACGCGGCTGACGCCGTCGTACTCAATGGGCAGGGGCGATCCGGCGTTGCTCTGGAAATAACCCGCCGCAAGATTGGCGGAAACTACACTGAGGGGTCGACTGGGATTGCGATCGAAGAGGGCGACGTTCACACCGTTGACGAGCACGATCGCGCCGTCCACGAATTGATCCACCCATTCCGGATATTCATCCGAGCCGAACACCAGATCAAAGCTGATCGAAACAGCCGCTGGGTCCGTGACGCGGAAGTCGAACGAGAGGGAGGTGGCGTCGTACGACTTGGTGTGAAAGACGCGGTTGACCACTGCATCAACATCCGCATCGCCGTTGGCGAAACCGCTGCTGGCGGTGTTGTCCTGGCCAAACCAGCCGACGCTGTTCACAAGCCCGGGGGTGCGACCGGTGGTGAGCAGCAACCCCGCGCCAAT
>CAIVPT010000207.1 GCA_903907855.1 uncultured Synechococcaceae cyanobacterium | reverse complement strand
GATAGGGCTGGTGGCTTTCCTCCAGGCGCACGGATGGGGGGCAGGGGCCGCTGGGGGATCGGCTGATCAGCGGCGCCACCTGGAGCGTGCGGCTACCGGCCTGGGCAGCCGCCGACGCGGCCAACGACAGGGCGACCAAAGACGGGGCGACCAGCGACGGGGCCAGCAGGGCGACTGGGATGGGGAGGGCCACTGGGAGAGGGGTGAGGGCCAACGACATGACCTCAGTGCGTTCATTCCATTCAAGGGGCCACATCAGAGCTGGCGTTGCGAGCAGATGAGCGGGCTTGCTGGGACGACTCAGCTAAACGCCACTGATCGCCTCCAACGCCACCGCCGCAATCGCCTGGTCGCTGGCGCGGGGGAGTTGCACGTATTTGCCGCCGGCGGCCTCCGCCAGATCTTTACCCATGCCGCTGCCGATGAATTTGCGTTCGGTGTCGATCACGAGCAGCTTCAGGCCGAGGGAGCGGTAGCGGCTGGCCACCTGCTTGACCTCCTCCCGCAGGTCGGGGGGCTCCTCCCCCTCCAGCTCCGGCTGGCCGAGGGAGCGGGCGAGGGGCACGTTGCCGCGGCCGTCGGTGATCGCCACCACCACCACCTGGCCGAGATCGCCGGTGGCCAGGGCATTGGCGCCCACGCGGGCGGCCAGGGTGAGGCCATGGGCCAGCGGTGAGCCGCCGCCGCAGGGCATCGATTCCAGCCGGCGGCGGGCGGCGGTGATCGAGCGGGTGGGGGGCAGCAGCACGTCGGCGGCCTCGCCGCGGAAGGGGATCAGGGCCACCTCATCGCGGTTTTCGTAGGCCTCGGTGAGCAGGCGCAGCACGGCCCCCTTGGCGCTCTGCATGCGGTTGAGGGCCATCGAACCGCTGGCATCCACCAGGAAGATCACCAGGGCGCCGGCCTTGCGCTGGAGCTGCTTGGCACGCAGGTCGGCGTCCTCGACGATCACCCGGCGGCCGGGTTCGCGCTCCCGGCGGGCCTTCTGGTAGGGGGCAGCGGCCCGCAGGGTGGCGTCGACGGCGATGCGACGCACGGGGCCGCGGGGCAGCATCGGCCGCACGTAGCGTCCCCGGCTGTCGCTGAGCACCACCGAGCGGCTGCCGCTGGCGCCGGCGCGGGCCTTGGCGGCGGAGAACAGCAGCAGGTCGGGATCGAGCGGGGTGGCCTCCGGATCCAGCAGGAACTCCTCGGGGATCGAGGGGGGCGCCTGGTCCTCGGGGGTGTCGTCGTTGTCGTCGTCGTCCTCGTTGTCGTCCTCCTTGTCGTCCTCGTCGGGCTCGTCGGGGTCGGAATCCGGGGGGTCGTCGGGGGGGGACTCATCGGACGAAGGCGGCGGCGGGGGAGGAGGAGGCGGCTGCAGGGGCTGGTCGGGATCCGGCGGCGGCAGCTGCAGGGCGCGGGGGGCGATCACCAGCCGCACCGCCACCTGCAGGTCGTCGGCGTCCACCCGATCGCGGCCGCTCAGGGCCGCATGGGCGCGGGCAACGCGCAGGGCAAACAGCTCGGCCCGGTGGCCCTCCACCCCGCCCCGGATCGCCTCCTTCACCAGATAGGCAATCTGCTCGCGGGCGATCGACACATCGGGGAGCCACTGGCGGGCGAGCAGCAGCTGGGTGGCCAGGGCCTCGGTCTCCTCCAGCCAGCGGTCGCGGAAGGCCTCACTGCCGGCCCCATGGTCGAGGGCGGAGCGGGTGATCGCCACCCGCTGCTCCACCTCCAGCAGCTGGTTGGCCGAGAGGGCGATGGCGAAGCGATCGAGCAGGTGGTCGCGCACCGCCCCCTCCTCGGGGTTGTAGGTGGCGATCAGGAGACAGCGGCAGGGATGGCTGAGGCTGAGCCCTTCGCGCTCCAGGCGATTCTCACCGCTGCCCACCGCGGCCAGCAGCAGGTTGGTGATGCCGTCGTCGAGGAGGTTGAACTCATCGACGTAAAGCACGCCGCGATGGGCCTCCGCCAGCAGGCCCGGCTGGAACACCGGCGCCCCGGCGGCCAGGGAGGCGGCCACATCCACCGAGCCGAGCAGACGGTCTTCCGTGACCCCCAGGGGCACCTGCACAAACGGCGCGGGCACCACCCGGGTGGGCAGCAGGGCCGAACGGTCGCGTCCCTCCGGATCGCCGCCGCACTCCTGCACCCGCAGGCGGGTGGGGCCATCCCAGTCGTCGGGGCGGGTGGGGTCGGTGTTGAGGGAGGGGAGGCCGGAGCCGAGATCGAGCACATCGATCGGCGGCAGCAGGGCGTGCAGGCCGCGGGCCAACACCGACTTGCCGGTGCCCCGCCCACCGGCGATCACCACCCCGCCGAGGCCCGGGTCAACGGCGGCGAGCAGCAGGGCGAGCTTGAGGGTGCCGTGGCCGGTGATCGCCGCCAGGGGGAAGGCGCGCGCAGCGGCGTCACGGGTGAAGGAGCTGCCGGGGGCGCTGGCGACCATGCGGGGGGAGGAAACGGCCGTGGGGGGCCCAGTCTGGCCGATCGGATCCCGTGGCAGGATCGCGGCCCCTGGCGCCCGTTCCCGCCATGTGCGCCTCCCCCTCTCCCGACGCCGCGGCCGGGGCGTGCGCCGTCGCCCGGGCGGTGGCCGAACGCTTCCGGATCGGCGGCCCGGTGGCGTCGGTGGCGCCCCTCGGCAACGGCAACGTCAACGACACCTTCCTGGTGCGGGTGGAGGCGCCGGGAGCGCCGGGGTACGTGCTGCAGCGGCTCAACACGCGGGTGTTCCGCCAGCCCCGCTGGGTGATGGGCAACCTGCAGGCCCTGCTGGGCCATGTGGCCGGAGGGCGCTTGGCCCTGCCCCAGGTGGTGCCGGCCCGCGACGGAGAGCAGGCGTGGGTGGAGGACGGAGAGTCGTTCTGGCGCATGCTCACCTACGTGGAAGGCTCCCGCACGGTGGACGTGCTGGCGGATGCGGCCCAGGCCCGGGAGGTGGGCCAGGCCCTGGGCACCTTCCACGCCCTGATCCACGACCTGCCGGTGGAGCGCCTGGCCGACACGTTGGAGGGCTTCCACGTCACGCCGCTGTACCTGGAGCAGTACCGGCGGGCCCTGGCGGAGCACCGGGGGCCGGTGGGGGAAGAGCTGGCCTGGGCCCAGTCGTTTGTGGCGGAGCGGGAGGAGCTGGCGACTGTGCTGGAGGAGGCCCGGGAACGGGGCGAGCTGCGGCCCCGGCCCATCCACGGCGACCCGAAGGTGAACAACGTGCTGCTCGATGTCGGCAGTGGCGCGGCGATCGGCCTGGTGGATCTTGATACGGTCAAACCGGGTCTGGTGCAGTGGGACATCGGCGACTGCCTGCGCTCGGCCTGCAACCCCCTGGGGGAGGAAACGGAGGACTGGCGGTCGGTGCGGTTTGATCCGGCGCTGGCGGAGGCGCTGCTGGCGGGGTACCTGGGGGCGGCGCGGGGCTTCCTGGAGGAGGCCGACTACGCCTATGTGGTGCCGGCGATCCGGCTGATCGCCTTCGAGCTGGGGCTGCGCTTCCTGGCCGACCACCTGGCGGGCGACGTGTATTTCCGCACCACGCGGCCGGGCCACAACCTGGCGCGGGCGCTGGTGCAGTTCCGGCTCACCGAGAGCATCGAGGCGCAGGCGGCGGCCCTGGAGGCGATCGTGGCCCGGCTGCGGGAGGAGGCGGCGGAGCTGGGGCAGGCCTTCCGGTTGCTGCCCTTCCCCGAGCCGCCGGTGCCCCGGGGGCTGGCGGTGGAGGGCTGGATCCGCCGCCAACGGGGGCAGCTGACGGTGACCTACCGGCTGCACGATCCGGCCCAGACCCTGGCCATTCCGCCGCTGGCCCCCAACCCCCAACGCCGCGATGGGCTGTGGCAGGCCACCTGCGTGGAGCTGTTCCTGGCGCTGCCGGGGCAGGAGAGCTACCGGGAACTCAACCTCACCCCCGGCGGCGACTGGGCGGTATACCGGCTGGAGGGCTACCGCCAGGGCCTGGCCCCCGATCAGGCCTGGAGTGGCCTGCCCCTGCGCCGCAAAGACGGCGACGCCGATGGCGGCACCGGTGACAGCGGAATCCTGGAGTTGCAACTGGACACCCCCCTACCCCCCGAGCTCGCGGCGGCGCCGGAGCTGGAGGTGGCGATCACGGCGGTGCTGCAGAGCCGTGACGGAACTTGCAGCTACTGGGCGCTGGTGCACCCGGGCCCGGAGGCCGACTTCCACCGCCGCGAGGGCTTTGCGCTGCGGCTGTAAGGATCAGTGGGCCATTCGGCAGCACGGCATCCTCGGCGACCAGCAGGTCGGGGGGGGAGACCCAGCCGCGCCATCAAGTCGAGCAACGATCACGCTGAAGATCTGGCAACCACCAAGCCAGGCCGGTGGGTACACAAAGTGTTTTGGAGCCGGAGTGCGCAGACCCGTGGGGTAGAGGTAAGGCATCACGAAGCGGCCATACACGCAGAATCGCCGCAACGGCATATCGGCAGGGATAACGTCTGGCAGTGCACGCATGCCATCTCCTCCACCTTGCACCGCCCTGGCAACCGCAGACACGCACACACCACTAGCCAGCAGGCTTCACCCACAACGCATCATCGGAGAGCCGACGCGAGATCCCAATCATCCTATTTCACACAAGACCAAACAACCTACCGAGAGGCCCCCAGGGCGCGGCGGCGGCGCCACAACCGGAAACGATTCAGCGCCGCCAGAAGATCTTCATGGCGAAGGGGCTTGGCCATAAAGTCATTCATGCCAACTGCTTCCCAGTCTTGCATAAAGGAGTGGAAGGAAAAAGCGGTAAGCGCAATAACATACAAAGAATCAAAACCGGCAGCACGTAGCCGACGCGTTGCCTCCATACCATCGAGACGAGGCATTTCGAGGTCCATGAACACCAGGTCGATACCACCCGCTTCGATGCAGGCAATCGCGGCTTCACCATCGCTCACCAATACGGGCTGGATATCAAGCCGCACCAGCATCAACTCCAGCACCCTTTGATTGACTCGATTGTCATCGACTACAAGGATGCCTACGCCGTTAAGGCCATGGCCGGCCTCCGCGTGGTCAAGAAGGGGTCGGTGCTGGTCCGAATCCAGGAAGGGGAGCTGAACCGTGAAACAACTGCCTTCGCCGAGGCGCGTTTCCAGGGAGATCGTACCCCCCATCATCTGGCAGAGGCGCGAACAGATGGGAAGACCCAAACCCGTACTCTGCTTGGCCTGACCGGAAGCCGAGCCGTGGCTGGCAAACTCCTCAAAGATCAAGGACAAACGATCAGCAGCAATGCCGATGCCCGTATCTGTAACGCGAATCAAGAGTTCCAGTTCATTGCCAGTCCGCGAAGCCACTTCTACAGCGAGCCGTATGACACCATGCGTGGTGCACCTAAAGGCATTGCCCAACAAGTTAATGAGAATCTGGCGTAGTTTCAGATCATCACCATAGAGCCAGCGAGGTAGCTCAGCCGAAGCCGTTAGCTCCAGGCCAACCTGCCCCCTGATCTCCTGGTAACGAAACAGATTATGGCAATCAGCAATTAGGGCAAGCAAATCAAATGGCCGGGGATTCAGCTCAAGCTGGCCAGTCTCAATTTTCGAAATATCGAGGATGTCGTTGATGAGCCTCAAGAGATGCTCGCTACTACAGCGTATGATTTCAACCATCTCGTTCTGATCAGAACTCAGGGCGCTCATGCTCAGCAGTTCCGCCATGCCGATCACCGCATTCAAAGGGGTGCGAATTTCATGGCTCATACTTGCCAGAAATCGGGTCTTCGCATCAGTGGCCGCCACGGCCTGGTCGCGGTCATGCTCCAGTCCGAGAATGCGCAGCTTCACCTGTTCCGTCATCTCACTCTTGCTGAGCGAATGCCACCAGATTTCATTGGGGGAGTTCAGCAGGTTGGCCTGGGACTGCGCGATCGCATTCCGATCCCGGATAACAAAGACAAGTGAGAGCTTGCCGGGCAGATTGACCTGGGACCAGGAAACATCAACGACCCGAGGAGGGGACAAAAGCGGCAGCTCCCAACTGACCATGCCGGTTTGGATGCCCTCCCAGAAGCGGGGCGAACCCATGGGCATGGATCGACCCAAAAGGTGGTGATCTGGGAGAAGATCAGGGAGTGCAAAACCAACAGAATCCAGAGGCAGGCGCCCCACAAATCGGTCAAATGCTGCACTGGTCCAGCACACGATCCCATCGAGATCGGTGATAGCCACTCCATCCTCGACAGCTCCCATGGCTGCCTCCAGCAGACACATTGAGGTGCATAAATGGGTGACAAGCTTAGGTTCATTCTCCCCTTCACTCACGAGAATGCTCGGAGCGTGGCGGCGAGTAGCGAACGGGAATCCAGTCGCTCGACGCGAATCCGAAATTTGGGAAAAACAATAATCGAGCTTGGAATACAGCCATCAGTTCTGCGCAAAGGCTGAAAATCCAAGCCTCCCGAGTTCGGCGGTGATGGAAACACAGAATCACGGAGGCACCCCGAGAGTGCTGACGGAATAAAAAGCAATAATAGCCCTTATCCCATCACAAAGGGAGGCGACAAGAAGCCAGAAGCGAATCGTGCATGATCTCGGCATTTATGCGCTCAAGAGCTTCGATGCCCCATCAAAGCAAACAAAGAAAACCCGTATCCCAATGCAAACGCGCACAACGCACCTGTCCAACCTGCAAACTACTTACTGGAGCATCTTAGATCTCTCATGGAGAAATTAATGAGCAAGCGAATTAACTGCCAACAGTAGTCAAAGACGCCACGATTCGGCATGAATGGACGATCCTCTCCGCAGTGGTTGCTGCGACGGCATCGGCATGAATCGCGAGGGTGCCGACCAGCTCGCGAGGGGTGATGAGCCTCTGACCAGTTCCGGCAGTTGGCCTCCTCAAGCTCCGCGGACTACTGGCTCTTATGCTGGCCTTCCTGGGCTACGGCGGGGAGGCAAAACCCCACCCATCCCGGCCGTGACGCACGATGCCAGGGAGCAAGACTATCCAATAAACGACACTCACCATAGTGAGGGTGCGCCAACGAGGAAGGTGGTAGCGGGATAAGCGCAGAATAAGCATGGTAACGTGGATGAGACCAGCAAGGCGAAGTCCATCGAGAAGCTCTTTATACTGACTCCAGTAGGGCTGATGAATTCGGAGACTGGCTCGGATTTGCGTGCTGAAGTCGCGTCTCTTATGCAGAAGAGCCCGCAAGACATCCTGATTGATTGTCGCGACGTTCAATTCATGGACAGCGGTGGATTCGGATCCCTGGTGTCCATTCTGAAGCGGGTTCGGGAGTACGGCAAACAGGTATATCTATGCAGCCTAAATAGTCAGCTACGCATGGTCTTAGAACTCACCGGCACCGATCGAATATTCCCAACTTTTGCGAGCAGGCGCGAATGCATTGAATTCGCATCAGGCTCTCAGCCGGATCGGCAAACCGACTCCATGCAAAGCATGAGGTCAACCTAGGGTGGCCTTGATAACAGAGTAATCGTCCATGAACTCTGCGCCAACGGCGGACGCGGCAATCTGGCAGAGAAGACCATCTAAGCCACCCTCACCATGAAGAAGTGTCCTGTTACCCTCCACCAGATTCATAAACTCGGGCAGGGAGCCAATCAGGCCAGCGGGCTTGAGCACTTCATAGATTCCGTCGCTGTACACCAGCAGGAAGCTACCAAGAGCAACGGCAACCTCATCACTCGAAAATATGGCATCGTCGAACAGGCCCAGCGCCGTACCCTGGCCCCTGAGCCAATGCATCGGCAACGAAGAATCACCTGGGCAAAGTAGGGCAGGGGGGTGACCCGCTGAGGCGAAGCGGAGGGTTCGGGAGGCGAGTTGAAACACCCCGTACCACATGGTGAGATAGCGACCCTGGTGTTGGTCCATCTGGAAGGCAGCGTTGAGGGCCGTCAACACCTGCGCAGGGTCACGAAGATCAACGGGGAGTGAACGTGACCGCAGCTGATTGTGAACCGAAATCGAGGGAAGAGCGGCAGCCAGGCCATGGCCGGAGGCATCGGCGAGATAAATCACGAAATGATCCTCGTCAAACCAGAAGTAGTCATACGAATCCCCACCCAACTCATGGACTGGAACAAAACGGGAATCCACCGTCACCGGCCCGCTGATTTCCCCGGGAAGCAAGGATTTAACATAGCTTGCCGCTTCCGCCAGCTCCCTATCGAGACGCCGCTTCTGCTTCTGCAGCTCCTCGGCCAACACCTTGAGGCGTTCATTAGCCTGATAAAGGCGAATACCAGATCGCACGCGGGCCAACAGCTCGTCGGGGTCAACCGGCTTGCTGAGGAAATCGTCTGCGCCACAATCAAGACCAATTACACGATCCTCCATCCGGGAGCGGGTGGTCAGCAAAATAAAATGGCCCGCCTCAAGAATGGAATCTGCTTTGAAGGCCCTGCAGACATCCAGACCATCCATATCATCCATCACCCAGTCACAAAGGATCACCGTGGGCGGGAAGAGACGGGCCTGCTCCAGGGCTCGCTCCCCCGAATCAACGCTGAGGATGCGGTAGCCCTGGGTTTTCAAACGGATTTCGAGAAGGCGCGAATGGATCCGATCGTCATCCACCAAGAGAATCGTGGCCGGCTCAAAAGCCGACTGCAAGGAAGAGGTCTGATCGGGAAACGTCATCAGAGTGCGCCGGGACGGCGATATCTCAGGGAGAGGCAAACACGTTCCACTTCAATCAGCATCTGATCCACAAGAAGGTGGGGCCAATGCTGCAGATCGAAGCGCAGACCATCTTCGACTTCGCGACCCAATGAGGCTAACCGTAGAGCCCCAAGGCTGGCGCTGGGGGAGCGAAGAGCATGAACCGCCATGATCATGGTGTGGCGGTCCTTGTGCTGCTGGGCCAGAACGATGGAGGAAACAAGGCGCATCGCGTCCTCGAGATAAAGATCGATGAGCTCACGAAGCACGCTATCGGCCTCCGAGCCCAGAAGTTGCTGTAGTTCATACCATGCCGCCAAATCGATGGGATCGATGGGATCAACGTGGACGGCGGTGGCCTCCGACTGGCTGGCATGATCCATGGCCTGGACGTCTGTGCTTGGGGGGTGGAGATGGGACAGGTGTGCGCCTAGAAATATTTCGGCATCGATGGTGGGTACCCTGAGAGCACTCCAGGCAAACAATCACACAAATCAATCGGCCAAACACAGAGCAGATAAGCGAAAGCGGTGATGATCCACTACGGCTATAGATGCGTGGGGCCTGCACACGGCTGCCTGGACGGTGGCGTAGCTACTGAGCGCCGACATCTGCAACATTCGCGATTTGCCAATTCTAGTGATGTAAACGCACGGCTTGCGTCACCTGGCCAGCGAAGAACGAGAAATCCAGCCGATGGCATGGCGGAGTAAGTGATTGCGGAGAAATCAAGCGAAAACTACGGGTTTGCCTCTTGAGGGCCGATGGCGAGCCTGTCGAACTGCGTTGTGCAGAGACAGCCGCGAAGGGGCCTTCATGCCGGGTGCACAGGCACCATGGCAACGGGTGCCTGAGGCACGGCATCTGGCGGGACAGCCCTCCGCTCCTGCAGGGCCAAACCCAAGATGATTATCCCAGGCCAATAGAGATAAACCAGAATCTCGAGGTTTTCACCAAATGTATAGAGAAGCAGGACAAGGCTCAGTCCGAGGCCAACGGAGGCAAGTGGATACCGGGGATTGGAGCTACGCCGCACAAGGATAACCACTGTCACGATCATCGGCACTGCCAAGGCAAGCAGACCAACAATTCCTTTGACGAATAATAGGCCCAGCCAGGTGTGGTGAGAACCAATGGGCATCCATTCCACCACATGTCCCCCCCTTTCCACGATTCCATGTCCCCAAATCGGTGCTTCTGCTTGCCAGCGAGACAATGCAATGCGATTCAAGGCGCTCCGTACACGGGTAGAATCAGCTCGTGCCGACTTGAAGGCTTCCCAAAAGCGAGCGAAAGTGTCGACCCCCATTGGCGCAAAGAAGCCGCTAATCCAGGAAATGGCTCCAAGAGTGATTAAAACCATTGGCCGCCCAAGCCTGGCCAGCAACATCGTAATAGCTGGCACCAAAACAAGACTCAGCAGTGCCAGCCTAGATTTGCATACGAGGCACATCAAGACAGCTCCGGCCGCACCCAAGAACTTCCATTTTTTATCCTCTTCCTGCATTGAGAGAATGAAGTAGATATTGCCAACCAGTCCTAGCGCCGGTGCCCAGGGTGTGAAAAGCCGCCATCTCAACTGATCAGTAGAGGGATCAATTTCAAAAAGCCTCACATCGAAAAACTCGGGCCCTGGTCCACCGATCTCCTGGAGGGGAGATACATAAAGGATATCAGGAAAGTGGAAGTGGGGCGCGGCAAGCAGTATTGGAATAACCAGGAACGTTTGCAGGCCAAGGATACAGACAGCTCGGATGATAATTTGCGGCCTGATTCGCAGGTTTCCAGCCAGAAGATACAGGGCAAATGCAGCCCAACCCTTGGCCCAGCCGATGCTGGACTTCACGATCATCCCAGCACCGTGACTGTAATCATGGTGGCCAACCAACAAGGCGACCTCCATGATCGCCATGCCGACAATCCATATCCAGATCACCCAGGAAAACTTGATTCGATGATCTGGGGGGGTGCAGGCATCCTGAGCGAGGAACTTCACCAGCAGAAGGACAAAAAGCAACCATCCAAGG
>CAIVPT010000206.1 GCA_903907855.1 uncultured Synechococcaceae cyanobacterium | reverse complement strand
CCCTGGGGCTGCTGGCCGGAGGTGGCTGGCAGGGGTGGGCAGCGCTCCTGGATCTCTCCCCCAAGATCCCCCCCCTGGCCTCCCTGGTGAGTGGCACGGTGATGGCGGTGGCGGGCCAGGAACCGGACGGAGCCAGTTGGACGCTGGCCCTCTGGCATGGCCTGTTGCTGCTTGTGGTGGCCCTCTGGGGCCGGCAGCTGCAGGGCCCCGGCTTCGGCCTGCTGGCCGCGGCGCTGGTGGCCGTGGCGCCAGCCCTGGCGGAGTTGCGGGTGGACTTCACCCTCGATCTGCCGCTCGCCGCCGCCAGCACCCTGGCCCTGTGGCGACTGGGGTGCTGGCAGGGGCCGGCCCCATCGGGCGGACGCCCCCACCAGGCCCTGGGGGCTGCCTTGGCGGTGGCCGCCGCGATCCTGGTGAAGCAGAGCGCCCTGCTGGTGGTAGCGCTCCCCTGCCTCTGGGCCGCCAGCCGGGGCCTGGGGCAACGCGGGCGGCGCTGGCAGGTGCTCGTGGCCCTGGCGCTGGTGCTGGCATTGCTGCTGCCCTGGTTGCACCACAACTGGATCTCCACCCTCGGCGGCACCAACCGGGCGGTGATTGAATCGGCCTCCCGGGAGGGGGATCCGCCGCCCCTGAGCCTGAGCTCCCTGCTCTGGTATCCGCTGCTCTGGCCCGCCCAGCTCGGCCGGGTGGCCCTGCTGGCAGGGCTGGTGGGCGGCGCGTTGGCCCTGGGGCGCTGGCGGCCACGGCAGGCCCTTGTGCCGCTGCAGCGCCTGCCTTCTGGCTGGGGCTGGCTGATCGGCTGCGCGGTGGCCGGCTGGCTGGCCACCACCTTGAGCCCCAACAAGGATCCGCGCTACATCACCCCCGTGCTGCCGCTGCTGGCGCTGCTCCTGGCCCGCGGCTGGTGGTCGGTGGGCGGGGCGATCGCCTCCCGATTGGGCCGGCCAGCCGCCCTCATCGCCCTCGCCAGCGGGCTGCTGGCGGCCGCGGGGGGCACCGTGGCGGAGCGGGCGGCGGCGATCGCCCGGCCTGGCGGCTTTCCGGTGCCCGAGGCGATGGCCGAAGTGCGGCGACGGGTGGGCGAACGGCCCACCACCGTGTTGCTGGTGGCCAGCCGCCCGGATTTCAACGAGCACACCGCCACCGTCTACGGGAGGCTGGCGGGGGGGCGGATCGTGGCACGCCAGGTGGGGCGCCGAGCCGGCCAGCAGGAGGCGGTGCTGGCGGGAGGCGAATGGCTGCTGCTGGCCACCGGCGATCAAGGGAGCGGACGCCCCAGTGCCCAGGAACTGAGCCGGGCGGTGCGGGAGGACGGACGCTTCGAGCGAATCCGCCACTGGCCCAGGCGCGACGAGCCCGATCTGGAGTTGTGGCGGAGGCGTAGTGATGCGCCGTCGCCGCGCACCTTCAGCCAAGACTTCCAGCGGCTGGCCCCCCGCCTGGAGAGCGGCCCTGCAGCGTTGGCCCCCCTGTTCGCCTCGATCGGACTGGAGCATCAGCTCGATGGGCACAGGCTGTATCAGATGGAGGTGGCCAGCTGGGCCCGGCGGCGCCTGGCCGCGAACCCCGGCAACCCCGACGCCCTCTGGAATCTGGCGCTGCTGGCCACCCTGCAAAACCGGCCGGAGGCGGCCCAGCGCTGGTTCGGCGAACTGCAGCAGCAGAATCCCGGCCGCCCCTGGGCCGCCGCCTACCGGGCGATCGTGTTGCTCGCCGATGGGCGCCCCTGGCAAGCCCGTGCCGTGCTCGACGCCGTGCCTGCGGCAGCAGCGAGGGACCCGCTCCTCCAGGGGCTCCGCGACCTGAGCGGGCTGCTCAGCGGCGAGCTGAGCCGCCTTGGCACGCTGCCCCAGACCCTGCCGCAGGCGGTGGCGGCGGTGAAGAGGGAGGTCAGCCGGAAGCCGTGAGGCGGCTGGATTCGCGGCGGCGGGCCATCGCCACAGCGTGGAGAAGCAGGCCGACGGCCATCATCAATTCAATGGCCTCCTGATCGTTGCGGATGCGGTCTGCGTGGGTGATCCAGGAGAGATCGAAGTAGGCGTAAAAGAGCGCCACCGGTAGAAACCAGAGGCTGTACCAGCGGGCGGGCAGGGCGTCTATTCCTGGCAGCAGCCGCCAGCCCGCCCAGCCGAAGAGCAGGCCGAAGAGGATGAATCCGAAGTGCATCAGGCTTTGCACGGCAGGGATGTTGTGGATGGTGGTCTCCTGCTGGGCGTTGATGTCACGGATCGCGTCGACGCCCAGGCCGGTGAGACGCTCCCCCCAGCTGATCTCTTCCCCCGCCATCAGAAAGCAGAACAGGGCCAACGCCAACCAGCCCAGGCAGGCGAACGAGAGGGGCCGGGCCCGCCGCCGCCAGGCGACCAGTAGGGAAGCCCCACAGGCCCCGGCGTAGCAAAAGAATTGGATCCACTCCGCCGGCCCGTCTTCCCCCTTGCGCCAGAACTCGAACACCGGCCGCGGCAGAAACCAGACAACCCCATAGAGAAGAAGCACATACCAGAGGGGGCGCAGATCCACCAACGGCCGCAATTCGCCCCAGGGGGTGCGGAGGATGCGGGGTTCGGGGGATGGGGCCATCGCGAAGGTCCGGCGGCAAGGCGGGCGATCAACCTAAGGCCCAGTCGCGGCGGCAAAACGATGCCCCCGCTGTCTCCTGCTGGGCAGGGGGCAACGGGGGCTCTCGCCGGGTCCGCTCTGGCGCGGAACCGAAAGATCAAGGATCAGGCGCCGTAATCAGCCGGCGTTCTCCGCGATCAGCAGACCCTGGATGAAACAACTGGAACTCACGGGCACCTCCTCCGTTGGGGAAAACGCCAGCCGGCCATGCCTACGGGGCTGGGCCCCACATGACTGCTGACAGAACCCCTGAACCTTAGCGAGGGCCTCCCGGCATCGCGATACGGAGCACGCGCGTTGCCACCGGGCGGGGGCCCTGGGTACTCATAACGACCCGCTGGTGTCTCCGGGCCGACGCAACACAGGCGGGGGTGGGGCCCAACACATCGATCAAAGGAAACCTGTCGGACCGTACGGGCGTTTTCCTCGCATCGCCCCCTTGCGAACGCCCTGCTGCCCCCCGCCGCCCCTGCGCGCGTTGCTGCTGCTCTGGCTGGTGGCCATAGGCCTGGCCATGATCGGTCTCGGCAACGTGCCCCTACGCGACTGGGACGAGGCGATCGTCGCCCGGGTCTCCCTGGAGTTGAGCCGCAGCCCCGGGATGGGGGGCCTGTTGCCCACCTACCTCGGCGAGCCCTACAGCAACAAACCACCGGGTCTGCACCTGGCGATCGCGTCCGCCATCCGTCTCTGGGCCTGGGTCCACGGGGATTCATCCCCGGGCCTCCCCCCCGAATGGTTGGTGCGGTTGGTGCCGGCACTGGGCTCCAGCCTGCTGGTTCCCCTGCTCGGCCTGGTGCAGGCGAGGCTGCGTCCGGCCCGACCCGATGCGGCCGTCGCCACTGCCCTGATCGCCCTCACGCTGCTGCCCCTCGCCCGACACGGCCGTCTGGCGATGCTCGATGGCACCCAGCTCAGCGCCATGGCCCTGGTGTGGCTCGGCCTCCTGGACACCGGCCTGGCCCGGGGCCGTGCGTTGCGCGGGGGGCTGCTGGCGGGCTTCGGCGGCTGCCTGCTGCTGCTGCTGAAGGCGCCGGTGGCCCCACCGGTGCTCGCGGCGGGCCTGCTGCTGCGCCACCGCGATCGGGTGCTGGACGCCCGGGCCTGGCGCTGGCTGCTGGGGGGGCTGGCGCTGGCCCTGCTGCCGGGTCTCGCCTGGCACGGGTGGCACCTGCTGGCCCGCGGCGACGACGCCTGGGTGATGTGGGGCCCCCAGGGCGTCGATCGACTGACCAAGGTGGTGAACGGCAACGGGGGCGGCCCTCTGGTTCCCCTCACCCAGGGACTGATCGGGGGCTGGCCCTGGCTCCCCCTCCTGCCCTTCGGCGTGATGCGCGCCTGGCGGCAGCGGGATCGACCGGCCGGCCGCTGGGTGCTGGGCCTGGGACTGCTGGAGATTCTGTTGGTGTTCCCCCTGCGGACCCAGCTGCCCTGGTACTCCCTGCTGCTCTGGCCCCCCTTCTGCCTGGCCTGTGGTCCGGTGCTGGCCGACATGGCAGCTGGCTTGACCCCCCTTGCACGCACCCGGACCTGCGGCACCCTCTGGCGGGCGATGGGGGGCCTGCTTCTGGCTGCCGCCAGCGTGGCGGTGCTGCTGCCCGGGCAGCCCCTGCCACTGGCCAGCGCCTTGAGCGCCGGGCCAGCGGCCCTGGGGTTGCTGGTGGGGGGAGGCCAGCTGCGGCGATTTGCAGGGAAGGGGAACGCGAGGAACGCGATCGCGGTGCTGGCCGGAGGCTGGCTTCTCTCCCTGGGTTGTCTGTTCGCTGGGCCTCTCTGGAACTGGGAACTGGGCAACGCACCCCCCATCAGCCCGGCCCTCGGCCTGGCGAACGCCGGCCCCGAGGCCCCTCAGATGCTGCTGCTCGCCAGCGATGCGGAGAGCCAACGACCGAGCCTGCACTGGTATCTGGATTCGCCAGCCACCCCCCTGAGCGATGAGAGCCACCGCTGGCCAGGGGATCGTTTCCGCGTGTTGGCCCGGGTCGCTCCCGAAGCACCGGATGCGGGGGGCCGCTGTCGGATGGAGCAGGCGGGCGACGGCGGCTGGAAGCGCTGGGTTTGCCGGGCCAAAAACACGGATTCCTGAGGGCGCCTCCTGTTCAGGAGGTGCTCTCCCAGAATGGGTTCTCGCATGGAGATCCGGCATGGCTGAACGCGATCGGCCTGCCCCTCGATTCCGCAGCAACGACGCCGGAACAGCACGGCGCAGGGTGCTGGCGGGGGCCGTGGCCTTCGCCCTGGTGGGGCTGGCTCTGCAGGTCTGGCGCCTGGAGGTGCTGCAGGCCTCGATGGACCAGGGGATCTTCCTGCAGGTGCTGGGCAACGGCCTGCGGGGCCATCCCTTTGAGAGCACCCTCTCCTCCCAGCTCTCCACCAACGTGATCCACGCGGGGCAGCTGCCGGCCCTGGGGTATCACAGGCTCGGCCAGCACTTCACCCCGATCCTGGTGCTGTGGATGCCTTTGGTCGGCCTGCTGGGTTCGTGGGCCCTGCCCCTGATCCAGGTGGGGCTGATGACCGCCGCGGGCCTGGTGCTGTACCGCCTGGCACGGCAACGGCTGGAGCCCGGTCCGGCGAGCTGGATCGCCCTGTCGTTCTTTGGGGCCAACGCGGTGCTCGGCCCCACCTGGGGCAACTTCACCGACCTCTGCCAGCTGCCGCTGGCGATCTTCCTGCTGCTGCTGGGTCTGGAGCAGCGCAACCGCTGGTTGATCCTGGCGGCAGGGCTGGCGGTACCCCTGATCCGGGAGGACACCGGCGTGCTGCTGGTGGGGGTGGGGCTGTGGTTGGCCGTGCGTCAGCCGCGGCGCTGGCCGCTGGCCCTCGCCCTGGCCCTGTGGGGAGGGGGCTGGGTGCTGCTCTCCACCAACGTGCTGATGCCGCTCTTCAGCGACGACAACGCCCGCCGCTTCATGGTCGAGAACTTTGGCCAGTACATCCCGGGGCGCGAGGAGGCCAGCAGCCTGGAGGTACTGCGGCAGGTGGTGCAACAGCCTCTGGTGTTGCTGCGGGAGCTGGTAAGCCCGCCCCGACAGACCCTCACCTACCTGGCGGGCCAGGGACTGCCCCTGCTGTTCGTGCCCCTGATCAGCCTGGATGCCTGGTTGCTGATGGGCCTACCGCTGCTGGGCCTGCTGCTCGCCCAGGGGGACAACAATCCCCTCTCAATCCACCTTCGCTACACCTTGCTGGTGGTACCGGGTCTGTTCGCCGGCACCATCATCTGGTGGCAGCGACACCCCGCGCTATGGCCGAGCCGCCGCGTACGGCGATTGTGGGCTGCGGGAGTAGCTCTTTCCCTGTTGTTCACGGTAGGTGGCAATCCCAATCGCAGCCTGTCCTGGCTGATGCCCGACAGCATCCGGCCCTGGGTGTACAGCTCGCCGCTGCGGCAGTGGCAGCACGGGCAACGGGCCCGCTTCGTGCTGGCACAGGTGCCGCCCGAGGCCAGCGTGGCCGCCTCCACCCCGCTGATCCCACCGCTGGCACTGCGGCCCGTGCTGGTGCGCTTCCCTGAGCACACCACTTACCAGAATCGCGCCGGCCAGGCCCTGCCGGTGGATTGGATCGTGGTGGATCTCGATTGGATGCGTCGCTATTCGGTGGCCTTCCGCAAAGAGCGACAGGCCCTGCGTGCCAGCCTCCGGGAACTCGATTCCCTGGAGGGGCGTTACGGCATTCAGCGGCTGGATGACGGCGTGTTGCTGCTGCAACGGGGCAACGCCAACGATCCAGAAGCACTCGAGCGCTGGCAAAACCTGCAGCGTGAACTGCGTTGAGGAAATGGGAAATGAAGTGATTGGGGAAACAGCCAAAGAAAAACCCCCACCGCTGAGCGATGGGGGCAGGGAGGGGTATGGGCCCAGAGGCCAGGAACCGTTGATCAGAGAGCGTTACCGCGGGGCAGAACCTCTTCAGGGAAGACGAAGTTTTCGTGCGGTTGGTCGGCCGGGGCCATCCAGGCGCGCAGGCCTTCGTTGAGCAGGATGTTCTTGGTGTAGAAGGTCTCGAATTCGGGATCTTCCGCAGCCCGGATCTCCTGGCTCACGAAGTCGTAGGCCCGCAGGTTGAGGGCCAGGCCGATGATGCCGATGCTGCTGGTCCATAGACCCATCACCGGCACAAACAGCATGAAGAAGTGCAGCCAGCGCTTGTTGGAGAAGGCGATCCCGAAGATCTGGCTCCAGAAGCGGTTGGCGGTGACCATCGAGTAGGTCTCCTCTTCCTGGGTGG
>CAIVPT010000205.1 GCA_903907855.1 uncultured Synechococcaceae cyanobacterium | reverse complement strand
GTGCCCGAGAGCGTGGGTGTGGTGTCGTCGGTGCTGGCTCCCGTGGCGAGGGTGCCCTGCTGGGTGCCGACGTTGTCGGCGATGGCGGTGATGGCCGCGGTGATGGTGGGTGCGACCGTGTCGAGGATGAAGGAGCGGCTGGTGGAGAGGGGCCCGAGCTGCCCCAGATCGTTGATCACCCGTGCCGTTAACAGGTACGTCGTGCCGGCGCTGGCGGGAAGGGTGGGGATGAAGGACCAGCTCTGGCCGCTGACCGTGGCGGTGCCCAGAAGGTTGCCGTTGCCGTAGAGCGCCACGCTCTCGCCCACGAGCAGGGCGGCCGAGAGGGTGCCGCTGAGGGTGGGGGTGGTGTCATCGCTGCGGGCTGCGGCGGCGAGGTTGCCTTGCAGCAGGCCGAAATCGTCGACGATGGCGCCGATGGTGACGAGGGTGGTGGGGACGCTCATCGGGCAGCAGCGGTGGACCAGAGCGATTCAACCTACGGGAGATTCCGTGGTGAAACCGAACCGGTTGTGCCAGCCGCCTCCGCCTTGACAGCGTGTGCAGCCGCGGCCAGCCCTTAGGGCTCCAGGGAAATCAGCCGGCGGATCTCATCGCTGACAAAGCCAATCAGGGCGGGATTCCGTACGCCGGGCAGGGTGATCACGTCGTACAGCTCTGACACCAGGCCTTCGAAACGCACCCAGTGCACCACATCGCCGCTGCGCAGATCCACCACCTGGATGCCGCAGCGGGGCTCCACATTGCGGCTTTGTAGGGCCTCCTGCAGGGGGAGGTCGTTGAAGGTGCGGTTGTCGCGGGGCAGGGAGGTGCCGAGCAGGGCGAAATCGCCGTGGAAGGCCACACCGCGCAGGTAGCCGGCGCAGAAACAGAGCGGTTCGAAGCTGCCGCTGGCCTGGTCCACGCGGCCGAATTCGCCGGTGCCGGAGTTGCAGAGCCAGAGCTGGTCGCGGTACCAGCGGGGCGAGTGGGGCATCGAGAGGCCGCCGGCCACAATTTCGTTGGCCGCCACATCGATCAGCACGCCGCCATCGCGGCGCCGTTCGCGCCAGCCGTCGGCGGCATCGGAGGTGCTCACGGCGGTGACCCAGCCCGGGCGTCCGTCGCGCATGGCCAGGCCGTTGAGGTGGCAGCGGTCTTCGGCGGCCAGGCGGCTGATGAAGGGGGGCTGCCAGAGAGGCCGAAAACTATGGCTGGCGCTGGGGGCGGCGAGGCAGCTGAAGAGGGTGTTGACCATCACCACGGAGCCCTCCCCATCCACCGCCATGTCGTGGATGTCGCAGTCGCCGGTGGTGAAGCCGAGCTGGGGCACGTAGAGGCGGTCGTGGCCCTCGGTCTGCTCGCCGGGGCCGAGCATGTTTTCGAAGCGCCACACCTGGAAGAGGCTGCTCATCCAGAAGCCGTTGCCGTCGGCGCTGGGGCAGAGGCCCATGCAGCGGTTGAAGGTGCGCTCGAACACCGCCAGCTCGCCGTTGGCCTTGAGGCCGAGGCTGAAGAGCTTGCCGATCTGATAGGTGGTGAGGGCCAGGGAGAGCTGCTGCTCCGTCAGCCAGCCCAGGAACTGACGGGAGGTGCTGATCGCGAAGGCGGGTGGGGTGGCGCTCATGGGCCGGGAAGGGTCGGCGTAGGGAGGGGATGGGGTTCAGTCGCCAGCCGGCGGCCAGGGCTCAGCCGCCAGCAGGCGGTCGTCGTCGCCGCGGCAGTGGTGCTGCCAGATGCGCCGCAGCAGCCGCTGCACGTCGGCGGTGTAGCGATCGAGATCGGAGAGGCCACTGTGGGCCATGCGCTCGCGCAGGGCGGCGCGCCCCAGGCGCAGGGCCGGCAGATCGGCGGCGAGGCGGCGGGCGATGGCCCGGAACTGGTCGTCGTCGTCGGCGATCCAGTCGGACTGGCCGAGGGTGGCCAGGAAGCTGGCGCCCATGCGGCCCACAAAATTGCCGCCCCGCAAGGCGATCACCGGCACCCCCATCCATAGGGCCTGCAGGGTGGTGGTGCCGCCGTTGTAGGGGGTGGGGTCGAGGGCGATGTCGACCTCGCCGTAGCGCTGCATCATCGTCCCCAGCTCCTCGGGGCCCTCCAGCAGCAGCCGCTCCGGCTCGATGCCCTGGGCGGCGAACAGGCCCCGGAAGCGCTCCACCACGGAGGCATCGCCGAGGGAGGGCGCCTTGAGCCGCAGCAACGATTGGGGCAGATCGCGCAGCACGGCGCCCCAGAGGTGGAGGGTGCGGGGCGAGAGCTTCATGATGTTGTTGAAGGAGCCGAACACCAGCGGCGCCTGCGGAGGGCGGGGCGGCGGCAGCGGGTAGTCGTCCACCGGGCTCCAGCAGAACACGCTCCCCGGCAGCTGGGCGATGCCTTCGGAGAAGAGGGCGCCGTGCTCGGCGGGGCTCACCTCGCGGTCGCCGATCAGCCAGTCGATGCGGGAGAGGCCGGTGGAGTGGGGGTAGCCGAGGAAGGTGAGCTGCACCGGCGCTGAGCGGAGGGCGAAGACGCCCAGGCGGTGGCTGGAGGTGTGGCCGGCCAGGTCGATCAGCAGGTCGATGCGGTCGGAGAGGATGCGTTGTTGCAGGGCCGGGTCGTCGAGGCGGCCGGCCTCAAGCCAGTGGCTGGCGGCGTTCTCGGCCCGCACGGTGTACTCGTCGTGCATCAGACCGGTGTGGTACACGAACACCGGAAAGCTCTGCCGGTCGAGCCGCTCCAGCAGGGGCAGCATGAACAGGTTCACCGGGTGCTGGCGGTGAAAGTCGCCGGACACCAGGCCGATGCGCAGGGGCCGGTCGGGATCGCGGTCGTTGGCGAAACCGGTGTGGGGCTGGCAGGCGGCCTCGATCGGGGCGGCGAGCTGGCGGTGCCGGTCCGCCACCTGCTGCGGGCTGCGGTCGTCCACATACAGCGACGCCATGGCGATGGAGGAGGCCAGCCGGGAACCGGGGTTTCCCAGGTCGGCGTAGTGGGCCTCCACGGCCGCCAGATGGGCGCGGGCGTCGCCGCGGCGGCCGGGCAGCGCATGGAGCAGGTAGGGCACCTCGGGGTTGGCCGGATCGAGCGCCAGCACCTGTTGGCAGAGGGTTTCGGCCTCGCTGAGTTGATACACCTCCCAGTGCAGCCGGGCCAGGGCGATGAGGGTGGTGAGGTCGTCCGGCGCCAGGGAGCGGGCGCGCTCCAGCACGGCGATGGCCTCGCGCCAGTAGTTGTGCTCGTAGACCCGTTGGGCGAGGAGGCGCAGGAAGCCGGGGTTGGGGGAGGCGGAGGCGCGGCTGAAGGCGGCCTCGGCGGCGGGACGGTTGCCGAGGCGCAGCAGGGCCAGGCCGAGCTGGAGCAGGGAGCCGTGGCGTGGCGGCTGCTGATCCGCCAGGGGCGCCAGGGCGTCGACGGCGCCGGCGGAGTCGCCCCCCTGGAGGCGCCAGAGGCCCAGCCAGTGGCGGGATTCGCCGGCGATCGGCTCGAGGGCTTCGGCCTGGGCGAGGGCTGTGGCGAGAGCTGTGGCGCTGGCGGGAGGTTGGCCGTCGGCGAGGCGGGCGGCGTAGAGCCAGCTGAGCCAGTCGCCCGGGCAGGTGGTGAGCCAGGGCTGCAGCTCCTGGGCCCAGCGCTGGGCGTCAGGTGCCTGGGGGTGCTGCAGCCAGTCGTCGGCTTGGGCGGGGCTGGGGCCGCGGGGGGCCAGGGTCTTGCTGGGGGCGGGGGGCTCTGGGGCCGTGGCCTGCAGGCGCCGCCACTGGCCGGCGGCATAGGCCGCATGGGGGGCAAGACCGGCTGCGGCGTAGGCCCCCTGCAGGGCGCGCCAGGGGGCGGGCGCCAGGGGGTTGGTGCGCAGGGAGGCCCAGGCAGCGTTGATCGTTTTGGTCGGCGGGGATGGGTTCAGGGCAGGCCCGAGGTGGTAACGCTGCTGTGCACCAGGAGCTGGTGGAAGCCGAGATTCCAGACGTTATAGGTGCCTGAGAGGCCGGAGAAGGAGCCTGAGAAGATGGCGGTGCCGGCGTTGGTCCAGGTGCCGTCGAGGGCTGTGAAGCTGTCGCCGGCATTGCCTGTGATCACGAGCTGGTGGCGCTGCTCGGGATCGATGAGGGAGTAGGTGCCACCGGTGCGGCCGAGGCCGCTGGCGGTGGTGCTGTTCAGCCAGTTGAAGGGCGAAAGATCGGCGAGATCGGCGAGCGATAGGGAAAGGGAGTTGTTTCCCGATCCAGTGAGATCGAAGATCTCGAGGGAGCCAAGGCGTGAGGAATTGTTGGTGTTGAGGGCTGACTGGTTGGCGACGCTGCTGAGGTTGAGGGAAAGGCCGCTGCCATCGAAGGCGAAGGTGTCGATGCCGGTGCCGCCATCAACGCGGGCATAGCGGGTGAGGTTGTCGCCGGCGCCAAAGGCGGTGGTGAGGGCGGTGAGGTTGGAGCTGTTGAGGAGGAAGCGATCGTTGCCGCTGCCGCCGTAGAGCACATCGGCGCCGCCATTGCCGATGAGGGTGTCGTTGCCGGCATTGCCCACGAGGATTTCGCTGGCGCTGCTGCCGGTGAGGGTGTCGTTGCCGGTGGTGCCGAGTTGATCGACGAAGGTTTGTGAGAAGGCGCCGGTGGTAGAGCCGAAGACCACATAGGAGCGGCCTGCATCGGAGCCCGCTGCCGGATCGCTGTCGCGAGCCCCCACGATGAGATCCGCGAGGCCATCGCCGTTGACATCGCCGGCGGCCGCGACGCTGTTGCCGCTGTAGTCGAAAGCGGCTTGGCCATTGATAACGAAGCCACCGATTCCGGCGGCGATGGCAGAGAGGTCGATGGCGGCGGTGGTTGTTTTGCCGAAGACCACATAGGAGCGGCCTGCATCGGAGCCCGCTGCCGGATCACTGTTGGGAGCCCCAACGATGAGATCCGCGAGGCCATCACCGTTGACATCGCCAGCGGAGGCG
>CAIVPT010000204.1 GCA_903907855.1 uncultured Synechococcaceae cyanobacterium | reverse complement strand
GCCGGTGGTGACGCTGTTGAGCCGCGTCATCGCCGTATCGGTGAAGCGCTCGTAGTGGCCCAGGTCGAGGTCGGTCTCGGCGCCGTCTTCGGTGACAAACACCTCGCCGTGCTGGAACGGGCTCATCGTGCCCGGATCCACATTCAGGTAGGGATCGAGCTTGAGGATCGAGACGCTGTAGCCCCGGCTCTTGAGCAGCCGCCCCAGGCTGGCCGCCACGATCCCCTTGCCGATGCTCGAGACCACCCCGCCGGTGACGAACACGAACTTGGCGCTTCGGTGGGGGGCGGCCATTGCGGCTCCGAGGCTCCGGAATGACCCAATCTACCCAGGCCCTCCCGATCAGCCCTCCAGCAGGCTGCGCAGCATCCAGGCGGTCTTCTCGTGGATCTGCAGCCGTTGGGTGAGCAGGTCGGCGGTGGGCTGGTCGCCGGCCCCATCGGCGGCGGCGAACACCGAGCGGATCGTGCGGGCCACGGCCTCGTGGCCGAGCACCAGCTCCCGCACCATGTCCATCGCCGCGGGCACCCCCTCGCTTTCGGGGATCGAGGAAAGGCCGGCGTAGGTGCGGCCGCCGTAGGGGGCGGGGTGGCCGAGGGCGCGGATGCGCTCGGCGATCCCGTCGAGGGCGGTCCAGAGCTCCGTGTACTGATCCATGAACATCAGGTGGAGCGTGTTGAACATCGGCCCGGTGACGTTCCAGTGGAAGCCGTGGGTCTTGGCGTAGAGCACCGTGCTGTCGGCCAGCACACGGCCGAGCCCGTCGGCGATGGCGGCGCGTTGGTCGGCGGGGATGCCGATGTCGATCGGGGGGGCGGAGACGGTCATGGACGGAGGGCCGCGCGCGGGCCGAAATACCTGGGGCTTGGCAAGCTTAGGAACGATCCCTGCGGCGGGCCCGGGATCGCGGCTCAGTCGAGGTTGGACAGGTAGTCGTGCATGCGGCTGCGATGGCGGGGCTGGCGCAGCTTCAGCAGCGCCCGGTGCTCGATCTGCCGCACCCGCTCCCGCGAGAGGCACAGGCTTTCGCCGATCTCGGTGAGGGTGCGGGGGGTGTCGTCCTCCAGGCCGAAGCGCTGGCGGATCACGGCGGCCTCGCGCTCGGTGAGTTCCTTCAGCAGGGCCTCCAGGTCGTCGTGGAGCTGCTCGCGGGCGAGGGTCTGCTCCGGGGTGGCGTGGCCGTCCTCCAGCAGGTCGCCCAGGTCCACGTCCTGGTCGCGGCCCACGCGCACATCCAGGGAGATCGACCGCGGCTGGCGCTGCAGGGTGAGCCGCACCACCTCTTCGCTCAGCCCCAGCTCCCGGGCCAGCTCCGGCAGGCGCGGGCTGCGGCCCAGGCGCGCGGTGAGCTCCCGCTGGGCCTTCTTGAGCCGGTTGAGCTTCTCGGTGATGTGCACCGGCAGGCGGATCGTGCGGCTCTGGCTGGCGATGGCGCGGGTGATGCCCTGGCGGATCCACCAGTAGGCGTAGGTGCTGAAGCGGAAGCCGCGGGTGGGATCGAAGCGCTCCACCGCCCGCTCCAGACCGAGGGTGCCCTCCTGCACCAGGTCGAGCAGCTCCAGGCCCCGCTGCTGGTACTTCTTGGCCACGGCCACCACCAGCCGCAGATTGGCCTGGATCATCCGCTCCTTCGCCCGCCGACCGTGGTGCAGGGCGCGGCGCAGCTCCTGCAGGGCCAGGCCGGCCCGCTCCGCCCAGGCGGGGTTGGCGGTGGCGGAGTCGGCGGCATCGGCGGGATCGCGGCAGGCCAGCAGCCGCTCCCGCTGTTGCACCAACCGCGCCAGGGTGAGCTCCTCCTCCTGGGTGAGCAGGTCGACGCGGCCAATGTCCTGCAGGTATTGCCGCACCAGATCGGTGGTGGAGTGCGACGCTGCCACGGCAGACCGGCAAGTGGTCCCAATGTGCATGGCGTCTGAGACGGCGCCGAGTCAGTGCGGGGATTGTTTTGGATTTGCCCGGGGCCGCTCTTTGTAAAAAACCATGGGCGGCAAGCCGAGAGAAAGGCGAAGAAAGCGCCCATCTTTGATCGATCTTTGTACGGTTCGGGCATGGGTTCAGCGTCGGATAACGTGACCCGTCCGTATCGAGCACTGTTGGTGTATGTCGACGCTGGTTTCGGGCCCCAGGATCCGCTTTCCGCCCGCCTGAATGTCCAGTTCGATTTCACCTACGACCCGGCGGCGCTTGCCTTTGATGCCCGCAACACCAGCCTGCTGTTTCGCGGTGGATCAGACCGGTCTCACCATCCTTGAGGACGCCACGGGCCTGCCGGACGCCAGCT
>CAIVPT010000203.1 GCA_903907855.1 uncultured Synechococcaceae cyanobacterium | reverse complement strand
GCAGGCGTGATCGTTGTCGACTCCTCGGTCTGGATCGACTTCTTCCATGGGGTGAGCACCCCAGAGGTGGAGCGGCTGGATGGGTTGCTCGGGGTGACGCCGCTGGCGATCGGCGACCTCGTTTTGGTGGAGGTGATGCAAGGGTTCCGCACCGACCAGGATGTCGCCACCGCCCGACAGCTGTTCCGTTCCCTGGCCCTGCTGCCGATGCTCGGCGGCAGCAACGCCTGGAAGGCAGCGGAGAATTACCGGCAGCTGCGCCGCAAGGGGATCACAGTGCGCAAGACGATTGACGGGATCATCGCCACCGCCTGCATCGAGGCCAACCTGCCGCTGCTATTCAGCGACCGGGACTTCCAGCCCTACGTGGAGCATCTGGGCCTGGAGTTGGCCTGAGCCGGTGGGTGCCACGTGAACGGCGCTGAGCTGCCGACCCGGCTTTGCACCGATGCCCATCTGGGGGCTTGAACACCTTGCGGGGATGCCCTTGTCTCTGGGAGTTGGCCCGGCTGGCGAGCATCAGGTGGCTTGCGGCCCAGCGAGCTCCCCAAGCTGCTGATCCGCGAAGCCCACCACGGCCCGCGCCACCGCCAGGGCCAGCGCCCCATCCCTTGCATCGAACAGATCCACCGGAGCCTCATCGCCATCCGGATAGCGGCTGGCGGTGGTCATCCGCTGCAGGGGTTTGAGCGGCAGTTGGCGCAGCGGGGCGGTCTCGATACCAAGCAGCTCCAGGGCGCCGAGCAATCGCTCGATCGAGTGGGTTCGCTCCGGCTCCTGACCCAGAGCCAGCAGCAAGGCCTTGAGTGCCTTTTCGGCGGCCTGGCAGCAGTGGTAGCAGGCCTGGGCATGGAAGCCTCCCTCACTGGCATAGGCCGCCATGGCCAGATCGCTGTGGGCCTGACGCAGCCAGGCGTGCAGACGGACCGTCATGGCCTCGGAAGCGGCTGCAGCCGGATCGCATCGCGGCAGATCCCCCGCCACCAGGGATCATCGCCCCGCTGACGCTGCAGCCAGCGGCCCTGGCTGAGGCCGATCACGTCGTCGGCTAGGCCCGTTCCCAGCAGGGCCTCGGCCAGCTGATCAGCGGCGCTCTGATCCGGCGCCACCGCCAGCAGGTCCACGTCCGAGCGGGCATCCCAGTCGCCACGGGCCAGGGAGCCGAACAGCCACACCTCCGCTCCAGCCCGCCCGGCCAGCAGGGGCTCGATGCTGCTGCGCAGGACCTCGATCCGTTGGCCGCGCAGCCGCTGGCGAATCTCCTGCACGCTCGCCATGGTTGGCCTCGCCGCGATGAATTGAGGTTAGGAGCAGCTCCGGCAGGCTGGGGCGAAGCTGTCCAGTCGCGCCCCAGCGCCGTCAGAAGCTCAAAGGTGCTGGTGCCGTGAATCGAGCCAGGCAGCGATGACACCATTTTACTAGGCTAGCCAGATCAGCTAGCCGATTCCCCATGGTCGCCCAGTGGACGTTGCAGGACGCCAAGAACCGCTTCAGCGCGGTGGTGGAGGCAGCCCTGGCCGGTGAGCCGCAGCGGGTCACCCGCCGCGGGCGCTGGGTGGGTGTGGTGATCTCGGCCGCGGAATATGAGCGCCTGCAACGGCTGGATCAGGCGAGCGCGCCCTCGCTGCCGGAGCTGCTGCTGGCGCTGCCTCAGGACGATGAAACCTTCGAGCGAATCGGGCTGACGCCGCGGGACTTTCCGTGTACCTGATCGACACGATGGTGCTCTCGGAGCTGCGCCGCCGCCAGCGCGATCCAGGGGTGGTGGCCTGGATCGCCCGGCAGCAGCACGACGATCTGTTTCTCAGTGTGGTGAGCATCGGCGAGATCGAGCGGGGGATCGCTCGGCAGCGCAGCACGGATCCGGCCTTTGCCGAAGAGCTGGCGACCTGGCTGAAACTCCTGCTGCGCCTGCATTGTGAGCGGCTGCTGGCGGTGGATCTGGCCGTTGCCCGCCGCTGGGGACAACTCTCGGCGGCCCTCGGCCACGACAGCGCCGACCTTCTGATCGCCGCCACCGCTCTGGAGCACGGCCTCACGGTGGTGACCCGGAACCTGCGCCACTTCACCCCCACCGGTGTGGCCACCCTCGATCCCTGGCAGGGCGAAGGCTGAGGCACCGTGCGCCAGCTGCAGGATTTTCAAGGCTGAACCCAGGGTGGCGTGATGGTTCTGGGCCACCCATTCGGTAAACCCGCCTCCACGTCTCGACTTCAGGAGCGTTTAGATGCCAAGATTCATGTGTCGGTCTTCGGGCCGACTAGGTGGCTCACACCAGTGTTTCGGACAGCGGTTCGATTCCGCTCAGCTCCATTCCCCCGCCGCCGGCCCCCGGGCCCGGCCACTTCGGGGCTGCAATGGTTTCGACGGGGCATAAGGAGGGTGACTGAAGCCTGCTCGGTAAGAGCAAACCCGTAACAGCGAACAACATCGTTCGTTTCTCCCGTCAAGCCGCCCCTGTGGCTGCCTGACACTCTTAACGGAGACG
>CAIVPT010000202.1 GCA_903907855.1 uncultured Synechococcaceae cyanobacterium | reverse complement strand
TGGGCCTGCCCCTGCTGCTGGCCCTGGCGGCGGGGCAGCAGGGCCTGGCCTGGTGGATTCTTCTGCTCGGCGGCCTCACCGACGCGGCCGATGGCGCCCTGGCCCGCCGCGCCGGTGGCGGTTCGGTGTGGGGCGCCCGCCTCGATCCCCTCACCGACAAGATCCTGATCTGCGCGCCGCTGCTCTGGCTCGCCGCCCAGGACACGTTGCCCCTGTGGGCGGTATGGCTGCTGCTGGCGCGGGAGCTGCTGATCTCCGGCTGGCGCGCCGGCCAGGGCAGCGGCGGGCCGGCCTCCTGGAGCGGCAAGGCCAAAACAATCCTGCAGTTCGCCAGCCTGCTACTGCTGCTCTGGCCCGACGGCTGGGACACGGCCGTGAGCGTGCCGGGGGTGTTCGGGCTGGTGGTGCTGCTGCGGGGGCTGGGGTATCTGCTGTTCTGGCCGTCGCTGCTGTTGGCACTCACTTCAGCGGTGGGGTATTTGCGCAAGGCGTGAGCTGTTGCGGTTGGGTGGCCGTACTCAGGGCAACACCTGCCCCACCAGGGCGAGATAAAGGCAGTCGTAAACGGGGTGGTTCAGGTGGCAGGCCAGAGCCAGAGCTTCAACCTGTAGGTGTCGATCCGGCTCCACGCGATCCACCAGATCGCGGGCATCGGCAAGGAGGAGCTGCGGATCGAGACCCTTCAACTGATCGGAGCGAGCAAGTTTCCAAAGGGCATTGGCCACCTCAGTAAGCATCAGCTCAGGAGCCAGTACCAGCGGTGCATCCCCGATCTGGTCGGCCAATTCAGAGGCTGTGGGATCGCCCAGGATCAGCGTTCACGGTCGGCACGGATCAGAGCTTCCGGAGCCTGATCGCCGATCAGGACTGGCGAGATGGGCCCCCGTACGGCGATGCGATCCAGCGCCTGGCGGCGCCGCTCGCGGGGATCGCCGCCAGCGATGGCCTCCAGATCAGCCAGAGCCTGCTGGCTGAGGCTGCGCTTGTGAACCTGAGCGCGATGCTGGAGCAGACGGTGAAGCGGTTCAGGGAGGTCGCGGATCTGCAGGGATGGCACAGATCGCAGGCACGGGGCCCGACCATACACGTACTGCATGCAGTGTGCATGCAACCCAATCGGGAGATGACGTTGGCACCCATGCTGCTCCCCCAGGATCTGCGGCTGACGCCGGAGCAGTTCGCGCTGGTGTGCAACGCCAATCCCGACGCGATGCTGGAGCTGGCGGCCGATGGCTCGGTGCTGAGTCCCGATGCCTCTGTGGTGCGCCTGGAGCGCTGGCAGGCGCTGAGCCCGGAGCAACGCCGAGGGTTTCCGCCCCTCTGCCCCGACCTGGTGATCGAGCTGGCCAGTGCCAGTGACGACAGCCCCCGTGGCGCCCAAGCCCTGCGCCGCAAGATGGCCGCCTACCAAGCCAATGGCGCCCAGCTGGGTTGGCTGCTGTTTCCTGAGCAGCGAGCCGTGGAGATCTGGCGAGCCCACACCGATTCCGGGGCGGCCGCGACCCCAGAGCGCCTGGACAACGCCATGCGCCTGGAGGGCGGCGACCTGCTTCCGGGGCTGGTGCTGGAGCTGGAGGAGATCTGGGCAGCGTGAGCCCTGGCCCTGGGCCTGCGGACCGATGAACGTTCCCTGAAGGAGGCGGCGGAGAAGATGGGCGCTCCTGCTATCCCCCACGCCCCCACCAGCAGGCAGAATCACTAGGCGATCCTCCCCTGATCCCCCCGATGCCCGATCAGGAGCAGCTGGACGACTTCCTCGAAGCCCTGGAGAAGGCCGGCAGCCCCGCCAAAAACCCCGCCCTACGCCTGGCACTCGGCTGGGAGGAGGGGCTGTACGCGGACGTGAAGGCCGCACTGGTGACCAGAGGCATCGTGGTGCGCGGCCGGGGCCGCAGCGATTCGGTGTCGTTGGTGGGCGCCGAGCCGGTGGCCCCGCAGAGCCCGGCAGCCCGAACGCCCCGCAAAGGCAAAGCCGCCGGCAACAGCACCGCCAACTTGGGCTTCGAGGCCAAGCTCTGGCTCACGGCCGACAAGCTGCGCAACAACATGGACGCAGCCGAGTACAAGCACGTGGTGCTCGGCCTGATCTTCCTGAAGTACATCTCCGACAGCTTCGAAGAGCAGCGCGCCAAGCTGCTGGCCGGCGAGGGCGACTACGAAGGCGCCAACCCGGAAGACCCTGACGAATACAAGGCCGAGAACGTGTTCTGGGTGCCAGCGGAGGCCCGCTGGAGCCACCTGCAGGCGAACGCCAAGCAGGCCACGATCGGCAAGCTGGTGGACGACGCCATGGTGGCGATCGAACGCGACAACCCGCGCCTCAAGGGTGTGCTGCCGAAGGACTATGCCAGACCGGGCCTCGACAAGCAGCGCCTGGGCGAACTGATCGATGTGATCGCCACGATTGAACTCACCGCTGCCAGCGAGGGCGAAGCAAGCCATCGCTCAGTGGATCTGCTGGGCCGGGTGTATGAATACTTCCTCACCCGCTTTGCCTCAGCCGAGGGCAAGAACGGCGGCCAGTTCTACACACCGAGCTGTGTGGTGCGCTGCCTGGTGGAGATGCTGGAGCCCTACAAG
>CAIVPT010000201.1 GCA_903907855.1 uncultured Synechococcaceae cyanobacterium | reverse complement strand
GGGAACGGTGCTCGATGGCGAGGTGCTGGTGTGGGCGGAGGGAGCCGAACGCCCCGCGTCCTTCGCCCAGCTGCAGCGGCGCCTGGGCCGGAAAACGGCGGGAAAGGCCCTGCGGGCCGACTGCCCGGCGGCCTTCGTGGCCTACGACCTGCTGGAGCACGGCGGCGTTGATATTCGCCCCCAACCGTTGCGAGAGCGCCGGGCTGCCCTGGAGGCCGTGATCAGCGCGATGCCAGGGCCGACCCCCCTGCGACTCTCCCCCCTGCTGCCGTTGCCCACCTGGGACCAACTGGAAATCCTGCGCGCCGAAGCAGCCCAGGCCGGCGCCGAAGGCGTGATGCTGAAGGCCGCCGATTCCCCCTACCAAGCGGGCCGCCGCCGCGGCAGCTGGTGGAAGCACAAACGCGAACCGCTGCGCCTCGATGCGGTACTCCTCTACGCCCAGGCCGGCAGCGGCCGCCGCGCCAATCTGTTCACCGATTACACCTTTGGCCTCTGGAATGGAGCCGGTGAACTGGTGAGCTTCGCCAAGGCCTATTCCGGCCTCAACGACGAGGAAATCGTGGAACTCGACCGCTGGATTCGCCGCCACACCACCGAGCGCTTCGGGCCGGTGCGGGCGGTGGAGGCGTTGCAGGTGTTTGAGCTGGCGTTTGAGGGATTGCAGCCATCAAGCCGCCATAAAAGCGGCATCGCGGTGCGCTTTCCGCGCATTGCCCGCTGGCGCAAGGACAAGCCAGCCAAGGAGGCCGACAGCCTGGCCACGGCGCTGGCGTTGGTGGAGGGGATCGGGAACCAGGATCAAGGCCGATAGACCGACACCCCGTCCCCCGGCAGCAAAGTCAGCAGCCCAGGATCCAGCCGCTCCCCCACCGCCATCTCGACCGTTACCCCCTCCGCCAATCCGATCGATCTCCCAAACTCCCCAGCCGGATGTCCGCCGCCGCCCCACCACTCCAGGGAAATGAGCCCATCCGGGCCATCTCCCCCATCCACAGCCTCGTAATCGGCGAAGGTGCACACCCCCACCCGGCGGTTCAGCACACGGGCCTCGGCGCGCAGGGTGGCCGTGCCGCGCTCGATTTTGCGGTAGCGGCGGCCGGCCCACGCCAGGTCCTCGGGCACCGCGTCACGCAGGGATGCCGCCGAGGCCGGCTCAGCCCGTTCGGCCGGGTCGGCTTTGCGATACCAGGCCACCTCCAGCTCGTCGTCTTCACACACACTCAGCCAGCGGCTCTCGGCCCCATCCTGCAGGCGATACTCCAGCCACTGGAAGCCACCGGATTCCTCGTACAGCAGCCGGTCTTCCACCACCCAGTCCTGCCCGCGGGCCTGCACGATGTCGCCGATGCGCAGGTTGAACAGGTGGCGCGTGGGCAGGGGCGGGGGCTGGGCCCGCTGGAGCCGGCGCCAATGGCGGCGCAGCAGCAGCACCGACAGGGCCGCCAGCAGCACCAGCAACAGGACAACGACGGAAGTGATCACCTTTTCCTGGCCACGAGGATCATGGACTTCCAGAGGAAGGGCAGCCGGCCAACACCCGAGAATTGGACCACCTCGAAGCCATTCTGAGTCAGCAACGTGGTGAGAGAGCGGCGACTCCAGAACTTGATGTGGCCGCCATGCCAGAGGGCCGTGTGGTGACCATCCCAGGCCCCAAACAAGGACAGGGCGAGATTTTTGAGATAGCCGTGGTAAGGGGTTGAAATAATAAGGTAGCCGTCAGCGGGCAAAACAGCCGCCGCAAAACCGGGCAAAAGATGGGGGGAAAACAGATGCTCGATCACCTCGGTGGAGACCACCGCATCAAACGGCTTCTCCTGACGCAAAAGCTCCTGGGGATCATCCTGCACACCAAAGCGATAAAAAGGGATGGCGGGATAGTTTTCCTTGGACAACTCAACCCCTTTCGCATCGTATTCAACACCAACCACCTCGTAGCCAGAGGCCGACAGGGTGGCGCACAATGCCCCGTTGCCACAGCCCAGATCCATCACCCGGCGCACCTGCAAGGTTTTGAGAATTTCCAGGATCTCCGGGGCCAGACAATCACGGGTATGTGAATCTTCCGTTGCGCTCCAGCCATAATCCTGGACAACATTCTCCGCCATGGACGTGTGTGGGCAGTTGGCATGAGCCTATCTGGCTCAGTCGCCCCGCCACAGGGAGTCACGATGATAGCCCAAGATCACCGGCCGGCTTAGGCGGTTGGGCTGCACCACGCTGCCGGCGGCGGGCCGCAGATCCCGGGGCAGGGCAAACAGGCGCCCCAGCTGCTCGCCATCCACCCAGCGGCCACGGAACGGCAGGGCAGGCGTTGCCAGCTCGCGGCCGGCGCGATGCGCCAGCACGAAGCCCCAGGGGCCGAAACTCGGTACATCCACGCTGTAGGGGCGGCTCTGCAGGCCCGCCGCCGCCACACTCGCCCCGATCGAGGCCATCACCTTCGGGGTGAAGAACGGGGTGGAGGCCTGGGTCACCAGCAGGCCATCCGCGGCCAGGCGGGAGCGCAGCAGCCGGTAAAAGCTCACGCTGTAGAGGCGTGCCAGGGCGGGGGTGTCGGGATCGGGGAAGTCGGCGATCACCACGTCGTACGGGCCCCCCTCCAGGCCCACCCGCCGCACCCGCTCGAAGGCATCGCCCACATGCACCCGCAGGCGCGGATCGGCCAGGCTGCCACCATTCAGACGCTGCAGGAAGGGGTGGCGGCTGGCCAGGCGCAGCAGGGCTGGATCGAGCTCCACCAGATCAATCCGCTCCACCCCCGGCCAGCGCAGCAGCTCCCGCACCGCCAGGCCGTCGCCCGCGCCGAGCAGCAGCACCCGCCGGGCCTGGCCGTGGAACGCCATCGCCGGATGCACCAGGGCCTCGTGGTAGCGGTATTCATCCAGGCTCGAAAACTGCAGATTGCCGTCGAGGTAAAGGCGCAGGTCATCGCGGCGGCGGGTGAGCACGATCCGCTGGTGGCGGGTCTGCAGGCGGCCCACCACCGGGTCGTCGTAGAGCCGGTCTTCGATGCGGTGGCCCAGGGGCACCACCAACCAGGCCACCACAGCGGTGAGGGGCACGCTGGCGGCCAGGATCACCCGCCAGCGGATCAGGCTCGGGAACGACCAGGCCAACGCCAGGGAGCAGCCCAGGGGCACCAGCGACAGCAGCGCGGCGGTGGGCAACAGCCCCAGCCAGGGCAGCAGCAGCAACGGGAACAACAGCGCACCGGCCAGGGATCCCGCGTAATCGAGGGCCAGGGCGCGGGCCAGAACGGTGCGCAGCTCCTGGCGCGTCTCCAGCAAGCGCGTGAGCAGCGGCAGCTCCATGCCCCCCAACGCGCCCACCGCCACCGTG
>CAIVPT010000200.1 GCA_903907855.1 uncultured Synechococcaceae cyanobacterium | reverse complement strand
TTCCAGGGTCTTGCGAAACTCCCCTTCGCTCAGAGGGCGTGCCAATTTCCTTCTGCGGAACACACTGCTGATCCACCAGACCTGAAGACCTCCGAACGCCAGGGCGACCAGACCCAGTTGGATGTATCCCCAGTTGATGTGCTCCATCACTGACTCAGCGCCCACCGAAGTGCTCTCAGTCCAATGGAGATGCCCACCATCGTGTTGAAGGCGATTGATCTGCGGGTGTTGAGGGGCAGGAGGAGCAGGCGGTCTCTGGGCGTTCAAAGGGGTGGAGACCCCAGTGCCTCCCATCGGGTTCAGCGGTGCCTAGGAGGCGCTCTGAGGGCGGTTGAGGGTGCCTCGGGGCGCCCAGGCGGAGGCGGAAGGTGAGGGTGCCTCGGAAGCAACCTGCTGCAGACAGTGGGAAGGTGAATTCTGGGAACCGCTGAGGGCGCCCCAGTCAGACCCCTCTTCACCTTCCGCTCACCTTCCGCCAGATAAGGTTCAGAATCAAAAAGCGGCAATTAGAAAAACCCCACATATTGTGCTCAAGGGCGTCAAAACAACCCAGGAAGCACCAGACATGGTGGATTCGGAACTCGCAACAGAAAAGGCGGCACCCAGATTCGAACTGGGGGTAAAGGATTTGCAATCCTCTGCCTTACCACTTGGCCATGCCGCCAGCAGGGGAGCAAACTCCCCGAATCAGATCGTATCAGCCATGGCATGTCCTCCCGCCTGCTGGTCCTGAGCAACGGCCACGGGGAGGACCTGATCGCCCTGCGCCTGATCGAGGCCCTGCAACGTCGCCACCAGGCCAGGCCAGCGGCGGCGGGCGAACCCCTGGTCGTGGCGGTGCTGCCCTTGGTGGGGGAGGGGAGCGCCTTCGCGGCGGCGGAACGACAGGGACTGCTGCAGCGGGTGGGACCGCGGCTGACACTGCCCAGCGGCGGCTTCAGCAACCAGAGCCTGGCGGGGCTGCTGGCCGACCTGGGGGCCGGCCTGGGCTCCCTGAGCTGGGGGCAGGCGCGGCTGGTGCGTCGCTGGGGACGCCGCGGCGATCCGGTGCTGGCGGTGGGGGATCTGCTGCCCCTCCTGCTGGCCTGGGTCGCCGGGGGGCCCTACGGATTCCTCGGCACCCCCAAGAGCGACTACACCTGGGCCTCGGCTACCCCGACCGGATGGCGCGGCACTCCCCTGGCCGACGCCTACCACCGAGCCAAGGGCAGCGAATGGGACCCCTGGGAGTGGACCCTGATGGCGAACCATCGCTGCCGGCTGGTGGCGGTGCGCGACCCCCTCACGGCCCGGGGGCTGCGGCGCCATGGCGTGGCGGCCCTCGCCCCGGGCAACCCAATGATGGATGGCCTGGACTGCCCTCCCCTGCCTCCCTGGCTGCAGGGGCGCCGGCGCCTGCTGCTGCTTCCGGGCAGCCGCATGCCCGAAGCCCTGCGCAACCTGCGTCGCCTGCTGGCGGCCCTGCCGACCGAGCCCCGGGAACCCATCACCGCGCTCCTCACCACCGGCAGCCGACCCAGCGGCGGGGAGCTGGCGGCGCCGCTGGCGGAGGCCGGCTTCCAGCCCCAACCGGTTCCGGCCGGCAGCGGTGCGGCGGCGGCCTGGCGGCGGGGAGCCCTGGAGGTGCTCCATGGGCCTGCAGGATTCGCCGCCTGGGCCAGCTGGGGGGAGGTGGGGCTGGCAACGGCAGGCACCGCCTCTGAGCAGCTCGTGGGCCTCGGCGTGCCAGCCCTCTCCCTGCCCGGGCCAGGCCCCCAGTTCCAGGCGGGCTTCGCCCGCCGCCAGAGCCGGTTGCTGGGGGGCGCCGTGCACCCTTGCCACGGGGCCTCCGAACTTCGCCACCGTCTGGAGCGGCTGCTGGCGGAGCCAGGGGAGCGGGGGCGGCTGGGGGCCATCGGCCGGGGGCGGATGGGCCCACCGGGGGGCAGCGAACGGCTGGCGGCGCTGATCGAGGCCCGCCTGCTGGAAGGATGATGGAATCCCTTGCGCCACGCCCCCCGATGGCCGGCATCCCCGACCGCGACTACAACGCCGCCTGCGGCCGCCTGGCCAGCCGCCTGGGGATCAGCCTGGCGGCCGCCCGCCGCCGTGTGGACATCCGCGCAGCGCAGGAGTCGCTGCGCGACACCCCGTCCCGCATTGCGCTGGCGGAACGCATGACGGCGGAAGCCGAGGCCTCGGGCGTCGACAACGCCGCCATGCTCACCGCGATGCTGCAGGCCCTGAGCAGCGAAGAAAACTTCATGACGGAAGACTGATCTCCTTCCTCACGCACCCCTGATCAGCTACCCACCGTGCCGCGCTCCCGTCCCGCGCTCTCAGTGTTCGAAGATCGAACCGAAGCGTTGCCGGTCGAGGTCGGCGATCACCGGCACGCAGGCGAAGCAACGGCGGGCCAGCTCCCAGCGCTCCTCCCGCCGCAGCATGGCCTCGAGGCGATCGCGGGCGGCAAGTAACCAGCGCACATCGCCGGCGGCATAGGACAACTGGGCATCGCTGAGCTCCTCCACCCGGCCCCAGTCGGAGCTCTGGGCCTGCTTGTCGAGCTCCACGCCCACCAGCTCGCCGACCACTTCCTTGAGCCCATGGCGGGGGCTGTAGGTGCGGGCCAGTCGGCTGGCGATCTTTGTGCAGAACAGGGGCGAGACGGCGATGCCCAGGTTTTCCGCCAGGGCGGCCACGTCGAAGCGGGCGAAGTGGAACACCTTTTCGATGGCCGGATTCTCCAGCAGGGCCTGCAGCCGTGGCGCCTGCCCCTGCCCCCGGGCCAGGCGGATGCACACCACCTGATCGTGGTCATCGCAGAGCTGCACCAGGCAGAGGCGATCGCGGCCGTGCATCAACCCCATCGCCTCGGTGTCGACCGCCAGGGCGCGGGCGGAGCCGTAGCGGCTCAGCCACTCCCCATCGAGGTCGCCATCGAACACCGCAAAGCGGGCTGGGGGCGGCAGGGAGGAGCTGGCGGGGGCCTGGGCCATGCGAAGGCAATGGGCGGAGGTGCTGACGCCATCGTGACCCACCGGCTCGGCTGGGATGGGTGAGAATGCAGCCCCCCGATCCCCGCCCACCCCCGCAATGCCCACCCTGGGTTCCACCCTGCTGCTCACCCTGTTGCTGGCGATTGGGCTGGTGTTCTTCCTGCGGGCGGCCAGCAAGGACCGCACCACGGTGGTGGAGGTGCATTCACCGCGGCCGCCGGTGGAGGTACTCGAGGGCCTGAGCACCTGGTTGAACGCCCGGGGCTGGCACACCGAGGCCAGCGATCCCGAGCGCCAGGTGCTGCGCTTCCGCGGCCAGGTGAGCGCCAGCCTTCCGCTTTCCGTGCTGCTCTCCCTCCTCGGAGGGCTCGGGGCAGCCTGCCTGGGCCTGGTGCTGCGCCAGCTGCTGCCCACCCTTGGCTGGTGGCCCCTGCTGCTCGCCCTGGCCGGGCCGCTGGCGGGCTGGCTCTACCGAAGCCGGGCCGCCCGCAGCGAAAGCCTGGAGTTGCGCCTGATGAGCGAGCCCGGCAGTGCCGAAAGCACCCTGCGGCTGCGCGCCCACCGCGATGAGCTGATCGCCATCGAAACCGAGCTCGGACCCCGGCTGCAGCTCGCCAGCGACGGCGCCCTGCTCACCTCCCCGATCTGACCCCCACCGCAGCCGATCCCATGCGCCGCCGCCTCGCCCCCCTCCTGCTGACCACCCTCCTGGGCGGCGTCGCGATCGCCCCCGTCGGTGCGGCCCGCAGCCAGCAGGCTGCGCCGGCCACCGCCACCACCAGCGCCCCCCAGCGGGCCAGCCGCGGCGTCAGCCCCTACCCCGCCAGCGCCACCAGCGATCCCCTCACCGGCCCCCGCAGCCGCCTGGGGCGCGATTGGGTCGGTGCGCGCAGCCTGCCGGCCACCACCCCGATCCTGGTGCTGGCTGGCCACGCCGACTCCCAGAACATCTCGGGTTCCGGCACCAGCGGCGCCGCTGTGGCCGCCGGGGCGGCACCGATCTACCCCGGCATCAGCGACGAGCTCTACTGGAACATGGTGGTGGCTCAGGCGGTGGTGGCCGAAGGCCAGCGGCGGGGCCTGCGCATTCAGTACTACCGCCCCCCCTTCCGCACGATCCACGACGAAGACGCCCCCGGCACCAACTGGACGGTGGGCCGCCAGCACGTGGCCGACGGCGGCTACGCCATGGAGATCCACTTCGACGCCTGGGGACCTTCCGGCGTGGGCTCCGGCCTGATCCCCCCCATCCACTCCTCCTTCACCCGCCTCGACGAGGAGCTGGCGCAGGAGTTCGGGGGCTATCCGATGTTCTTCCGCGACGGCCTCGGCGGGCCGCGGCGGGGGATCGCCCTGCTGGAGATCGGCAAGCTGGAGGGCTACCTGGAGGCGGCGCTGCGCGATCCCCGCACCCGGCCGATCGCCGTGCAGCGGATTGCCTGGCGCGTGGTCGACGCCCTGGAGCGGGGAGTCGGCCGGCCCGTTGGGGCAGCCACCGGCGTGGCTGGCCGCCCCACCGTCACGCCACCGCCTGGTGCGGCTGGCAGCGGGCCTCGAGGGCGGGGTCTTCAAGCCAGTTCTGGGGGCGAGTGAACACCTCGGTGAGCAGGGCCTCGCGGCTGCCGGGATCCACCTGGTAGCCGTACTCCCAACGCACCAGCGGCGGCAGCGACATCAGAATCGACTCGGTGCGGCCGTTGGTCTGCAGGCCGAAGATCGTGCCCCGGTCGAACACCAGGTTGAACTCCACATAGCGGCCCCGGCGATAGAGCTGGAACTGGCGCTCCCGCTCGCCCCAGGGGGTTTCCTGACGGCGCTCCACGATCGGCCCATAGCTGGGGAGGAAGGCATGGCCGCAGGCTGTGGCCAGCGCAAAGAGCTTCTCCCAGTCGTGGGAAATCGGCCCGCGGGCGGAGCTCACGGCGGCGGCCGGCCCGCCGGGGTCCTGACCCTTATAGAGCGTGCCGCCCTCATCCTGATAGTCGTAGAAAATGCCCCCCACGCCACGTGTTTCGTCGCGGTGGCGCAGGAAGAAATACTCATCGCACCACGGTTTAAACACCGTGTAGTAGGCGGGATCCACGCTGTCGCACGCCTGCTTGAGCGTGCGGTGGAAATGGCGGGCGTCGTCGAGGAAGGGGTAATAGGGGGTCAGATCGGCGCCACCGCCGAACCACCACACCGGCCCCGCCTCGAAATAGCGGTAATTGAGGTGCACCGTGGGCACATAGGGATTGTGGGGGTGCAGCACCATCGAGGTGCCCGTAGCGAACCAGCGCTGGCCCTCCGCCTCCGGCCGCTGGCTGAGGATCGAAGGGGGCAGGCGATCCCCCTCCACCTCGGAGAAATTCACTCCCCCCTGCTCGAACACCCGCCCGGCCTTCATCACCCGCGAACGGCCACCACCGCCCTCCGGCCGCTCCCAGCTCTCCTCCTGAAACCGCCCCTCGCCATCGAGCTGTTCCAGCCCGGCACAGATGGAGTCCTGCAGGCCCATCAGCAGCTCGCGGGCCCGGCGGCGGGAATCGGCGGGGGGCTGGGACATGGCGGGCTCCGGAGACGATCCATGGGGTGGCTCCGCCCACCTTTCCAGCCCGGCGGGGGCCAGCACAACCCTTCGAGAGCCTCTGTCACGGCCCGGCCGCCCCTGGCCACGCTGCCTAGGATCCGCGTCTTGACGAGGTCGTGCCCCACCCAATGGTCCCCCCTCCCGCCGCCACGGATGACACCGCCCGCCAGGCGCTCGCCCCGCTGTGCGACGCCGGCAGCGGCCGCAGCCTGCTGGAGCTGGGCTGGATCGACGCCGTGCGGGTTCAGGGCTCCCGCGCCGTGTTTCGCCTCGCCCTGCCCGGCTTCGCCACCAGCCAGCGCGACCGCATCGCCGCCGAAGCGCGCGAAGCCCTGCTGGGCGTCGCGGGCATCGATGACCTGCAGATCGAACTCGCCCAGCCCGCCCCACCACCCCCATCGGCCGGTCCGATCGGCGGCGCCGGCCACGGCAGCAGCGGCCATGGCCAGGTGCCCGAGCGCCAGCCCATTCCCGGCGTGCGCCGTGTGATCGCCGTGAGCAGCGGCAAGGGGGGCGTGGGCAAGAGCACCGTGGCCGTGAACCTGGCCTGCGCCCTGGCCGCCCAGGGCCTGCGGGTGGGCCTGCTCGACGCCGACATCTACGGCCCCAACGCGCCCACGATGCTGGGTGTGGCGGATCGCACGCCGGAGGTGCGCGGCAGCGGCAACGACCAGGTGCTCACCCCGATCGACTGCTGCGGCCTGGCGATGGTGTCGATGGGGCTGCTGATCGAGGAGAACCAGCCGGTGATCTGGCGTGGCCCGATGCTCAACGGCATCATCCGCCAGTTCCTCTACCAGGTGGACTGGGGCGAGCGCGACGTGCTGATCGTCGACCTTCCCCCCGGCACCGGCGACGCCCAGCTCAGCCTGGCCCAGGCGGTGCCGATGGCCGGGGTGCTCATCGTCACCACCCCCCAGCGGGTCTCGCTGCAGGATGCCCGCCGCGGCCTGGCGATGTTCCTGCAGATGGGGGTGCCCGTGCTCGGCGTGGTGGAGAACATGAGCGCCTTTGTGCCCCCCGACGCCCCCGAGAAGCGCTACGAGCTCTTCGGCCATGGCGGCGGCGCGCTGCTGGCGGCCGAGGCAGAGGTACCCCTGCTGGCCCAGCTGCCAATGGAGCTGGCGGTGGTGGAAGGGGGCGACGGCGGGGTGCCGGTGGTGCAGGCCGCCCCCCACTCGCTCACCGCCCGCGCGTTCCACGACCTCGCCGCAGGCCTGATCGAGAGCTGCGCCCTGCGCCCGGCCCTGGCCTGAGCCGATGGCCCTGAGCGCCCGTCGCGGCGGTTACCGCGCCGGGGGCAGCGCCCGCCGCCCCCCCCTCTGGCGCCGCATCGACGGGGTGCTCTGGGGCGTGCCGCTGGGCCTGACCCTGCTGGCGGGTGTACTGATCGCCAGCACCCAGCGCCAGGCCAGCGATGCGGTGTGGTGGCAGCACTGGGTCACTGCGGCGGTGGGCTTCGCGCTGGCCCTCGCCCTGGCCCGCCTGCCAGTGGAGCGCATCACCCGCCTGCGCTGGCCGATCTACGGCCTCACCGTGCTCAGCCTGATTGCCGTGCGGCTGATCGGCACCTCTGCTCTGGGGGCCCAGAGCTGGATCGCCATCGGCGGGTTTTACGTGCAGCCATCGGAATTCGCCAAGCTGGCGGCGATCCTGCTGCTGGCGGAGGTGCTCGCCCGCCATCCGGTGGAGCGGCCCGTCGACCTGGTGCGACCCACCGCGATGATCGGCCTGCCCTGGCTGCTGGTGTTCGTACAGCCCGACCTGGGCACC
>CAIVPT010000199.1 GCA_903907855.1 uncultured Synechococcaceae cyanobacterium | reverse complement strand
CCACCAGTCCCCTCGCGATCAGGGCTCTCGGAGGCGGTGCGGAGCACCACCGGCAGCCAGCGCTGCGCGGCGTTCAGCGACGGCGGGATCTGCGCCAGCAGCGCCAACAGGGCACCGGCGGCAAGGGCAGGAAACAGCGGGCTGGCCATGGCGATCGCGGGGGCAGCACGGGGACCCCAGAGGGTTCCACAGCTGTCAAAACCAGCCCGCATTCGCTGACATCCACTCCCCCCACTGGCCCCAGGGCCGCCCCAAGCGACACGGAAAATCGGAAGAAAAGCTAAAGATTTCTGGTGGTCGATCCGTCCAGCGGCCCACTGCCGTCTCCGTGGAATCCCGCACTCCCCGCGCCCTCACCAGGGCACCCTCACCCGTTGCCATGCCTATGCAGCAGCGGCGCATGGCTGTGCGCGAACCCCGGAACTCTGTGTCTTGGAAAGGGATGGCGGGTTTCCGTATCACCGAGGGGACAGCCGCATCCACACCCCGCGATGCCCCTCGATCTGCTCCTTCTCGCTGCTGAGGCTCAGACCCTCCAGCTCGCTGCCCGCCGCGGCTTCTGGGGGCCGCTGGCCCTGCCCGGCGCCCAGAGCCGCTGCCTCACCCACCTGGCGGTGCTGCCGCCGAACGCCACTGCGATCGAGCAGGTGGCGCAGATCCTCTCGATCGAGCCCTGGCCGATGTCGGAGGCCAACCCGCGCTGGCTCCTCTCGCTCGGCCCGGCACTGGAGCTGCGGCGGCCCATCCCCCTGGGCCGCGGTCCCCAGCTCTCCCGCTGGCGGCCCCGCACGGCCGAGCAGCTGCGCGTGCTCTCGATCGATGGCCTGCTCCTCTCCGATTCGCTGGCCGACTACCTGCGCCGCCTGCAGCGGGGCCGGCTGCGCCTGTCGCTCAAGGGCGATGGCGCGATCCGCTGACAACCGCTGCAGCGCTGGAGTGCTTCCTGGGTTTGCTTCTGCTGGAGCTGCGGGCTTCTGGAGCCAGCGGCAATCGATCCGCCGCCAGGTACATCGCCTGCAGTTCCTCCACCTCCATCACCCCATTCACCACGCTCCAGCCGATCGCCTGGGCCCGATCCCGCACCCCGATCCGCTGATAGGTCTGGCTCAGGCAGCGCCGCACCGAATGGACCGACAGGCCCAGCCGCGCCGCAATCTCCGGGCCGTTGTAACCCCGGCAGACCTCCCGCAGCAGGATCCGCTCCTGGCTGCTCAGGTCCTCCGGGCCCACCAGCCGCAAGGGGCCTGCCCCATCGCTCTCGCTCAGGCGCTGTCGGAACAGCGGATCGACGTAGCTGCCGCCGGTGGCGATGGCGTGCAGGGCCGTGTAGATCCTTCCCTGGCCGCGGGAGCCCAGGGCGCAGAGGGCGTCGACACCGGCCTCCTGGTGGCGGCGCAGGCGCTGGCGATCACTCGTATCGGCGAGCACCAGCAACAGCCGCCGCCGCTCGCTCGGCAGCTGCTCGCTGACCAGCGCCAGCGCCTGCTCCACATCCCCATCCTCCAGGTCGTCGCAGAGCAGGAGGATCAGCGAGTCGCTCTCCAGGGCAACCGAACCCGGCGGATCGGCGGGGATGGGCAGGATCCGCTGGGGGATCGGCCGCGGGGCCTTGGGGGCAGCAGCGGGGGCAGCTGTGGGAGCACCGGTGTGAGCGCTGGAGGCTCCGGCGGGAGCACCGGTGGGCTCTGGATCGGGGTCTGAGGCCGGAGTCACCGGCGTCAGCAGCGCCCGCAGGTCCGCCAGCGTGCTCGCCCGCAGCATCTCGCCCGGGTAGGTCCACACCATCACCCCGGCGAACCGGTCATTGCCGCTCACCAGCACCAGCCGCCACGGCTCCAGCGCCGCCGCCAGCTCTGACAGCCACTGCTGCGATTGCTGGCGCGTGCTCTCGTTGATCACCGCTCCGGCTCCTGGGGTGGTCCGCTCCT
>CAIVPT010000198.1 GCA_903907855.1 uncultured Synechococcaceae cyanobacterium | reverse complement strand
GTTGTTGGTGGAGGTGATCCACTCGCAGAACTGGTTCCACGCCGAAGCGCCGGAGCGCTGTTGGATTGTGGCGGTCATGAGTTCGAGAGGGTGTGCCGCAGCCCGGGGGCTGGGGCGGAAGAGAAGGGCGGAATCCCGCCAGACACCAACGTAACGGGATGTTGCGGGTTCTGTAAAGGGGGGTTCATGAAGAAAGGCTGAGGCCGGTGGGGGTGCCCTCCCGTCGGCGCCGGCCACCGTTGCTAGATGGATGGACACAAGGCCTTCGTTTCCGATGCCCCTGGCTGTGCCCCCCCGCCCCCTGGCCCTCGTTCTGATCGCCGGCCTCCTGCTCGGCGGCTGCCAGCGCGGCCCCAGCCCCGAGGCCCAGCGGGTCGATGAGCTGGAGTTCAAGATTCAGCAACTTGAGGAACGCCTCAACAAGGTCTCCAGCGAACGCAGCAACGGCTCCGACAAATCCGGCAAGGCCCCCGCCGGGGTGGTGAAATCCCTCACCTTGCGCAGCGGCACCGACGACGACCGCCTGCGCATCTACTGGGCCGATGGCAGCACCACCGATCTGCCCTGCACCAAGGAGCAGGCCACCCTCGTCTGCGGCTAATCCGCCTCCAGCGAGGCGCACAACGCCTGCAAATCCCTCGCCCAGGATGGGTCCACCGGCCAGACCTCCCGCCGCGTCAGCCCCAGGGCGATGCCCTTCTCACCATAGGCGGCCTCGTTGATGAACACCGGCCACACCGGTTCCGCCCCCAGGGCCTCCGGCGGCTCGTAGGCAAGGGTTTCGCCGCTGCGAGAGAGAAAAACGGGATCGCCCGGCCGCAGCGGCTGCCAGTCGCGGTGCTGGCGCCGGGGATGCACCAGGGCGGCCGGGTTGCCGGCGGCGTCGCGGGGCAGGTCGAGGCTGGCCAGATGGCGGTGCACCACCAGCGAGCGCGGCTGGCTCTGGCGGCCGGCGCGGGCCAGGGCCAGCTGCTCAAGCGCCGCCTCCAGGGCCAGCTGGGTCTGGCGGACCACGGGGGCGGTGAGCACCCCCTGGGGCACCGGCCCCACCTCGATCACCAGCCCGCAGGGCCAGCGCTCCGCCAGGTAGCCGGTCTGGGCGGAATCACCCTCATGCAGATAGATCGGCAGGCCCAGCTGCTGCTGCAGGCCCGCCGCCAGCGCCAGATCCGTGGAGCGGCGCCCGTAAACCACCAACGAATTGCCCATGGCGGCGGTGGTGCTGTGCAGGTCGAGCGCCACCGGGCAGGGGCTGCGGCCCTCGGGGCCGTAAAGTGCCAGCAGCTCCCGGGCCCGCAGCACCTCCCGCTCCAGCCGGGCCGGATCGGCAAGCAGGCTGGGATCAAAGCTGCGGTTGAGGTCGCGATCGAGGTAGCGGCGGCACTCCCCCCAGGCAGCGGGGTTGCCGATCGCAAGCTCCAGGGCCAGGCCCGCGCGGCGCAGGGAATCGGGATCCTGCCGCCATCCCTCCAGCAGCCAGCCACCGTTGCGTTCGTTGCCGTGGGTGGCCGCCACCACCAACACCCTGCCCATCGCCATTGCGCCCAAGCTGCCCCAGCCTGACGCAGGATCGGGGGATTCCGCCGTTTGCCGCCGCCATGCCCCCGCCCGCGGCCCTGGTTCAAACCGCCCGCTGCCTCTGGCGCCAGCAGTGGCGGGCGCTGATGGGGGGGCTGGGCCCCGCCGATGCCGAGGGCCGCTACCGACGCCCCGCCCCCGCCTTCGCCGCCCTTCCCCCGCTGCCCGGGGACGCCGCGACCGCCGGCGCCCACCAGCTGATCGTGGGACGCAGCTGCCCCTGGGCCCACCGGGCCTGGCTGGTGTGGATCCTGCGGGGGCTGGGGGAGAGCATCGAGCGGCTGGTGGTGGAGCCCGATCCGGCCGCCGGCCGCTGGCGGTTCGCCACCCCCTTCGCCGGGTGCGACACCCTGCGTCAGCTGTACCGCCGCAGTGGCGCCGCCGCCGATGCCCCCGCCACCGTGCCGGCGCTCTGGTCGCAGGGGCAGCAGCGGCTGGTGCTCAACGAGAGCGCCCGGCTGATCGAACTGCTCGACCTCTGGCCGGCCCCCGAGGGATCCCCCCAGCTGAACCCCGAGGCGCTGCGGCCGGCGATCGACGGCTGGCGCGAGCGCCTGCAGGGGGCGGTGAACGATGGCGTCTACCGCTGCGGGTTCGCCCGCACCCAGGCGGCCTACGACCAGGCCGAGCAGGAGCTGTTCGACACGCTGGCGGCGGTGGAGGCGGAGCTGGCGGCCCGGGGGCCCTGGCTGTGCGGCGAACGGCTGACGCTGGCGGACGTGGTGCTCTTTCCCACCCTGATCCGCCTGGAGCTGGTCTACGCGCCGCTGTTCGGGGTGAGCCGGCGGCCGTTGTGGCAGCTGCCGGCCCTGTGGAACTGGCGCCGCCGCTTCTTCGCCCTGCCCGGCGTGGCCAGCACCTGCACCCCCGATGCCTGGCGCGCCGACTACTTCGGCGCCCTTTTCCCGCTCCACCCCTCCGGCATCGTCCCGGCGGGTCCAGACCTGGCCACACTGGTAACCAGCCAGCCCCCGCCCGGACCATGAGCAGCAGCAGCGCCGCCGCCCCCCCCGCCGATCCGGTGTTCGAGGGGGCCTACGGGCTTTACACGATCACCGCCCACGACCGTCGCGAGGTGCTGGGCTACCGCCTGGCGCTCACGGCCGTGGCCGTGGCCCAGGGGGCCCTGCTGGCCCAGTGGCGGCTGCTGGGGCCGGGTGCGCTGTGGCCCTGGCTGCTGGTGATGGCGGCGGGCCTGGGGCTGGCCCTGCGCTGGATTCACATCTATCTGCGGCCCCTGCACCAGCTGTTGCAGCTGTTCTGGCTGGCGGGCTGCCTGGGGGGCCTGGCCCTGGCGATGCGGGTGGGGGCCGCCAACCTGCTGCCGGCGCTGGCGGAGCAGCCGCTCTGGATCCTGGCGATCGGCCCCTTCTTCGCCGCCCTGGCCGGAGTGGGCTTCAAGGAGTTCTTCTGCTTCCGCCGGCCCGAGGCGATCGGCGTCACCCTGCTGCTGCCGGTGGCCCTGCTCGGGCGGCTGGTGGGCGTTCTCGGAGCCGAAAGCACCCTGGCGCTTCTCGCGGTGCAGGCCGCTCTGCTGGTGGTGCTCTGCCTGCGCAAGCTCCCGATGCCCGCCGCCGCCGACGTGGGCGACAAGAGCGTCTTCGACTGGCTGGAGCAGCAGCGCCAGCGGCCGGTGGCCCTGCGATGAGCCTGATCAGCCTGGTGGGGGCCGGCCGCGACTTCGGCCTGCGCCCCCTCTTCGACGGCCTCGACCTGCATGTGGGCGAGCGGGAGCGCCTCGGCCTGATCGGCCCCAACGGCGCCGGCAAGAGCACCCTGCTCAAGGTGCTGGCCGGCGAGGAACCCCTCGACCGGGGGGAGAGGCGGATCGCACCCCGGCTGCGGGTGGTGCGGATGGAGCAGGAGCCGGCCACCGATCCACAGGCCACCGTGCTGGAGACGGTGTTCGCCGGGGGCGGCGAGCGGCTGGAGCTGCTGCGCGAACACGAAACCCTCAGCCAGCAACTGGCGAACGGCGGCGCCGACCCGGCCCTGCTGGGGCGGCTCGGCGATCTGCACCGCCGCATGGACGACCTCGACGCCTGGGGGCTGGAGCAGGAGTGCCGGGAGGTGCTCGAGCGGCTGGGGGTGGGGGATGGGCAGCGGCGGCTGGGGGACCTCTCCGGCGGCAACCGCCGGCGGGTGGCCCTGGCGGCCGCGCTGGTGGCCAGCCCGGAGGTGCTGCTGCTCGATGAGCCCACCAACCACCTCGATGCCGATGGGGTGGAGTGGCTGCAGCACTGGCTGGAGCGCTTCAGCGGTGCCCTGGTGCTCGTCACCCACGACCGCTACCTGCTCGACCGCGTCACGCGGCGGATCGTGGCGGTGGAACGGGGCGAGGCGCGGGCCTACGAGGGGGGCTACGGCCGCTATCTGGAGCAGCGGGCCGCCGAGGACGCGGCGGAGGAGGCGGGGGCGGCGCGGCTGCGGGGCACCCTGCGGCGGGAACTGGCCTGGCTGCGGCAGGGCCCGAAGGCGCGCAGCACCAAGCAGAAGGCCAGGCTGCAGCGAATCGAGGCGTTGCGGCAGATGCCGGCGCGCCAGGGGCGCGGCACGGTGGTGATGGCGGCCACGGCCCAGCGGCTGGGCCGGCGGGTGATCAGCGCCGACAACCTGGCGGTGGCGGTGGGGGAGCGGCGCCTGCTGGAGGGCTTCGCCTACGACTTCGACCCGGAGGATCGGGTGGGGATCATCGGCCCCAACGGGGCTGGGAAATCGAGCCTGCTGGAGGTGCTCGCCGGCCGGCGCGCCCCGGCGGCCGGGCAGCTGGAACACGGCGGCACCGTGAAGCTCGCCTACTTCGACCAGCACAGCGAGGTGCTGCTCGGGGGCGGGGCGGATCGGGCCGGCGAGCGCAAGGTGATCGATGTGGTGAGGGAGGCCGCCAGCCGGGTGGCGGTCGACGGGCAGGAACTGAGCGCCTCCCAGTTGCTGGAGCGCTTCCTGTTCCCCCCGGCCCAGCAGCACCAGCCGGTGGCGAAGCTCTCCGGCGGCGAGCGGCGGCGGCTCCATCTCTGCCGGCTGCTGATCGAGGCCCCCAACGTGCTGCTGCTCGATGAGCCCACCAACGACCTGGATGTGCACACGCTGGGGGTGCTGGAGGACTTCCTCGACGACTTCCGCGGCTGCGTGGTGGTGGTCTCCCACGACCGCTGGTTCCTGGATCGCACCGTGGATCGCCTGTTCTGCTTCGAGGGCGGTCGGCTGGAGCGCTTCGAGGGGAACTACAGCGCCTACCTGGAGCGCCAGGCCCAACGGGAGGCGGCACGCCCCACAGCGCCCGCGACCCCACGGGAAGCCAGCAGAGGGCCGGCGATTGCCGATGCCGCGGCCTCCTCAGCCCCTTCTCCAGCCCCTGCTCCCGCTCCAGCCCTGCGGCGCCGCAGCTACCGGGAGAACCGCGAACTGGAGGCGCTGGAGCGGGACCTGCCGAGCTGGGAAGGGCGTCGCGCGGAGCTGGAGGCGGCCCTGGCAGCCCCCAGCGGACTCGACCACGGGGTCCTGGAGTCCCACAGCCACGAACTGGCCGAGCTGATCGAGCGGATCGCCGCCGCCGAGGAGCGCTGGCTAGCGCTCAGCGAGATGGCCGCCTGAACGGCGCCGCCGCCATCCGCCGCACCTGCGGCCCAGCGATTGTCAACATGGATCAGCAGGGCCGCACAATGCGCGCCCCACCCCTCGCCGATCCCCTTATGGTGGGCCCGGTTCGTTCCGGTCCCCGGGGGTCGGCATCTGGCATGAAAAGCATCGACGAGCACATCGAGAAGGACAAGGCCGAGATCGAGGCGGCCAAGGCCGCTGGCGACAACGGCAAGGTTCGCCATCTCGAAGAGGAGCTCAAAAGTCTGGAGGAGTACAAGTCCCACCACCCCGAAGACAACCACGACCCCACCCCGCTCGAGGTGTTCTGCGACCTGAACCCCGAAGCACCGGAGTGCCTCGTCTACGACGACTGAGCTGGGCCTACTCCCCTCACCACCGCTTGGTGGTGAGGGGAGTGATTTCCGTGAGATCGGTTGCCGCCGCCGCGATTGCGTTCCGCTCCTCCTCCAGCGCTTTCCAGACACGACCCAACAGCGGGTCCAGTCCAATGGAAGCCGCCGCCGAGATCAGCAGGGGCTCAACGCCGGTATGGGCCTCCACCTGCTGAGCCAGCTCACTCCGCTGGGCGTCGTCGAGCACGTCGATCTTGTTGAGCACCACCAGGCGGGGCCGCTCCGGCAAACCATGGCCGTAGGCGAGCAGCTCGCCTTCCACCACCTGCAGATCGGCGAGCACGTTTTCGGCGGAGGCATCCACCAGGTGCAGCAATAGGCGGGTGCGCTCGATGTGGCGCAGGAAGTCGTGGCCCAGGCCCGCTCCCCGCGAGGCCCCCTCGATCAGACCGGGGATGTCCGCGAACACGGTGCCATCACCGCTGGGGCGGCGCACCACCCCCAGGTTGGGCACCAGGGTGGTGAAGGGATAGTCGGCGATGCGGGGCCGGGCGGCGGAAAGCACAGCGATCAGGGTGCTCTTGCCAGCGTTGGGCAGGCCGATGATGCCCACCTCCGCCAGCAGCTTGAGCTCCAGCTGCAGCCTCCACTCCTCGCCGTCCCGCCCTTCGGTGCACTTCTCCGGCGCCCGGTTGCGGTTGCTGAGGTAGTGGGCATTGCCGAGCCCACCGCGGCCGCCATGGGCCACCACCAGCTCCTGGCCTGCCTCCACCAGATCCCCCAGCAGGATGGCGGTGCGGGCATCGCGCACCTCGGTGCCGCAGGGCACGCGGATGGTCAGGGGGCGGCCCCTGGCCCCACTGCAGCGGTTATTGCCGCCGCGCACGCCGTCTTCGGCGGCAAAAATCCGCTTGTACTTGAAATCGAGCAGGGTCTGCAGGTTGGCATCGGCCACCAGCACCACATCGCCGCCGCGGCCGCCATCGCCGCCGGAGGGGCCACCGGCGGGCACGTATTTCTCGCGTCGGAAGGCAACGATGCCATCGCCGCCGCGGCCCGCGCGCGCGGTGATGCGGGCCTGGTCGATGAACTGCACTTGGAAGCGGCCGCCGGGACCGTCGGGTCCCCAACCCTAGGATCCAGCGGTTGCTGCGCCCGTTTGGCCGAGGTCCGCTTCCAGCAGGTCAGCAAGACCTACCCACCCCGCCGCGGCAGCGCCGACGGGGCGCCGGTTCCGGTGCTGCGCGCCCTGGATCTGACGATCGCCGATGGCGAATTCCTGGTGCTGGTGGGTCCATCGGGCTGTGGCAAGAGCACCTTGCTGCGCCTGCTGGCGGGGCTCGACACCCCCACCAGCGGCTTGATCCACGTGGGCGGACGCGACGTCACCGGCCTGCGTCCCTCGCGCCGCGACGTGGCGATGGTGTTCCAGAGCTATGCGCTCTACCCCCACCTCACGGTGGCCGACAACCTGAGCTTCGGGTTGCGCCGCAGCCGCCCCCGCAGCGCCCCCCACCAGCTGCAGGATGCCCTGCATCGCCTCGGCCGGCGCTGGCCGGCCCCGCTGCGGCTGCCCTCGCCGCGGGAGGCCGCGATCGAGCGACGGGTGAAGGAAGTGGCGCGCATGCTGGAGCTCGAACCCCTGCTGGCCCGGTTGCCGAAGGAGCTCTCCGGGGGCCAGAAGCAGCGGGTGGCGCTGGGGCGGGCGATCGCCCGCCAGCCGGCGGTGTTTCTGATGGATGAACCCCTCAGCAACCTCGACGCCAAGTTGCGCACCGGCACCCGCGCCCAGATCACCGCGCTGCAACGCCAGCTGGGCACGACCACCCTCTATGTCACCCACGATCAGGTGGAGGCGATGACGATGGGGCACCGCATCGCCGTGCTCAACGGCGGGCGGCTGCAGCAGCTGGGCACGCCGATGGAGCTCTACCGCTGGCCATCCAATCTCTTCGTGGCCCAGTTCATCGGCAGCCCGCCGATGAACCTGCTGGCGGCGGAGGTGGCCGGGCCGGGCCAGGTGCTGGTGGCGGGGCGCCGCTTCCCGGTGGAGGGTCCCTTGGAGCCACTGCTGGGGCCCCTCACGGGCCAGAGCCTCACCGCCGGCCTGCGGCCGGAGCAACTGCGCCTGGCGCCCGCCACAAACCGCAATCTGGCGGCCGAGGTGTGCCACGTGGAGGCACTGGGCAACGAGCAGCTGGTCACCTGCCGGCTGCGGGAGGGGAGTCAGCTGGTGTTGGTGCGGGCTGATCCGGAGGTGGCGGTGGCCGCTGGGGAAGCCGTGCATGTGGAGGTGGATCCCTCGGGCTGGCGGCTGTTCGACGGTGAGGGCGAGGCGCTGCTGCCGCCAAACACCGCCGCGCTCTACGGCGCGTCCAACGCCGATCGTGGGGGCCCAGCCGTGCCTCCGCGGGGACCGCAGCTGCCAAGGATCGGCTGATCGCCCAGGTGCTGGCGCGGATCGGTCTGGATCTCTACCCGAGCGCGCCGCCGTTCCCATGATGGGAAGGTCTTCCCCTGCCCTGCCGCCATGCGCCGTTCCCTGCCTGTCCGGGCCTCAGTCCGTTTTGCCCTGGCCCTCGCCCTCGGCGGCCTCACCGCGATCACGGCCGCCCAGGCGGGGCCGCTGCGTGGTGGTGTCGGCGGTCCCGCATCGGGCGCGGGCGTACTTCCGGGCGCCGGCTTCGGCCAGGCAGGCCCTGGAATGGTGAACCCCGCGGGCGGTGTCGCCCCGGTCGCCCCCGCTGCCGGTGGTGTCGGCGGTCCCGCATCGGGCGCGGGCGTGCTGCCGGGCGCCGGCTTCGGGCAGGCAGGCCCTGGACTGGTGAACCCCGCGGGCGTCGCCCCGGTCGCCCCCGCCGCCGGCGGTGTGGGCGGTCCCGCCTCGGGCGCGGGCGTGCTGCCGGGCGCCGGCTTGGGCCGACCGGGCCTCGGACGCTGAGGAGCAGCCCTTCGGCGGCGGCCCCATCGGAGGCGCCGCCTTATTTCACCCACACCACGCTGCAGCCCGGGCCACCATCGCCGCGCTCGGCATCGGCCACCCGCTCCACGTAGGGCAGGCTCGCCAGCCAATCGCGCAGGCCGCGCTTGAGCTTGCCCGTGCCGATCCCATGGATCACCCAGAGGGGTCCGTTGGCAGCACGCAGCTGCTCCTCCACCAGCGCCTCGGCCTCATGCACCCGCAGGCCGCGCACGTCGAGGGTGTTGGCATCCGTGCGCACGTCGGGGCCGCGGCTGCCGGGGGCACGGCGGCTGCGCACCGTCACCGGCGGCGGCGGCGGCGGGGGACTGGGCTTTTCCCCCTGCAGACCCTCGATCGCCGCCAGGGGCACGGTGCTGCGCAACACGCCACAGCGCACCGTGAGCTCCAGGCCATCGGGGGAGATCGCCAACACCTCGGCGGCCTTGCCCAGGGCCAGGAGCCGCACCCTGTCGCCCACCGCCGGCCGCCAGCCGCCGTGGTCGCGCCGGGGTGGCGACGGACGGTGCTCCGCCTCGAGCCGCTTGAGCCGCTGCCCGGCCCTGCGGGCCATCTCGCCAGCCGCCTCCGGGGGGGCCTGCCCGGCCTGCCGCAAGCGGCGGATCAGGCGCCGCACCTCCCCTTGCCCCTGGCGGATCGATTCCTCCAGCCGCTGGCGCTGCTGCTCCTGCCGTTCGGCCCCCTCCTGCTTCTGGCGCTGCCAGCGGGAGAGCAACTCCTCGTGCAACAGCTCGGTGCGGGCCAGCAGGGCGGCGGCCTCCTCGGCGGCCTCCTGCTGGCGGAAGCGCTCCTGCTCCAGCCCCTCGATCACCCGGTCCACCCCTCCGGCCGCGGCGGGCTTGAGCTGCTGGGCCGCGGCAGCGATCACCTGGCCCTCAAGGCCGAGGCGCTCGGCGATGGCCAGGGCGTTGCTGCGGCCGGGGATGCCCCAGAGCAGGTGGTAGGTGGGTGAGAGGGTGTCGACATCGAAGGCCACCGAGGCGTTCTCGAAGCGCGCATCGGCGTACTTGAGGGCCTTGAGTTCGCCGAAGTGGGTGGTGGCGATCGTGAGGCGGGCGCGGTCGGCCAGGTGACGCAGCAGGGCCGTCGCCAGGGCGGCGCCTTCGGTGGGATCGGTGCCGGCGCCCACCTCATCGAGCAGCACCAGGCTGGCGCCTTCGCCCCCACCGGCCCCCGGCAGGGCAGCCAGGATCCGGGCGATGCGGCGGATGTGGCCGCTGAAGGTGGAGAGGTTCTGCTGCAGCGACTGCTCATCGCCGATGTCGGCCAGCACCTGGCGACACCAGGGCAACCGGGGCGTGCCAACACAGGGGAGGAACAGGCCGGCGCGGGCCATCAGCACCGCCAGGCCGACGCTTTTGAGGGTGACCGTCTTGCCGCCGGTGTTGGGCCCGGTGATCGCCACCACCCGCAACTCGGGCGCCACCACCACGCTCACCGGCACCACCGGCCGTCCCCCCTCCCGCCGCTCCTGCCAGAGCAGCAGCGGATGGCGCAGGTCCCGCAGCTCGAAGGGGGCTGCAGCGGAGGACTCCAGCTCGGGCCGCACCGCCCCTAGCCAGGCCCCGTAGCGGGCCCGGGCCACAGCGGCATCGAGGCGCACCAGCACCGCCTGCAGATGCTCAAGGGCCGGCGCCTCCGCCCCCACCAGCCCACTGAGCTCGCGGAGGATCACCGCCTCGATCTCCCGCTCCCGTCCTTCCAGGTCGCGGATGCGGTTGCCCAAAGGGATCACCGCCTGGGGTTCCACGAACACCGTGCTGCCCGACGCCGAGCTGTCGTGCACCAGGCCGGCGACCTGGCCGGCGGCGCCGGCCTTCACCGCCAGCACCGGCCGGCCGTTGCGTTCGACCACCACCCCGTCCTGCAGCAACGCGCTCCAGCGGCGGATCAGCTCCTGCAGGCGCTCGCGCCGTTCCGCCCGCACCCCCTGCAGCTGGCGCCGCAGCCCCTCCAGCTCGGCGCTGGCGCGATCCGCCACCCGGCCGCCCTCCTCGATCGCGAAGTGGAGGCGCTGCTCCAGCTCCGGCAGGGTGCGCAGGTCGGCCACCAGGGCGGAGGCGACGGGCCGGAGGGCGGCATCTTCGATCTGGCGCCGCAGGCGGCGGGCGGCTGCGAGGGTGGTGGCGAGCGCCAGCAACTCCTCGCCAGCGGCGCTGCCCCCCTTGGCGCAGCGGGCCACGGTGGCGGCGATGTCGGCGACGCCGCGGAAGCTCAGGCCCCCCTCCAGCACGCCATCGAGCCCGAGCAGCTCGGTGGTTTCCGCCAGCAGGGTGCGGCTCTCCGCGGCGCTGGCGGGCAGGGGTAGGGCGGCGCAGTGGCGCTCCCCGGCGGCGGTGCTGGCGAAACCGGCCACATGGCCCGCCAACCTGGGCCATTCGAGCAGGGTGAGGGCCTCGGCGGCGATGCCCTCCCAGGGCGCCTGGTTCACCCCTGCGCCCCGTCCCCAGCCAGGGGTGGCGCCGCGATCGCGGGGGCGCCGGTGTTGGAGGGGATGCCGCTGGGGGGCTCGTAGAGGATCTCCAGCCAGTTGCCCTCCGGATCCTGCAGATAGAAGGAGGCGGTGCCATCGCGGTGATCGTGCACCGGGCCCACGGGGTGACCGCTGGCCGCCAGCTGGGCGTGCACCGCGTCAACGGCGGCGCGATCCTCCAAGTGAAAGGCGAAGTGGGGGCCGGCGGCCTTGTAATCGGGGCTGAGCAGGGCGATGCCATCGCCGGTGAGGGGCGACTGCAGGTAGGCCCAATCGGCGGCATCCCAGGTGAGGCGAAGGCCCAGGGCGGCGTAGAAGGCCTTGGCGCGCTCCATGTCGGCCACCCGCAGCGCCACATGACCCAAGCGATGGACGGCGGCGGGCGCCATGGCAGAAGAACTCACTGCCCCCATTCTCGGACAGGGCCGCCACCACCGCGATCGATCGCCGGCAGCCCCCCCCTGTCGGGGGCTCTTCACCCCCTCCTCCTTCAGCCCTGCCGCAACCAGGCCGCCGCATCGCAGGCGTGGTAGGTGAGGATCAGATCAGCGCCGGCGCGCTTGAAGCTGAGCAGGGTTTCCAGCACCACCGCCCGCTCATCGATCCAGCCGCGCTCCGCCGCAGCTTTCACCATCGCGTATTCACCGCTCACGTTGTAAGCGGCGATCGGTTGCTCGCTCTCGCCCCGCAGGCGATAGATGATGTCGAGGTAGGCCAGGCCGGGCTTGACCATCAGGATATCGGCCCCTTCGCTCTCATCGAGCTGGCATTCGAGGATGGCTTCGCGGCCGTTGGCCGGATCCATCTGATAGGTGCTTTTGTCTTTCGGGATCGGCTTGCCGGCGGCAGCCCGCGGCGCCGAATCGAGGGCATCGCGGAAGGGCCCGTAATAGGCGGAGGCGTACTTGGCCGTGTAGCTGATGATGCCCACGTGCTCAAATCCCTCCTCATCGAGTGCTTCGCGGATGGCACCGACCCGGCCGTCCATCATGTCGCTGGGGCCGATCAGGTCGGCGCCGGCACGGGCCTGGGCCACCGCCTGGCGGCAGAGGATCTCCACCGTGTCGTCGTTGAGGATTACCCCCTCGGCCGACACGATGCCGTCGTGGCCATCGCAGGAGTAGGGATCCAGGGCCACATCGGTCATGATCGCCATCTGGGGATGCACCTCCTTGAGGCGGCGGATGGCGCGGGGGATCAGGCCGTGCTCGTTGAAGCATTCGGCGCCGTCTTCGGTTTTGAGGCCATCGGCCACCTTCGGGAAAAGCACCACGCAGCGGATGCCCAGATCCCAGGCCCGGCCCACCTCCTCCACCAGCCCCTCCAGGCTCCAGCGGTTGGCGCCGGGCATCGAGCCGATGGGTTCATTGCTCGCCCCCTCATGCACGAACAGGGGGTAGATGAAATCGGTGGCGGCCAGCTGGTGCTCGCGCACCAGGGCCCTCAGGGCGGGCGTGCGGCGCAGCCGGCGCGGCCGGTAGGTCAGCTCCATGGAGGGGGGAGGGGTTGGCCGGATCCTACGGAGGAGGGTGCGGACAACAACGACACGGGGGCACTCAGAGGAACCAGGCCAGCAGGGCCCACAGCACGCCCCCTACCAAGGCCACCTTCTGGAAGAGGGCGTCGACCCGGTTGATCTGCGCCCTCACAGCCTCGCGCTTACCCTCCGGAGCCTCCTCGAGCAGGTTGGAACTCCAGACGAACAGCAGAAAGACCCCGACAGCCACCAGGTAGCTGTAGGCATATAGCTGATCAAGAAAGGTGGGGTAGGGGGTGGCGGGAAGCTCGGCACGGTAGGTCTGCTGCAGGAACACCAGGGTGAGCAGGGCGGTGGAGGGAATCGCCAGGCGAATGTCGTTGAGGGATCCCTCCAGGCTGGGGGCCAGCAGCACAACGATCATCACAATCAGCAGTGGCAGGATCCACTTCAGAAACGCTGCGAGGCTATCGGTGCCGTAGGTGATGCGAAGCAGCAGCTGGCTGTAGGCGGCATCCTTCTCAGCGCCGAGCCATTGGTAGGTGTTGATGCCCGGCCGCAGGGAGGCTCCACGCAGCTCGTACCCCGCCACGTCACCGTAGGCGCCCACGAGGCTCTCCTTGCCCTGGTCGGACTCCATGCGCACGGCACGCTGGGAGAGGCTGAAGAGATCAGGCCGGGTCTCGAGCACGATCGGCAGCTCAATCGTGTCGAAGGGGGAGTTGTGCAGGTCAAGGGAAGGGATATAGAAGATCGCGGAGAAGCGAAACATCTGGCTGTAGCGACCATCGGCCAACCGAACCGGTTCGGGGGTTTCGGCCTCGATCACCGAATCCCACATCTCCACCTGGTTGTCGAATTCCACCAGGCGATCGCTGGGGATATTGGCTGCGCGAATCACATCCTCAAGCGGCTGATCCCAGTCCAGCCAGAACCAACCATCGGCGGAGAAGGTCTGGCTGACGATCTGAAGGTTGTAGAGGTTCTTGACGTGGATTCCGCCCCGCAGCGGCAGGGCGTTGGCCGGATAGGTGGGCGCGGGCGCGGGCGTGGGAGCGGTGGCGGCGCTGGCCGACTGGGAGGCGGGGATGGTGCGGGGCGCGCGCGTGAACGGCCCGATCGCCAGCACCAGGGCAAGCGAAACCACAACCAGGGAGAGGGCCAACCGCCAACTGCGTCGATGGCGGAGGAGGCTCACAGGCGGGCGGAGAAGAGCCAGCCCTCACGGGGGTCGGCGCTGCGGGCCTGCCGCAGCTGCTCCAGCAGCTGGCGCTCCTGGTCGCTGAGGCTGGCGGGCAGACGCAGGCTGGGGGTGAGCAGAAGATCGCCGCGGCCGTTGCGCAGCGGCCAGCCCTTGCCCTTGAGCCGCAGGGAGCGGCCGAGGCTCATGCCTGGCGGCACCTGCACGGTGGCCTCGCCATCGGGGGTGGCCACCACCACCTCACCGCCGAGGGCGAGCTCATCGAGGCTCAAGGGCAGCTCGGCCCGCAGCTGATCGCCATCGAGGCGCCACACCGGGTGGGGCTGGAGCTGGAGGTTGAGATAGAGGTCGCCACGGCGGCCGGTGCCGGGCTGGAGGTTGCCCTTGCCCTTGAGCCGCAGCCGGCTGCCGCCCTTGACGCCCGCCGGGATGCGCACCTGCACCCGCTCGTCGTTCACCATCAAGGTGCGCTCACAACCCCGGAAGGCATCGGAGAAGCTGAGGGTGATGGTGGCCTCGGCATCGAGATCCACCGGTGCACCCCGCCCACCGGCCCCGGAGAACCCGCCGCTGAAGCCGCCCGGGAAGCCGCTGCCGAACCCCCCGAAGCCGCCGCCACCGCCGCCGCCGGGGCCCGCCGAAGCGGCCGAGCAGGTCGTTGATGAAGTCGTCGAAGTTGCCGTAGCGGCCGAAATCCACATCGAAGCCGGCGGCCCCAGCCCCGCCGCCAGAGCCGCCCATCTGGCTCCAGTACTGGCCGAACTGCTCATAGCGACGGCGCTTCTCCGGATCGGAGAGCACCTCGTAGGCCTCGCTGATCTCCTTGAATTTCGCCTCGGCACTGGCGTCCCCCGGGTTCACATCCGGGTGGTACTGGCGGGCGAGCTTGCGGAAGGCCTTCTTGATGGAGTCGGCGTCGGCGCCGCGCTCCACCCCCAGCACCTCGAAGTAATCCCGGAAACCTTTGACGCTCATTGGCAGCAGCTCATGGCGGGATCGCGGTGGAGGGGGATCCTGACGGTCCCGCCATTTTCCCTGGCCGGACGCCAGACGGGCAGGGGGGAAGGCCGAACGCGTTGGCCCGCGAGTCTGCTGCGGAGTCTGTTGCCCTGGGCAACCCCAGCGCCGCTCCTAAAGTTTTGGCAGCAGCCCACGGATGGCCGATGCCCCGCCGATGCCCCGCCCGTCAGTCCCATCCGTCACAACAGGGCAGGCCGATGGCACCGGCCCTGGCCGCCGGCCTGGCGGCGCTGCTATTGGCCACCGTGGCCGCACCGAGCCGCGCCAGAGCCGAGGCGGGGGCGGGGGCGAGCACCACCCCCACCATCGGAGAGGCTCTTAAGGCCTCCAGCGCCGAGCAGCTCGCCCTGAGCGACTGGTTGCGCAAGCGGGGGGTGATTTTCTACGGCGCCTGGTGGTGCCCCGCCTGCTTCCAGCAGAAGAATCTGTTCGGCAAACAGGCCGGCAACCAGCTGCCCTACGTGGAGTGCGACAAAGAGGAGGCCGGCCGAGAGCGCTGCTCCGCGGCCGGCGTGCGCGTGTTCCCCACCTGGGTGCAGGGGGGCCAGCGCCTGGAGGGGGTGCAGACGGTGGAGGAGCTCAAGGCCTGGAGCGGCTTCCCCGGGGCGTCTCCAGCGCCGGCGGCTCCATCCAGGCCCGCTGCTCCCTGAGGGGGCGCAGGTTGATCGAGGTGGTGAGGCCCAGGGCGCCAAGGGCCCGCTCCAGCCGCTCGGCCTCCTGCGGAGTCCCCTCAAACACCGCCAGCCGGCCCTCCCGCTCCAGGCGGCCGTCGGGGTCGCTGGGGGCCGCGCCGGAGTCGCCGAACACCGCCCTCAAGCGGGCCGCCACCGGCTCCAAGGCATGCAGCACCGAAACGGTGGCCAGCAGGGGCGCCGTTGCGGGGGCGACTGGGGGCAAACGGAAGGGGGCCATGGCGGCGGATCGGAACGCATTCCACTCTCCGGGCTCAGGCGCAGGCAGATGGTGGGCCCTGCCGACCCGGGAGGGAGGGAATGCCGTCCGGGGTCGGCGCACCTGGGCATCACGGGCCGGGGCAGCGAATCCGGTTGCGGTTCTGAACGGGCACTACAAGGGCATTGGGCTCAGGCTGGTCGCCACTCACGTCCAGATCCCCGAGCATCTCCTCCATCTGCGCCAAGACGCTGCGCAGGTCTTCGGCAATTTCGGAGGCAATCACGTCGGGCTCCGGGAGATTGTCGGAATCGAGCAGGCTGTCGTCTTTAAGCCAGAACAGATCGAGGCTGATCTTGTCGCGGGCCAGCAGGTCTTCCAGTTCGTAGCTACGCCAGCGGCCATCGGGAGTTTCTTCGCTCCAGGTGGGCTGGCGTTGATCGAAGGCAGCAGGCTTGTAGAGACTCACGAACTCATCGAGATCGGAGCGCTGCAGCGGGTTGGTCTTGAGGGTGAAGTGCTTGTTGGTGCGAAGGTCGTAGACCCAGAGCCGTTTGGTGCTGGCCTGGGCACTGCCGGCGCGGCGATCAAAGAAAAGCACGTTCGCCTTCACCCCCTGGGCGTAGAAGATGCCGGTGGGAAGGCGCAACAGGGTGTGCACGTCGCACTCGTGGAGGAGCTTCAGGCGGATCACCTCACCGGCGCCACCTTCGAAGAGCACGTTGTCGGGCACGATCACGGCGGCGCGGCCATTGATCGTGAGCAGCGACTTGATGTGCTGCACGAAGTTGAGTTGCTTGTTGGAGGTGGTGGCCCAGAAGTCATCCCGTTGGTAGGTGATGGCTTCGCTGTCAACAGCACCCTCCTCGCCGATCACCTTGATCGAAGACTTGCGCCCAAAGGGAACGTTGGTGGCCACGATGTTGTAGCGCCTGGATCCCAGCTCCCGCAGGGCATCATCCGTGCGAACCGGCAGGAGTGCATCGAGCCGGGCATCCACCTGATCAGACGGCACACCTTCGGCCAGCAGTTGGCGGCGCACCTCGTTGATCTGTACCGCCGTAGGCCCCACGTTGTGAAGCAGCAGGTTCATGGCACAGAGCCGAATCACCGACTGCACGATGTCGATGCCATGCAGGGCCTGGTGGCGGAGATGATCCCGTTGCTCTCGGGTCATCTCGCGGAAATGTTCCACGATATAGAGGAACATGGCGATCAGGAAGCCACCGGTGCCGCAGGCGGGATCGATCATCGTTTCCCCTGGCTGTGGGGCCAAGCATTCGATGATTCCGTCGATCAGGGGCCTGGACGTGAAGTATTGGCCGGCGCCGCTTTTGGTATCGCGGGCATTGCGTTCCAGCAGGCCTTCGTAGGCATCGCCCTTGATGTCGGCGCTGAGGATCATCCAGCGCTCTTTATCGAGGAGATCGGAGATGAGGCGCTTGAGTTTGGCGGGATCCTGGATTTTATTCTGGGCCTTGCGGAACACCAGACCAAGCAGGCCGTGCTGTTTGCCGAGGTACTCCAGCACGCGGCGGTACTGGGATTCCAGCTCAACGCCGTCCTTCCCCACCAAGGTGCTCCAGTCGTAGCCCTCGGGCACGGGTGATTCCTGGTTCCAGGGCGGCTGGGTCTGCTCATGGGCGAGCTTGAGGAAGAGCAGCACACTGAGCTGCTCCAGGTAGTCGCCATAAGAGAGCCCGTCGTCGCGGAGCACGGTGCAGTAACTCCAGAGCTTCTGAACGATGCGGTTGGCTTCGGTGCCCATGGGATGTTGAGGATGGGGTGGCAAGGATGGGTGTGTGGGTGCTTAGCCGCGATAGACCGAGCCACGGTGGCCGATCTTGACGATCAGCACCAGCAGAATCTGATCCTCCACGCTGAACAGCAGGCGCAGGTCGCCGATCCGCACGCGGTAGAGCTCATCGGCGGATTGCAGGCGGATCACACCGGCATGGCGGGGCGTTTCCCCGAGGCGGTGGAGTTCCCGATCCACCCGCCGTTGCAGCACCGGATCCAGGCGGCTGTAGGCCTTGGCGGCTGAGCGGACGAATTGAATCCGGTAGGTCAAGAACCGTGCACAGGAGCGGGCGTTTCAGAACTGGCTTTCAGCTCCTCCCAGCTAACACGCGGTTCATTGGCCCGCAGGATCGATTCCGCCTCGGCGGTGTCCTCGGCGTCTTCCAAGGCGAGGGTGAGCAGGCGGCGCAGGGCATCGCTGCGGCTCACCGAAAGATGCAGCTCGCCCTCCAAGCGAGCGGCATAGCGGTCGATTCGTTCCAGCAATTCCTGAGGCAGCCGCACAGCCTGAGGGGCGCCGGCTCCGCGCGTCTGGGCCATGGGGTGTCGTTGGCTGTAGTTGAACTTACTACGGTTTGGCTGGACTGGGGTGTGCTCCTAATCCCTCAACGACAGGAGCTGGGGAAGCCGAGAAGTGATTCTCTCAGTAGTGATAGCGCAACTGGGCGATCAGCAGGCTGTCGCCATCCACCTTGTAGACCATCCGATGTTCTTCGTTGATGCGCCGAGACCAGAAGCCGGAAAGGGCGTGCCGGAGCGGCTCAGGCTTGCCGGACCCTTCGAATGGGGTCCGGCTGGCTTCCTTGATCAAGGCATGGATGCGTTGGAGCAGCTTTCGATCGGTGGCTTGCCAATGGAGGTAGTCCTCCCAGGCTTGTTCCGCGAAGACCAGTTTCATTCCACCAGAACATGGTCCTGGCCACGGCCTGCTTCCAAGCTGTCGACGGCGTCCATCAGCCGCCGTGCATTGCGTGGTGAACGCAGCAGATAGGCGGTCTCCTCCAAGGCCTTGAAGTCGTCCAGCGACAACATCACCACAGAGGGTTCACCATTGCGCGTGATGATCAGGGGCTCATGGTCGGCACAGACACGCTTCATGGTCTGCGCCAGGTTGGCCCTGGCGGCGGTGTAGGAGATGGCGTCCATGGACAATCACCAGGCCTGTACAGGATACCGTACGCGTCCCTGGCTCGCTTCCAGGGCCTTGCTCGTGAAGGAGGGAGGCTGGCCCCAGTCCTGGTTCCAGAAAAGTGAAAGGGGCCCTTCCAGGCCCCCATGGGTCATTTGGGTGACAAGGCTGACCTCACCCCGTCTCCGTTAAGAGTGTCAGGCAGCCACAGGGGCGGCTTGACGGGAGAAACGAACGATGTTGTTCGCTGTTACGGGTTTGCTCTTACCGAGCAGGCTTCAGTCACCCTCCTTATGCCCCGTCGAAACCATTGC
>CAIVPT010000197.1 GCA_903907855.1 uncultured Synechococcaceae cyanobacterium | reverse complement strand
GCGGGAGCTGGGCCGGCCCGCGTCGGCCCTGAAGGTGGAGGTGAAGGCGCTGAGCAAGTTCTGGCCGGCGGAGGATTACCACCAGAACTACGCCCGTCGCAATGGCCTGCAGTACCGCTACTACCGCTGGTCATGCGGGCGTGACAAGCGGCTCGACGCGGTGTGGGGCAGCCGGGCCCGGGGCGCCACGCCGTGGGGGGGCAGCACGGCCCAGGCGCCGGCGCGTCAGCTTGTCGATACGGAATCTATGGAAATTCTGAAGGTAGCGGAGGCAACGGTTGCCCCGAAAACCCCTTGAGGTGCGGGCTTTGCCCCTATTCATCCCCGTCTGCTGGCCTTAGCGTTATGGGGTTCTTCGCGATCGGCTGTGTATGTATCTGCTGACCATCCGCGACGGTCTGCAGACCCGTCACATCGGCCCTTACGCCACGCCGGCCGATGCGGCCGAGCAGCTCGACCAGGTGCTCGCCACCTGCGGTGAGCGGGCCCACTGGCAGATCCATGAGCTGGAGGCCCCCCTGGCGGCGGGCTGCAGCGCCGACCGGCCCCGTCCCACCGCTGCGGATCGCTCCCGTGGCCCCCGCGGTGTGGCCGCCGCCTGAGGCCCCTCAGTCGCGCAGGCGGCCGGGGTAGCCCCGCAGCAGGCCGCTTTCGATCATCAGGCCCACGCCGGCGTTGATCAGAATCAGGCCGAGGGTGCCGTACCAGAACCAGGGGCCGCGCTCCGGCTGGAACGCCTTGCGGATCACCGCCTCGCCAAAGACGCACAGGCCGGCAGGGAGCAGCAGCACGCCGAGCTGGGCCTTGACGTACCACCGGATCTTGGGAACGGCCATCGGCACCGGCGCAGCAGGGGCCAACCTAGGCCGGCGCTCCGTCGCAGATCCAGTTCACCAGGGTCTGCACGCCGAAGCCGGTGGCGCCGGCAGGATTCTGGCCCCGGGGCTTGTCGCTCCAGACGGTGCCGGCGATGTCGATGTGGGCCCAGGGGATCTCGCGGGGCACGAATTCCCGCAGGAACAGGGCGGCGGTGATCGAGCCGCCGGGCCGCGGGCCGGTGTTCTTGAAGTCCGCCAGGGTGCTCTTGAGGCCGTCGCGGTAGGAATCGCGCAGGGGCATGCGCCAAAGGGCCTCGCCGCCGGCGGTGGCGCCGGAGAGCAGGCCGTCGGCCAGCAGGTCGCTGTTGGTCCACAGGCCGGCGATCTCCTCGCCCAGGGCGATCACGCAGGCGCCGGTGAGGGTGGCCAGGTCCACGATCGCGTCGGGTTCGAGCTTGCTGGCATACACGAGAGCATCGGCCAGGGTGAGGCGCCCCTCGGCGTCGGTGTTGTTGATCTCGATCGTGGTGCCGTTGGAGGCGGTGAGGATGTCGCCGGGGTGGATGGCGTTGCCGCTGATCATGTTTTCGCAGCTGGCCACGATCACGTGCACCTCCACCCCCTCGGGCCGGCGCTGGCCGATGGCGCGGGCGGCCCCGAGCACGGCGGCGCTGCCGCCCATGTCGTACTTCATCATCTCGATCTGGGAGCCGCCCGTCTTGAGGTTGTAGCCGCCGGAATCGAAGGTGAGCCCCTTGCCGATCAGCACCACCCGCCGCAGCGTCTCGCCGGCGCCCCGGTAGGTGAGGTGGATGAACTTGGGCGGGAGGTCGGAGCCCTGCGCCACCCCGAGGAAGGCGCCCATGCCCAGGGCTTCGCAGTCGGCCCGCTCGAGCACCTTCAGCTCCATTCCGTATTGACTGGCGATCTCGGCCGCCACATCGGCGAGGGCCTGGGGGGTGGCCACGTTGGGGGGGGCGGCCACCAGCTGGCGGGCGAGCTCCACGCCGCCGCAGATCGCATCGAGGTGGCTGAGCCCCTCAGCCCCCGCCTCCCCCAGGCCCAGGAGCGTGACCTGCTCGGGCAGGCTGCGGGGCTCCGCTTCGCTTTTGAAGCGCTGGTCGGCGTAGAGGCTGAGGCGGGCCGCTTCGGCCATGGCGGCGGCGGCGGCGGCGGCCCCGAGGCCCTCCACGGGCATCAGCAGACCCATGTGCTGGCAGCCCACCTTGGAGGCGATGCGGGTGGCGCTGGCCACCGCATGGCGCAGGGCGGTGAGGTGGAAATCGGCGGCGTCGCCCAGGCCGACGATCGCCAGGGTGGAGGGGGACTGGCCGAGGCGCTCAATGCAGAGGCATTCGCCGGGCTTGGCCTTGAAGCGGCGCAGCTGCAGGTGCTCCTCCAGGGCCGGGCCGAAGAGCTCGGTGAGCTGGGCGCGGCCCGGGTGTTCCGCGTCGCGGAACACGCCCACCGCCAGGGTGTCTCCGTGCCAGGCCTCCAGGACGTTGCCGGAATGGGCGAGACAACGGAATTCCATGCTCCAGGGCCGGCGCGGGGCGGGCCGTGATCGTAGCCAGACGGGCCGCCAGTCCTCAGCCGGGATCGGCGCGGCAGGGGTCAGTCCGCATCGGCGGTGAAGGGGGTGGTCCAGCGGCCGCGGGTTTCCTTGTTGAAGGGCGGCAGCCAGCGGCGGATCAGGGCCTGCTCGAGGGCGCGGCGGGGGCCGATGGCGGCGGGCACATCGAGCCAGAAGCGGATGCTCAGCCGCGCCTCGAGGCCGGCGGTGGCGAGGGCCTCGCCGTAGGCCGCCAGGTAGCTCTTGCAGTCGTGGTCTCCCTTCCAGCGCCGGTCGGCGTGGCCCGTCTCGCCCACGTAGAGCAGCAGGGGCGGGGCGGGATCGGCGGGGCGGTCGAGTACCAGGTAGAGGGCGGCGCCCTGGTGGGGGGCGCTGGGCCAGCGCCAGAAGGAGAGGCTCTGGGGCGCCAGGGCGAGGGGATCGAGGCCGGCGGCGGCGGTCTGGGGATCGCCCGATCCGGCCGCGTTGGCGCTTGATCCGTGGTCGCCGGGGGCGAAGAGGGAGCCCTGGCCGGCCGCCATCTCGGATGGCCCGGGGGCGTCGGCCAGGGCGAACAGGGGCCCCTGGTGGGCGCCCACCCGCGCCTGCCACTCCAGCAGCTGGCGACGCAGCAGGGGCGGCGGCGGCGGCGGGGCGCTGTCGCCGGCGATGGGGGTGCCGGCGAGGGCGTCGCTGGCGAAGAGATCGCCTTGGCGGCCCATCGGCCGGCGTGGATCGCTCGGGGGCATCAGGGCCGGCCGGCGGTGGGGGGCAGGGCGGGCCCGGGCCGCGGCGGATCGAACGACACCCGTCCGATCCATGTTTCGACCAGCGAAGCGGGCAGCTGCAGGCGCTGTTGCAGCTCGGCCAGGTCGCGGAAGGGGGCCTGGCCCCGTTCGCGCAGCAGGCGGCGGCACCGGTCGGGGGAAAGCCCGAGGCGCTCCTCCAGCTCGGCGGCGGCGGCCCGGTTGATGGCCAGCGGCGCGGGTGCGGCCGCCGCCGGCTCGCCGTACCAGTGGAAGCGCAGCAGGGGCAGCCAGGCGCGCAGGCGTGCGTCGTCGAGGTCGAGCAGGCGCTGGAGATCCTCGGGGCCGCTGAGCTGCACGCCGCCGGCCTGGAGCCGCAGCAGCAGGTCGGCCTGGGGGGCGCTGCAGCCGGGCAGGCGCAGCCAGTCGGCGGCGGTGGCGCGATTCACATCGAGGCTCCAGCCCAGGCTCGCGGCGCGGCGCACCTCATCGGCGTCGCGCAGGCGCAGGCCGGGGTTGTGGGCCAGGCGCAGGCCGAGCAGCTCGGTTTCCACCTGTTCCTGGTGGTCGGAGTTCGCCGGGGCCGCGGCCTCCGGATGGCGGGGAGCCGGGGCCGGGGGATCGGCCGGATCAGGCGGCAGCTGGCCGGCTGCGATCAACAGCCGTCGCGCCAGCGGATCCAACCAGGGACGCCTGGCCATCGCCGCCCGCACAGCCATACAACGGGCCCGAACTTAGCGGTCAGTCAGCGGTTCGGGCCAGTCGACCAGGCCGAGCTGCAGGCCCCGCACCGCCGCCTGGGTGCGGTCGCGGGCGCGCAGCTTCAGCAGCAGGTTGCGCAGATGGGTCTTGACCGTGTCGATGGAGATGGTGAGGTTGGCGGCGATGTCGGCGTTGCTTTCGCCGCGCACCAGCCGCTCCAGCACGTCGTGTTCGCGCGGGCTGAGGGGGGAGTGGGGGTGGCCGGCCTCCTGGGCCTCGAGGGCGCCGAGCAGGGTGGGGCCGAGGGCGCGGTCGAGGAAGATGCCGCCGCCGCAGACCGTGCGGATGGCCTCCAGGCCGAAGCCCAGGCCCATGCCCTCCTCCAGCAGGATGCCGTCGCAGCCGGCCTCGAAGGCGCGGCGGATGGCGGTGCGCTGGCGCTCCTCCCGCACCATCAGCAGGGTGCGCGGCCCCTCCGGATGCCGCTTGACGGCCACCACCAGATCGACGCCACTGCCCTGCTCGAGTTCATCGCTCACGAAGAGGAAATCGGGCGCCAGCTGCTGCACCAGGGCCAGGCCCTCGGCCTCGGTGGTGGCGGCGCCGACGATCTTGCCGTCGTTGACGCGGCTGCAGACGAGGAAACTGATCTGGGCGCGGCTGCCCAGGCAGATCACCACCCGGGCGCCGCGCAGCAGGTCGCACGTAAGGGCGCTGTTTTCCTGCAACTGGGCCAGCAGGGGGGTGAAGTCCACGGCGGGGCCTGGGGGGGGCGATCCCATTCTGCGAAGCGGGCCGGAGGAGTGCAGACGGTCGACGCGGCGCGGTGATGCGTGGATCCGCACCTCGCATCGGCGCTCGCGTTCCCCAGAATTTGAGCCAATGCGCCCGTTCACCCCCCGCGTCGCCATGGCCTTCTTCGATTCCGACATCGTGCAGGACGAAGCCAAGAGCCTGTTTGGTGATTACCAGCAGTTGATGCAGCTGGGGGGCGAATACGGCAAATTTGATCGAGAGGGCAAAAAGCTCTACATCGAGCGCATGGAGGCGATCATGGATCGCTACCGGGTGTTCATGAAGCGCTTCGAGCTGTCGGAGGATTTCCAGGCGCAGCTCACGGTGGAGCAGCTGCGCACCCAGCTGGGCCAGTTCGGCCTGACCCCCGAAACGATGTTCCAGCAGATGCAGCTGACGCTGGATCGGATGAAGAGCCAGCTGGAGGCCGCCGGCTGATCCCTGCCGCTGCTTCGGCCTGGGCCAGCCCCTGCCATACGATCCCGGACGGCGGCTGGATCGGGCGGTGGAGCAGCAGCGAGTAGGGGGAGTGGTGACAGGTGAGGTGGCGGCAGAGACGGCGCCCCTGCCGGCCTGGGTGAGCCGGGGCCTGGCCGATCTGTTCCCCGCCGGCGATCCGGCCGATGCGGAGGCCTCCCTGGCGGCGCGGCTGGCGGAGGCGCAGCGCACGGGTCGGCCGCTGCGGGTGAAGCTGGGCATCGACCCCACCGGCAGCGACATCCACCTGGGCCATTCGATCCTGTTCCGCCGGCTGCGGGCGTTTCAGGAGGCGGGCCATACGGCGGTGTTGATCCTGGGGGATTTCACGGCCCGCATCGGCGATCCCACCGGCAAGAGCGCCACCAGGGTGCAGCTGAGTGCCGCGGAGGTGGAGGCGCACGCGGAAACGTACCTGGTGCAGCTGGGATTGGGGCAGCCGCGGGAGCGGGCGCTGCTGGATTTCGAAACGCCCGGGCGCCTGGAGGTGCGGCGCAACAGCGAATGGCTGGCGGGGCTGGATCTGCCGAAGGTGATCGAGCTGCTGGGCACGAGCACGGTGGG
>CAIVPT010000196.1 GCA_903907855.1 uncultured Synechococcaceae cyanobacterium | reverse complement strand
CACCCTGCCCGGTGCCTCTGTGGTGTTGCGTTGGCAGGGGCAACAGCTGCCCCTGCCTCGCACCAACAACGCAGGCGTCCCCAGCTACAGCGATGGCAAATGGTTCTGGCGGCAGGACGATCCAGGCCATGCCCGCCTGCTTTTGCGCCGCCCCGGCGGGGATCGGCAGGAGTTCGCCTGCGAGGCGGTCGGTTGAGGGCAAGGGAGAAAGGCGCCGGCGGCCGGAGATAACCGTGCCGGGTTGGTCCAAGCTGGAGTGAGCTCCGGGGCCGCACCGCTGGACTCCCCTTCCCCCGCCATCGCCACGCCCACGGCCACGGCCAGCGGCATGGCCACGGCAGATCCCCTCAGCAACGGGGCCCACGCCCGGGCCCTGATCGAGGGCCATGGCCGCCGTCTCTCGCAGCTGCAGCGCGAGGTGCTGCGGGATGGGGATCGCGAACCGCTGCATCAGGTTCGCGTCAGCCTGCGGCGCCTGCGCACGGTGCTCTCCCTCTTCGGACCTGCCCTGGTGCTGCCGCGTGGGGTGCGCGCCGCACGCATCGCCTCGCTCGCCCGCTGCACCGGCGCGACCCGCGACCTCGATGTGTTGGGGGAGCGCCTGCAGGGCCAACTGCTGCCCCGCCTCGATCCGGCGGACCACCAGGCGCTGCGGCCCCTGCTGCGGCGCCTAGCGCGGCGGCGGCAGCGGGCGTTCCACACAGCACAGGAGGCCCTCTCGTCCCCCCGCACCGAGCGGCTGCTCCGGAAGATCGATCGCTGGCAGCGGCGGCCCCAGTTCACCGCCCTCGGCCAGGAACCCCTGGCGGATTGGCAGTCCGAGTGGCATCGGCCCCTCTCGGGTGCCCTCTTCCTCCATCCTGGCTGGTGGGCCGGCCAGCCCCGCGATCCGGAGCTGCATGCGCTGCGCAAGCGGATCAAGGGGGTGCGCTACAGCCTGGAAGCCCTTGGGGAACCGCTTGAGGGCTCCCGCCACGACTGGATCGCCGCCCTCAAGCAGGCCCAGGGCGTGTTGGGGGAGCTGCACGACCTGCAGGTGCTGGAGGGCCTGCTGCACGAGGAGGCGGCGGCGGTGCCGCGGTCGGCGAGCCGGGGGCTTCAGGCGGAGCTGGAGCGGCAGCGGGCAATCGAATGGGCGCGTTGGCGCGAACTCAGCGGCCGGCTGCTGCGGCCCGAGTGCCGTGTCGCCCTCTCCAGCCTCAGCCCGTTGCCGCCGTGGCCGGCCGCGCCAGGGCCGGAAGCCGCAGGCTCGTGAGCCAGGAGAGCGCCACCAGCACGGTGGAGCCCCACAGGCACGCCTGCAGACCCGCGGCGCCGCCGCCCCCCACCAGGAACAATCCGCCGGAGAGCAGCGTGCCCACCAGCCGGCCGGCGGCGTTGGCCATGTAATAGAAGCCCACGTTCAGACTCACCGCCTCGGCACCGGAATAGGCCAACACCATGTAGCTGTGGATCGACGAATTCATGGCGAACACCACGCCGAATACCGCCAGGCCGGCCACCACCGCCAGGCCGCCATGGCCGCTGCGGGCCAGGGCCACCGCGATCAGGGCGGGAACGGCGGTGAGCAGCGCCGCCCAGAACGACACCGCCGAGGGGCCCGGAGGCGTGCCGTCGCCCCAAAGCCGCCGCAGCGATGGCGCAGCCCCCTGCACGAACCCGTAGCCGATCACCCACCGCCCCAGGAAGCCGCCCACCTCCCAGAAGCGCCAGCCCAGGGCGCCCTCCAGGAACACCGGCAGGGCCACCACAAACCAGACGTCGCGGGCACCGAAGAGGAAAAAGCGCGCCAAGGAGAGCACGTTGACACCCTGGGAAGGGGAGAACAGCGATGCGAAGGGCGCCTTCTTTTTCATCTGGCCCAGGTCCGCCGGCAGGGGCAGGGTGATCAGGAACGCCACCGCCAGCCCGGCCGCCATCACCAGCACCGCGACGTTGAAGCCCAGGGTGGTGAGCAGCACGCCCCCGAGGAAGAAGCCCACCCCCTTGAGGGCATTCTTGGAGCCGGTGAGGATCGCCACCCAGCGAAACAGGCGCGCTTCGCCTGCATTGGCGCCATTGCCATCGTCGTCGCCGGTGGCGGTGGCGGTGGCGGTGGCGGTGGCGGGAATTACGGCCCGGATCGCGCTCTTGGCGCTCATCTTGTTGAGGTCCTTGGCGATGCCGCTCAGCGCCTGGGCCGCCATCACATACGCCACCGACAGCAACTTTGGCCAGCTGGCCGACACCGGCACAAGCATCAGCAGCGCCGCGATCTGCAGCCAGGTGCCGCTCCAGAGGGTGAGCCGCAGCCCGTAGCGGGCGCCGATCCAGCCGCCGCAGAGGTTGGTGACGATGCCGAAGAACTCGTAGAAGAGAAACAGCAGGGCGATGGTGAGGCTGGAGTAGCCCAGCTGGTGGAAATGGAACACCACCAACATGCGCAGGGCCCCATCGGTGAGGGTGAAGGCCCAGTAGTTGGCCGTAACGATGCCGTACTGGCGTAGAGGGGAGAGCATCGGCGACGGGGGGT
>CAIVPT010000195.1 GCA_903907855.1 uncultured Synechococcaceae cyanobacterium | reverse complement strand
CTCCGTCGCCGCCGCGCTCGTCACCAACACCGCCCTCGGCTGCGCCGGCTGCGCCTCTTTCTCCGGCTGCGCCTCCTTCTCCGGCTGCGTCTCTTTCGCCGCCTTCGCCTCCGGTTGCACCGCTGCGCGCCTCCGCCTCCGCTTCCCCCTCCACCTCCCCTTCCGCCTCAAGGTCCACCTCCGCCTCTGGCTCCGCCGTTCAGGCCTCCGCCGCAACCAGCACCGCCAGCCTGTCTGGCTCGGTGGCGGTGGCCGGACACCAGGTGCCGCTGGATCAGATCCGCTCGGTGGAGCTGCGCAGCGAAGCCTGCCATCCCCAGCTGTTCAGCTGGTGGGTGCTGGGCTGCCTGGGGGGGCTGCTGCTGCTGCCCTTCCCCTGGATCTTCTGGCCCTGGCAGGTGGGAGGGGTGGCCCTGGCCCTCGCCCTGGCGCGGCGGCGGGAACACACCCTGCAGGTCACCCTGCGGGATGGCCGGGCCCACCGCCATCGCTTCGCCGATCAGGCGACGGCCCAGGCGCACCACCTCGGCCTGCGGCGCTCCCTCGGCCAGCGGAGCTGATGCACTGGCTGCTTCCCATCGGCCGTCGTCTGCGGTTGTCCGGCAGCGAGGAGCCGGTGCTGATCCAGCGGGGGCTGGGGGGCGGCGCCCAGGGGCAGGTGTTTGCGGTGGAGGTGGGCGGCGAGCCGCTGGCGCTGAAGTGGCTGCCGCCGGCCACCCTGCGCCGCGACCCCGAACTGGCGGAACGGCTGGCGGAGAGCATCCGTCGCGGCGCGCCCCATCCGGATTTCCTCTGGCCCCTGGCCCTGCTCGGCCTGCCGGCGGCGAAGGGGTTGGGCTACCTGATGCCGCTACGGCCGCCTGGGTACTGCGGCGCCGCGGAGCATGTGGCCGGAAGGGTGGTGATCAGTCTGCAGAACGTGCTGCGGGCCAGCTTCTTTCTCGCCAGCGCCTTCCATGCGCTCCACAGCCGGGGCCTTTGCTACAAGGACATCTCCCTGGGCAACCTGTTTCTCGATGCCGAACGGGGCCGGATCCTGATCGGCGACAACGACAACGTGACCGTGAGCGGCCGCGGGGGCGGGGCGGTGATCGGCACCTGGGGATTCATGGCGCCGGAGGTGGCCCTGGGGCGTCAGAAGCCCGACGGCGGCTCCGACCTCTTCTCACTGGCGGCGCTGCTGTTTCATCTGCTCACCCGCCACGACCCGTTCAAGGGGGCGCTGGAGCAGGCGATCCCCTGCCTCGATCTGGCCGCCCGCCGCCGTCTCTACGCGGAAGACCCGGTGTTCGTGTTCGATCCGCGGGATGCCCGCAACCGGCCCGACCCGGTGGAGCACGCCGGGGTGCTGCTCACCTGGCCGATCTATCCCCGCTTCCTGCAGGAGCTGTTCGAGCGCAGCTTCGGCGAGGGGCTCAGCGACCCGGCCCGCCGCGCCCTCACCGGCCAATGGCGCCAAGCGCTGGCCAGCTGCCTGGATCAGCGGCGCCTCTGCCCGGCCTGCGGCCAGGAAAACTTCCCCGCGCAGCAAGCCAGCGGCCTCTGCTGGGCCTGCGCCGCCCCCCTGCCGGTGCCGCCGCGGCTGCGGGGGGCGGCGGGGTCGGTGAGTGTGGCGCCGGGCAATGAACTCCATCCCCACCATCTCGACCCCCTGG
>CAIVPT010000194.1 GCA_903907855.1 uncultured Synechococcaceae cyanobacterium | reverse complement strand
GTCAAACCAAGGCACCGGCAGCGGATTGGGGTGGGCCAGCGGGGCGGTAGCCGGCTTGGCGGCGGCGGATGGAGGAGCGGTGACCGGCCGCGGCCAGCCCTGGCGCCAGAGATCGGCCTCCGCCTGGCGGCGGCGGCGCAGGCCCGCCTCCACCGCGGTGCCGGGGTTGCAGTACAGCAGCAGGTCGGTGGGCACCGCGTCCCAGAGGCGTTCGCGTAGATCGCGGCTGATCGTGGCGAAGTTGGCCTCATCGCCGTAGAAGTCCTGGCCGAGGTTCCAGGCGAAATCGATCAGGGCACAGCGCTGGTGGTCGTCCATCTCCGCCCAGTGGGGGATGGTGCCGGCCAGGTGGGCGGCGCAGGCCCGCACCCCCTCGGCGAGGGCGGCGTCGGCCTCCGGGCGGCTGATGGTGAGGCCCGGGGGGACGGGCTGGCCCTGCCAGCGGGTGAAGCCAAAGCCGATGGTCCAGGGCTCGCCGCCGCTGAGGGGATCGGGATAGGCCTGGGAGCGGAACCCCTCGAACGACGCGATCATCTGCTCCGCCGCCGCCAGCGGATCGACCGGCGCGGCGGGCTGGGCGACGGCGGGCTTCGGCGCTGGCGGCTGGGTGGCCACTGACCGGGCCGCTGGCGGCTGGGGCGGTGTGGCGGGATGCGCTGCGACGGGTTGTGGTTGGGAGGGAGATGGCGTTGCCGGGGGCGCTGCCGAGGCTGGGGCCGTAGGGGTGGCCAACGGCGCGCTTGTCCACGTTGCGTGAGCCGAGGCGGCGGGACCCGAGGTGGCAAGAACCGAAGGAGAGGAATGGGAAGCAGCGACTCCTGCCGACGCTGATGGCGTGGCGTGGGCGGGCGTCACCGGGCGGAACACCTCCGAAACCTTGTTGGCCACGTAGGGCGCGAACAGGGCCATGCCGCTGTACAGGAAGGTGGTGACACTGCCCGTGGAGGAGGGCATCTGGCAGGTGAGGCCAAAGGTGTAGAGCGCGAACAACCCGAAGCCCACGTACATCAACAGGATCACCACCATCCCCACCAGGGCGATCAGGCGGCTGCTGCTGGGCTCGAGCACCCGCAGCATGGTGGGCGTTTCGGCGGGGGACGCCATACCCGCCGCCTGGCGCGACTCCAGGCGGGCCTGCAGATCACCCTGGGACGACGTCCAGGCGGCATCCACCGGCACCTTGAGCTCGATCACCTCCGAAAGGGCGTTCGCCAACGACCAGCGCGAACGCTTCAGCAGGAGGGCGATCTGGCTGAGGCACAGCACCACCGCCAGACAAACCGCCAGGACGATCAACGCCACCACCGGCTGGGGCATCGTGGCGCAGGCCTCCGACACCCGAGCCCCCTGGGCCTGCTGGGCGGCGGCCGGCAGGGCCAGGGCCGCCAGAGCCAGCGGCAGCAACACGATCGGGGCGGGGCGGGCCATCAGGGAAGAGGGGGGAAAGGCCGGGCGTTTCAGGCGGGCGGCAGGCTGGGGTAGTCGGTGTACCCGGCGGGACCGGGGGTGTAGTAGGTGGCCGGATCGGGGCTGAGGAGCGGCGCACCACGACGCACTCGCTCCGGCAGATCCGGATTGGCCAGGAAGGCGGTGCCGAACGCCACCGCATCCACCGCGCCGGCCACGATGGCGGCGGCGGCTTCGGTGGCGTCGTAGCCCATATTGGCGATCAGCACACCCCGGTAGCCCTCGCGGGCCGGCGTCATCACATCCGCCTGTTGGCGGCCGAGGAAATCGGCGCGCATCAGGTGCAGGTAGTCGACACCGGCGGCATCGAGCCGCTCCGCCAGCCAGCGCACCAGGGCCACCGGATCGCTGTCCTCGATGTCGTTGAAGCTGTTGAGCGGCGAGAGGCGCAGGCCCATCAGCGGCGTCTCGGGCCGCACCGCCGCCAGCACCTCCAGCAGCAGCCGGGCCCGGCCGGCGATCGGACCGCCATAGGGACCCTCGCGACGGTTGCTGCCATCGCGCAGGAAGGCATCGAGCAGGTAGCCGTTGGCCCCATGCACCTCCACCCCGTCGAAGCCGGCGGCGATGGCGTTGCGGGCGGCCTGGCGGAACCCCTCCACAATCGCGGGCAACTCCCCATCCGCCAGCTCCCGCGGCACCACATAGGGCTGGGGCCCCTCCGGGGTCGCCACGGTGCCCTCACGGATTGCCAGCGGGCTGGGGCCCACCGGCTGGCGGCCACCGTTGAGCAACGGGTGGCAGGCCCGGCCCCCATGCCAGATCTGCAGCACGATCCGCCCACCGGCGCGGTGCACGGCCTCGGTGACCCCTCGCCAGCCCTCCACCTGCTCCGGGCTGTAGATGCCCGGCTCCCGCCAGAAGGCGGAATTGCCCTCCATGACCATCGTCGCCTCGGCGATGATCAGGCCCGCCGAGGCGCGCTGGGCGTAGTGCGTCGCCATCAGCGGGCCGGGCACGTGGCCGTCCTGGGCCCGGCAGCGGGTGAGCGGGGCCATCAGCAGCCGATTGGGAAGCTGGAGAGGCCCCACGGTCAGGGGCTGGAACAACGGCGCGGCGGGATCGGGCATGGCGGGGTTGGCAGCGAAAGGTTGGGAAGGGCCAGAAGGATCTGAAGGGCCACAGGGATCAGAAGCAGGGTGCTCCGACTGGGGCTCAGACCTCAATGGGCTGCAGCTGGCTCAACCGGGCAATCAGGTCGTCAATGCTCTCGTCCTTGGCCGGCTTGGCCCGGGTGGCCACCAGCTGGCGGCCCACCACATGGGCGCCGAGGTGCGCGAGCTGGATGCGCAGAACGGCGAGCACCTCCACGCCACCGCCGCCGGAGTGGGTGGCGATGGCGATCGGCCGGCCGTTGAAGAGGGAGCGGAAGTCGTCCCCCTGCACCGACAGCCAGGCGATGGCGCTGGTGAGCACCGGCGGGATCGAACCGTTGTACTCCGGAGCGCAGATCAGCCAGCGGGGGGCGGCGGCGAGGCGCTGGCTCAGGCCGGCCACCTCCGCCGGGATCCCCTCAACCGCGTGGCGCCGGGATGTGTAGAGAGGCAGGGGCAGCTCGGTGAGATCGAGCACCTCGGCCTGGAGCCCTCGCCCCTGGGCGCTGGCGGCGAAGCGCTCCGCCAGGAGCAGGTTCTGCCCATGGCTGGCCGTGATCACAAGCAGGTCGGGACTCATCCGAAGGGCAGCACTACTGGCGTTCTAGTCAGAGCTGGGGCCATCGCGCCGGGCGATCACCGCAAAGAAGGGATCCCCCTGACCCCCCAGCCAACCCAGGGGACCGCTGGCGCGGGTGGATTCCGCCAGCACCCGCTCCACCCGCCAGCCGTGGGCCGCCACCACCTCGGCCACCAGGGTGAGCCGCTCCCGATCGCTGCCCTCCAACCACACCTGCGGCGCCTTGGTGGCGAACATGCGGTTGCTGAAGGCCACGATCAGCTGGCCGCCGGGACGCACCACCCGGGCCAGCTCGGCCGCCACCGCCTCCGGCTCCTGCAGGTACTGCCAGCCGGCCACCACCAGCACCGCATCCACGCTGGCGTTTTCGAGGGGCAGGATCTGCTTTTGGTTGAGGTTCTGCACCCAGTGGCGATCGAGGCGGGGGTTGGCCGCCAGCTCCGCCGCATTGAGCCCGTGGCCGATCACCGTGGCGTAGCTCCCCTCCTCCGGCAGGTGGCTCACCCAGCTGCTCATCAGATCGAGCACCACCGCCCCCTCCGGCAGGCATTCGCGATACAGCTCGGTCAGGCGCTGCCGGAAGGCGGCGTCGAGGTGCTGCACGAAGCGGGGATCGGCATAGAAGAGGGCGTCATCGCCGGGGTCCTGTTTGCGGCGCTGGTCGGGCCGGAGCAGCTGGGGAGCCATGGGAACCAGGAAGGCGCAGGGGTCCCTAGCCTCCCCCGATGACCGTCCCGTCGCCATCCACAGCCCCGGCAGCCTTCCCGCCGCTGCGCCGCGACGCGCTCACCACCCTGCAGGTGAACCTGGGCTACCGCTGCAACCAGAGCTGCTCCCACTGCCATGTGAACGCCGGCCCCAGCCGCAGCGAGAGCATGGATGCCGCCACCCTCGCCCTGATCGTGCCGGTGTTGCAGGCCCGGGGCCTGGGCTGCCTCGACCTCACCGGCGGCGCCCCCGAGCTCCATCCCGGCTTCCGCACGCTGGTGGGCGATGCCCGGGCCGCGGGGGTGAAGGTGATCGACCGCTGCAATCTCACGATCCTCGAGGAGCCCGGCCAGGAGGACCTGGCGGATTTCCTGGCCGATCAGGGGGTGGCGGTGGTGGCCTCACTGCCCTGCTATCTGGAAGACAACGTCGACCGGCAGCGGGGCAACGGGGTGTTCGCCGCCAGCCTGGCGGGGCTGCGGCGGCTCAACGCCCTCGGCTACGGCCAACCGGGAGGGGCGCTGGACCTGCATCTGGTGTTCAACCCACAGGGAGCCACCCTTCCCCCGCCCCAGGCCGCCCTGGAGACCGACTACCGGCGGGTGCTGGCGGAACGCCACGGCATCACCTTCACCGGCCTCTACACGCTCACCAACATGGCGATCCAGCGCTTTGCGGCGGGCCTCGCGCGCAGCGGCGAACTGGAGAGCTACCGGGCCACCCTGCGCGGGGCCCACCGGCCGCACAACCTGGAGGCGGTGATGTGCCGCTCCCTGATCAGCGTCGACTGGCAGGGCCACCTGCACGACTGCGACTTCAACCAGCAGCTGCAGCTGCCCCCGGCCGAGGGGGAACGCCGCCACCTGCGGGACCTGCTGACCTGGGATCCCGAGGGGGAGCCGATCCGCACGGCCGAGCATTGCTTCGGCTGCACGGCCGGCGCAGGATCCAGCTGTGGCGGGGCCCTTCGGCAGGAGGAGGCTGGCGGGGTTGCCTAGGAGGCGGCCGGGGGCCGGGCCTGGCCCAGCAGGCGGCAACCGATCTGGAGGCGCCCCTCATCGAGGAGGCGACCGATCTGCAACGCCTTGGCCTCCTCCTCCCGGCTGAAGGACCCCTGCTGGGTCGTCAGCCAGTCGATCTCTTCCTGCGTGATGATCCCGGTGGCCATGGTTTCGAGGAACACCTCACCAACCAGCATGGGGAAAGGCGCCCAACCGCGCCGGATCGCTGCCCCCGATCGTATGCCGATCGGCGCGGGGCACCACCTGCCGTGGGGGTGCTGAAACATGAGGGGGGCCGGGATGGGCATGGTGGAGAGGTGCCGCGTTGCCGGCAGGCCGCAAACAGAACGGATGAAACCTCCTGGGAATGGATGAAAAAGATGGCCCTATGTAAGCTGATGTAAAAGGAAGTAAGGGTGAACTGAATGAAGCTAAAGAGGGTCAGTGGAGCCGACGAGGGTGGATGGTTGAACTAGAGAAGGGGCGCAAAGGTTGGGCCCTGGTCAAAGGCAGCGCTGCGTGATCCGGTGGCGTTTCGTCCATCGCTGGAGCCTCCGCTTTCGTGCCCTCACTGTGGCCCAGCTCCCCGTGGCTCTGCCATAGGCATTCCTGCCGAATCACTGGCCCCCTCGCGGCACACCAGCAGCTTGTCGACCCGGTTGCCGTCCATGTCGACGACCTCGAACTGGAGGCCCTCGCAGGCGAAGCGTTCGCCGGCTCTGGGAATGCGGCCAAGACGGTGCATGGCGAAGCCGCCAAGTGTATGAAAGCCGCCCGTCAGGGCCTCGGGCCAGTCCGGCCGCTGCACCAGATCCATGAAGGCGCCGAAATCGAGGGCACCATCAAGTAGCCAGGAACCGTCTTCGCGCAGGATCACCATCGGATCCTCCTCGTCCTCGGCGGAGGGCAGTTCGCCAACGATCGCCTCCATCAGATCGTTGAGGGTCACCAGCCCCTCGATGCCGCCGTATTCATCGGTCACCAGGGCGATGTGCACACCGCTTTGCTTGAACTGCTCGATCACCGCCAGGGCGCGGGCGTTCTCCGCCACATAGAGCGGCGGCTGCAGCAGGGGCTCGAGGTTCAGCGGACCCCCGGCCAGCCGCGCGGCCAGAAAGGCCCGGCCGCGGATCACACCGAGGCAGTCGTCGAGGCTGCCCTTGCCGACGGGAAAGCGCGAATGGTTGCCCTCCAGGATCGTGCTGAGGTTCTCCTCCACCGGGGCCTCGCTGTCGATCCAGTCGATCTCGGTGCGGGGGGTCATGGTCGCCTTGATCGGTCGATCAGCCAGCCGCAACACCCGCTGCACCATCTCGTGCTCCGCCTCCTCGAACACCCCGCTCTGGGCGCCCTGACGGATCAGGGCCTTGATCTCCTCCTCGGTGATCTCCGGCTCCTCGGAGGCGCGAACGCCGAGCAGCCGCAGCAGGGCGTCGGTGGAGATGCCCAGCAGGTGCACCAAAGGGGCCGCCAGGCGGGAGAGGGCCCGCATCGGCCGGGCCAGGGCGCAGGCCATCCGCTCCGGCGCACTCAGGGCGATGCGTTTGGGCACCAGCTCGCCCACCACCAGCGAGAGATAGGTGAGGGCCGCCACCACCACCACCAGGCTGAGGGCCTCGCTCCAGGGGCGCAGCGCGGGCACGGTGTCGAGCACAGGGCGCAGCCGGGCCGCCAGGGTGGCCCCGCCGACGGCGCCGCTGAGAACCCCGATCAGGGTGATGCCGATCTGGACCGTGGAGAGGAAGTCGTTGGGGTCGGCGGCAAGTTTCAGGGCGGCCCGGGCCTGGCGATCGCCCTTGGCCGCCTGCTGCTCCAGCCGCACCCGGCGGGAGGAAACCACGGCGATCTCAGCACCGGAGAACACCCCGTTGGCAACGATCAGCAGCAGGACCGCAAAGAGTTCCAGAGCGACCGCGCTCATCCGCTGGGGTGTCGATCGGCGAAGCCTAGGGGGAGAGGCCGCCGTCAGCCGTCGCCACTGATCTCACGACGCAGCAAGAGATAGAGATAGTCCGGATCGCGGTACTGGCCGGGAAGGCAGCGGTGCAGGCACTCCAGTCGCTGCCAGCAGACGGTGCGCTGAATGCGGGCCAGGCTGCGGCCTTCGCGGATCAGCAGACGCATCGCCTTGCAGTAAGTGGAGTAGCTGGCCTCGAGCTCACCGATGGTGAGCCGTTCACCGGAGGGGGAGGGCGCCTGCGGATCGGGGTGCTGGGGGGAGAGGGTCATCGCCGGGGTGAACCCGCTCAGGCGGGTCGACTGTGCACCGAAGCCCCGGGGTACCGCACCCCCCATCCGGGGACAGTGCCGCCTCAGAGCTGCACCATGCCGCAGCGCATCCCCTTGAGCACCGCCTGCAGGCGGTTGTTGACGTCGAGGGTCTGCAGCAGCCGCTTGGTGTAGGTGCGGGCTGTTTCCTCGCTCACCACCAGGGCGCGGGCAATCTCCCGGTCGCTCAGGCCACTGGCCAGCAGATCGAGCACCTGGTATTCCCGTGGGGTGAGGCGGGGGCAGCTGAGGTAGGGCAGGCTGCCGCTGCGCAGCGAGGGGCTGCGGTAGGAGTGGTGGCCCATCACCGCCATCACGGCGGCCTGGAGCGGGCGTTGATCGTCGACCACATCGGCCTCCGCCACCACCGCCTCCAGCCAGGGGGCATTGGCGTACTCGGCGGGGATCACATCGCCGAGGGCCAGCACCACCACCTTGAGGGCCGGCTGGGCGGCGCGGGCCTTGCGGGCCAGCTCGAAGCCGTTGCCGCTCTCGAGATGATCGGTGCAGATCAGCAGCTCGTAGGGCTCGCGGGCCAGATAGGCCAGGCAGGCCTGCTCCTCGGTGACGGCACAGCCGATGCGGCTGCGGTCTTGGAAGCTCTCGCAGACGGCCCGCAGCAGGAAGCGCCCCTTCATGGCGATCGCCACCTTGGCCTGCACCGCCACCGACAGCAGCAGTTCGTCGAGGGTGGATCCCTCCAGGCTGTCAAGGAAGGGCGTGAGGTCCATGCTGTCAACCTATCCAGATGGTTGGCCGGGATGGGGCCCGGCGGCCGGATCGGACATGAAGCGCCAATCTCCCGATTCGTTTAAGATTTTGCCCGTACGCCGCTGGCGTCGCCTGCGTCCATGCACAACGATCACCCCGTCCTCCATTCCCTCGAAGCGCAGCTGCTGGCCCTGCGGGATCAGTACGACCGCAGCCCCAACGAGCAGACCCGCTACCAGCTGGTGCGCATCGAACAGCTGATCTCCCAGTGGGTTCCTGGCGCCGATCGGCTGCTCGCGATCGGCTGAGGCCCACCGCCTCCGAAGAAAATCCCGCGCTTCCCCCCGCTTCCCTCCCCCAGGCCCAAGGCTGGGGGGAGTCAGCTGCCAGGGGGCGATGCCCCCTCCGATGGGCAAGGCCAAACAGCAACGGCACCGCGAAGACACGGCTCCCCAGCCCTCGCCGGCTCACCCAGCCGAGGCCCCCGGCTCCGACCGGTACCACCCCTCCCCCGTCTACGAAGACCTGCAGGACCCCGGTGAGGGCCACCGTCCCCGCCTCGATCGCCGCCTCTACGAACAGGAACTGGCCCGCCTGCAGGTGGAGCTGGTGAAGATGCAGTACTGGATCAAGCAGGTGGGCACGCGGCTGATTCTGGTGTTCGAGGGGCGGGACGCCGCCGGCAAGGGCAGCACGATCAAGCGCATCACCGAACCCCTCAATCCCCGCGGCTGCACCGTGGTGGCCCTGGGCACCCCCTCCGACCGCCAGCGCAGCCAGTGGTACTTCCAGCGTTACGCGGAGCACTTCCCCGCCGCCGGGGAGATCGTGCTGTTCGACCGCAGCTGGTACAACCGGGCCGGGGTGGAGAAGGTGATGGGCTTCTGCACGCCCGCGCAGGTGGAGGAGTTTTATCAGTCGTGTCCGGAATTCGAGCGGATGCTCGTGCGCAGCGGCATCACCTTGATCAAGTATTGGTTTTCGGTGAGCGATGAGGAGCAGGAAGCACGGTTCCGCTCGCGCCTGAAGGATCCGGCACGGCGCTGGAAGCTCAGCCCGATGGACCTGGAATCCCGCGATCGCTGGGTGGAATTCTCCAAGGCCAAGGACGCGATGTTTGCCCACACCAACATCCCGGAGGCCCCCTGGTTCACCGTCGACGCCAACGACAAGCGCCGCGCTCGCCTCAACTGCATCCGCCACATCCTCAGCAAGGTGCCCTACGAGGACATGACCCCCAAACCGATCAAGCTGCCGCCCCGCCGCAGCCAGGGCGCATACCAGCGGCCACCCCGCAACGAGCAGTTCTTCGTGCCGGAGTACTACGGCTGAGGATCTTCCGTCAGCGGGTCAATCTGCGGGGCCGTCAGCGGGGCCGTCGGTGGGGGCTCGCAGGCGGACGGCCCCCTCCAGCGGATCCAGCCACACCAGCACCACGAGCCAGTGGAGCAGCACGGGGGACAACAGGGAACCGGTGGCCCAGTAGCCCAGGGTGCAGATCAGGCCAAGTCCGGCGCAGAGGCCCAGGAAGCGGGGATCGTGGAAAAGATCGCGGCCGGCGGGATACCACAGCCGACCCGCCAGGGGGTGATAAGCCACGAAGGCCGCCAGGGCGAGGGCAGCCCAGCCCAGGGCCCCGGCGGTGGGCACCCCTTCGCCCGGCCGGGGCAGGAGCGCCACCCGGAAGAGCAACTCCTCCACCAGCGCAGGCATCCACAGCAGCGCGGCGGCCTGACGCAGCAGCGGCCGCGGCGGCGACGGCCGCCAGCGGCGGCGCAGGAAGCCGTTGCGGAGCCCCCAGGGCAGGGCCCAGGCGGCGTAAAGCCCCAGCAGGGCCAGGGTGAGGGCCAGGTCGGCAGGGCCCAGGGGCGCCTTCAGGGCCTCCAGGCAGCGATGCAGCGCCAGGGCCAGGGGCGCGCTGATCAGAGCCACCGCGCTCACCACAACCACAGCTCCGGGCTCGGGGCATCCAGCCGCCAGAGCTGGCGGCGACCCCGCAGCAGCTCCTGGCCGGCGATCGCCTCCACCTTGAGCTGCTCGAAGATCGGATTGGCCGTCACGATCCCCTCCAACGGCCGCTCCACACTGGCAGCGGACTCCCCCGGCAGGCCCAGACCGGCGTAGGAGCGGCGGCTCACCAGCTGCTCCCCGCAAACACCCACCAGCCGGAGGGGCTGGGCGGCCCCCAGTGGCGCCAGCCGCTCCGCCAGGGAAGGGCTGAGGAACAATCCCTCGGCGCCAGTGTCGGCGAGCGCGGGGATCGGGCCGCCCTCGCCGCGCAGCTCCAGCAGCGGCACACCCCGGTGGAAGCGCAGGGGCAGCCGGCGCACCGGGGCACCCGCCGCATCTGCCGCCGCCAGGGCTGGAGGGCCAAGCGCCAGGCTCCCGCCGAGGGGATCGACCCACACCGGCAGGCGCCGCAGCGTTGGCACACCGAGCACCCCATCCACCCCCGGCGGCAGGGCGGCGATCGGCAGCAGCAGGGCCTCCAGACCCTCCAGCCGCAACCCCGCCAAGGTCAGCGGCGGCAGGGTGGTGCGCCGGGGGGCGCCCAGGGCACAGTCGGCCCCACCGCCCGCCAACGCTGCCGCACCTCCGGCCAACGGCCGGCTGGCCAGGCCGAGGCGCTGGGCCAGGGCCGGGATAACCATCGTCGAGGAGGCGCCGCTGTCGAGCAGCAGGCGCACCGGCCCCTTGGGGGCGCGGAACGGCAGCACGGGGGTGTCGCCCCCGGCGGCCCGCTCCAGCGGCAGCAGCGCCCCTCCCTGCACGGTTCCGCCAGCGAGGGGCTCCCCCTCCAGCTGCAGAAGAGCCGCCGGGGGAGGAAGGGGTAGCGGTACGGCGACCGGCGGCGGCAGCGGCATGCTCAGGGCTCCCGGTGGATCGCCAGCGCCGCCAGCACGCCGCCGAGAAAACCGGAAACGTGCCCGATCCAGCTCACCCCCGGCGGACTGAGAAAAGGAAGCAGGGTGGGCAACAGGCCGCCGTAGGCCACCAGGGCGAACATCGACAGGGCCAGCGAGAGGGGACGCTTCTCCAGCCAACCGATCACCAGCAAGAAGCCGAGCAGGCCGTAATTCACCCCCGACAGGCCATGGCTGCCCACCGGCCAGAACCACCACACCGGGATCGCCGCCGCCAGCACCCCCAGCCACACCGCCAGGTAGGCACGGCGTCCGTGCAGCAGCACCAGCCAGGAGAGCGGCAGAAACCACAGGCTGTTGGCCAGCAGGTGGGCGAAGCCGGCGTGGCTGAAGGGGGCGGTCAGCACCCCCCAAAACGCCCCCCTGGGCAGCATCGGCAGGTTGAAACGGCCGCCGAAGAGGATCTGGTCGACCAGCTCCTGGGCCCAGCTGACCGCCAGGATCAGCGGCGGCAGCGCCACGGTCGCCCCAAGACGCTGGAGCGGGCCGCGGGATGGGCGGGAACGAAGAACGGGGCCGGCCATGGGGTGGGGGCGAGGCCAGGTGTGGGAAAGACCCCATCCTCGCGGTCGGCCTGGGGACTCCGTGGCAGGCTTGCGACCCAGGGAACCGCATCCCGCCGTGGTGGATGGTCTTTCTCGCTGGGTTCCGCGCCGCTTCGCCTGTGATGACATCGAGGTGTTTGGCTCGCTGTTGCATCAGGTGGGCCTGGAGCTCGAGGTGATGCAGCTGCAGCCCGGTCCCTTCCGGGCCAGCGGCATGGTGGTGCCGCTCGAGCACATTCAGGTGCTGCAGGTGCGGCTGGAAACCCCCGTGCTGGCGGTGGGGGCCAAGCCCGAACATTGCTATGCCTTCGGGCTCTCCCTGGCGCCGATCGCCCCAGGGCCGGTGGGGTTGCAGGCCCACGGCCAGGCGCTGCCCGAGCAGGCGATCTATGGCCTCGATCCCTTCCGCGAGGTGCATCTGGTCACCCCCGACGGCTACGGCCTGGCGCTGCTGCGGGTGGAGCGCAACCTTCTGCTGGAGGCGGCCGAGCGGCTGGGCTGCCCGGAGCTGGAAACGCCCTTGGTGCGCCACAACTGGCTGCAGCTCGAACCCCGTCGACTGACGGAACTGCGCGCCTTCCTTTATGGCCTCTTTCGGCTGGCCCGGCGCTCCCCGGAGCTGGTGGCACGGCTGGAGCAGCGGCGGCGGCTCGCCGGCGACCTGCTGCCCCTGGTGCTCGAAAGCCTCGTGGATGGGCTGGAGCGCAAGGCCGGGGGTAGGCGCGAACCCTCACGGCTTGAGCTGGTGAAACTGGTGGAGGAGTGGGCCCGCGAGAACCCCGCCACCCCGGTCACGCTGGAGGATCTCTGCAGCACGGTCTATGCGAGCCGCCGCAGCCTGATGCGCGGCTTCCGCGAGCACCTGGGCATGGGTCCGATGGCCTACCTGAAGCTCAGGCGGCTGCACGGGGTGCATGGCCAGCTGCTGCAGCATGAGCCGGGGAGCGTGCGGGTGATGGATCTGGCCAGCCGCTGGGGATTCCATAACGCGGGCCATTTCGCCCGCGACTACCGGGACCTCTTCGGTGAGCACCCCCATAGGACGCTGCAGCGGTTCAGCCGGGGGGCAGCCAGCGGAGCAGCGCCCCCCACAACGGCACGGTGACCAGGGCCATCCCGGTGCCCCAGAGCACGAGGGCCGCCGCGGGGGCCGCCTCCCCAGGGCGACCGCGGGCCTCCGCCGCCTCGCCGATCAACAGCACGGAGATGGCGGTGGGGGCCGCCGCCTGCAGCACCACGGCGTCGCCCACGGCCTCGGGCAACGGCAGCAGAGCACAGATGGCGAGCAACAGGGCGGGCAGCAGGATGAGCTTGAGCGCCAAGGCCAGCACCAGGCCGGGCTCCGGCGCGGTGTCCAGGCCCGTGGGCCGAAAGATCCGGGCCAGGCGCATGCCCACCAGCGTCAGCGCCAGCAGCAGCACCACCCGGGCGGGCACCCAGAGCAGGGTGGCCAGGGAGTCGTGCCAGGGGGTGAGCTGGAGCACCAGGGCCACGGCCAGACCGCGGCTGGCGGGGCTCTCGACCAGGGCAGCCAGCAGCGGACGGGGGCGGGCGGCGATCCCCTCCACCAGCAGCGGGCCGACGCTCCAGGTGACCAGGGTGCCCACCAGGTCGTAGCTGATCACATGGGGGAGCGCGGCCGGGGGTAGCAGGGCCAGGGCCGCCGGCAGCCCCCAGTAGGCGGTGTTGCCGACGACGCTGCCCAGCTGCAAGGTGCCGCTGGGCAGGCGGCGCCTCAGGGGGGGCATGGTGCGGATCAGCAGCAGCCCGCCGCCGCTGGCGAGGGCTGCCAGCAGGGCGGAGGCCAGCAGGTTGGGGGAGAAGCCAGATCGCAGCAACAGCCCCACCATCGACACGGGCACCCCCCAGTGCATCAGGGGCGGGGCCAGGCGGGCCGGCAGGGAGGGCCAGCGACGGCCGAGCAGCAGGCCGAGCAGCAGGGAGGGGAGCAGCTCGATCGCGAAACGGAGCACGCCACAACCCTGGGAGGGGCCATCCTCCCGTGGAGCTTGTCGAAGGGGGCCGGCCAGCGCTACGCCGGGGCGGCCAGGCCCCTGCCCCTCCATCGCGTTCCCTGTGGCTTCGCCTCTCTCCCCTTCGCCGGCCCCCCCGAATCGCGGGCGATCCGTGCGCCGGCTCGGCTGGCGGGGGGTTCTGTCGCGGCGGGTTCTGGGGAGCGCGGCGGCGGCCGCTGCCCTGCTCACCGCCCTGACGCTGTTCGTACCGGATCGGCGCAGCGCCTGGGACCAGGCGGCACTCACCCGCGGCCAGCGGCCGCCGGAGGACCCGGTGACCCTCTCGCTTTGGGCCAATGAGCTGGCGCCGCTGCTGCGGGAGGCCGAGGCCCTCGGATCGATCCCCCGGCAGCGGGAGCCGCTGGTGCGTTGGTTGGAGGCCCAGTGCGGCATCACCCTGCGGCTGCAGGCCCTGCAACGGCGCTACGGCAAACGGGTGGAAACGGCGGCCGAGATGGGACGACCTCCGTATTGCGAAGACCTGCCGCAGGTGCGTCGTGCCTTCACGGCACCGGAGAAACCCTGATCGGCGCGGGTGGCTCAGGCCAGGCCGCGCTCGCTCATCAGCGCCACGATCCAGGGGGCGGGGATGCGCTCCACATCACCGCTGTCGACGTTGATGACGCTGACGAAGGTGGGGGTGCGGCCCCAGGGGCGGGCGGTGACGTCGCAGACACGGCCGATGAACCAGGGGCGCCCACTGCCAGCGACCACGGCCAGATGGCCGGGGCGTACGTCGCGGTAGCGGTGGGGGTTGGCGCGCCGCAGGGGCTCCACGGCGGGATCGACCGTGGCGGCGGCAGCGGTAGCGGCGGGGGCAGCGGCGGTGGCAGCCGGCGGGTGGGAGAGGAGAGGGGAACGAGAGCAGGAGGGGGCACGGGAAGCCATGCGTCGGATCCGAACCGACCCCAAAGATAGTACGCCTGTACTGTACGTGCAACGCTTGGACCCGGCCCGCCTCCGGCTCGCCCATGCCACTCCCCGCCCACTCCTGCCGCGACGGAATCCTGGAGGTCGACCTGCTGGCCTTCGAGCGGGGTGACGCCGGCCGCCGCGCCGCCGTCATCGACGGGGTGCGCCGCAGCCTCGCCACCGGCTTCGTCTACGCCGCCTGCGATCTCTCCCCCACCCTGCTCGACGACGCCTACGGCCTGCTGGGCCGCTTCTTCGCCCTGGAGAGCGAGACGAAGGCCCGCTTCCACGCCCCCGGCAGCAGCGGCCAGACCGGCTACACCGGCCTGCTGGTGGAAACGGCCGCGGGCAGCGAGCGGGCCGATTGGAAAGAGATGCTCAACTGGAGCGAGAAACTACCCGCCGCCCATCCGCTGCGGCGGCGCTACCCGTCGCTTTACCCCACCCCGGTGCTGCCCGAAGCGGCGGTGCCCGGAATCACGGCGGTGCTGGGCCGCTTCCATCGCGAGCTGGCCGAGCTGCAACGCCGCTTCCTGCGGATCATCGCCCTCGGCATGGGCTGTGCCGAAGGCTTCTTCGACGAAATCACCCAGGAGGCCCCCACCCTGAGCCGGGCCATCCGCTATCCGCCCATGGCCCAGGCCCCGGCCGGGGGGCATGTCTGGGCCGCCCCCCACGCCGACATCAACCTGATCACCGCCCTGCCGCGGGCCACCGCCCCGGGGCTGCAGGTGCTGGTGGAGGGGGCCTGGGTGGAGGCGGTGCCGCCCCCCGGCCGGGTGATCCTCAACACTGGCCTGATGCTGGAGCGCCTCAGCAACGGCATGATCCCAGCGGGCTGGCACCGGGTTGTCGCCCCGGAAGGTTGCCTGGGGGAGCGGCTCAGCGTCGTGCAGTTCTGCCACGCCCGCCCCTGGACCGTGCTTGCACCGGTGCCCGCCTGCTGCACCCCTGCCAACCCGGCCCGCTGGGCGGGGGTGCAGGCAGCCGATGCCCTCGAGGAGGTGCTCTACCGCATCCAGCTGCTCGATGCCCCCCCATGAGGCTGCTGCACACCTCCGACTGGCACCTGGGCCGCTCCTTCCATGGCACGTCACTGCTGGAGGAGCAGGCCGCCGCGTTGGAACGGATCACGGCGATCGCCGCCGAGGGCGCCGTGGATGCGGTGCTGATCGCCGGCGACCTCTACGACCGGGCCATTCCCCCCGCCGATGCCGTACGGCTGTTCGATGCCACCGTGGGGCGGCTGCGCGAGACGGGGGCAGCGGTGGTGGCGATCGCCGGCAACCACGATTCGCACGTCCGCGTATCGGTCTACGACGGGCTGCTGGGCTCCCTGGGCATCACGATCCGCGGCGAGGCACGCCGCTGCGACGAACCGGTGATGGTCAGCCCGCGGGGAGGCGGCGAGCCGGTGGCGATCTACCCCTTGCCCTTCCTCGAGCCCAGCCTCGACGGGCCAGCCCTCCTGCCGCCCCTGGAGCCAGGCGCAGCACCGCCCCGCCTGACCCAGGAAGACGTGACACGGCTGGCCCTGGAGCGCATCCACGCAGACCGGGCCCGCCGCGGCGGCCGCGCCGTGCTGGTGGCCCACACCTTCGTGGCCGGGGGCAGCCCCTCCGAATCGGAGCGGGAGCTCTCAGTCGGCAACGTGGATCGGGTGAGCGTGGGCGCCTTCGCGGGCTTCCACTACGTGGCCCTGGGCCATCTGCACGGCGCCCAGGAGCTCGATGGCCCCCGGCTGGCCTACAGCGGTACCCCCCTGCCTTACTCATTTTCCGAGGAGGGGCAGGGCAAGTCGGTGCGGCTGGTGGATCTCGCCGACGACGGCAGCGTGCGGGTTGAGGTGGTGCCGCTGGGGGTGGGCCGGCCGCTGCGCACGATCGAGGGAACCCTGGAAGAGCTCCTGGGGGATCCGGCGCTGGCGGAGGTCTGCCAGGCCCGACTGCGGGTGTTCCTCACCGATGAATCCCTGCCGCTGCAGGCGATGGCCCGCCTGCGGCCCCGCTTCCCCCACATCGCCGAGCTGCGCCATCGCCCACCGGAGCGCGCCGCAGAGCGGGAGGTGGCGCGGGCGGAGCGGATCGGTCCGAGGCTCAGCCCCCTGGAGCGGAGCCTGGCCTTCTTCGCCGATCAGCAGGGCCGTGCCGCCGAAGAGCCGGAGCGACAGTTGCTGCGCGAGGCCCTGGGGGCGGCCGGGACCGGAGGGGAGCGATGAGGCCCCACCAGCTGGAGATCGAGGCCTTCGGTCCCTACGCCGAACCGGTGCAGATCGCCTTCGACGACCTGGCCCGCGAGGGGCTGTTCCTGATCCACGGCCCCACCGGCGCCGGCAAGACCTACCTGCTCGACGCCCTCTGCTTCGCCCTGTACGGCGAGGTCACCGGCGAGCGCAGCCTCAAGGGTCTGCGCTCCGACCACGCGGCGCCCACCGCGGTGCCGCGGGTGGCGTTGGAGTTCAGCGCGGCAGGGGGGCGGTGGCGGGTGGAGCGCTCCCCCGCCTGCACGCTGCCGAAAAGCCGCGGCACGGGCACCACCAGCCGGGCCCCCCGCGCCACCCTGCAGCGCCTGGGCACGGAGGGGGCCGAAGCGGTGGCGCGGGCACCGGCCGATGTGACCCGCGAAATCACCGAGCTGGTGGGGCTCGATGGGGCCCGCTTCCGGCAGGTGATCCTGCTGCCCCAGGGGCGCTTCGCCGAAGTGCTGCGCGCCCGCACCGAGGAGCGCGAAGGCCTGCTCAAAACCCTGTTCGACACCACCCTCTACGAGCGGGCGATGCTCTGGTTGGACGAGCAGTCGCGGCAGACCCGGGGGGCGGTGTTCGACGGCCAGCGGGAGCTGGAGGGGCTGCAGGAGCAGGCGACCCACGTCGCGGCCCCCTGGTGGTCCGACGAGGGGAGCGGGGAGGGGAACGGGGAGGTAAGCGGGGAGGGGAGCGACGAAGGGGCTGGGAACCCAGCGGACCTGGGGGTTCTGGTGCAGCGATTGGACAGGGAGGAGGCCCGCTGCCAGGCAGCCCTGGCCGCCGCCGGCGACGATCTGGAGCGCGCCCGCCGCCACCAGGCCGAAACAACCAGCCTGGCGGAGCGGTGGGATCGGCGCTCCACGGCCCAGCACAGGGCCAGGGAACGGCAGGAGCAGGGCGCGGTGATCGAGGCGCTGCGGCAGGCGCTGGTGGTGGCGGAGCGGGCGGAAAGCCTGCGCAGCAGCCTGCGGGCCGACGCCGACGCCCGCAGCGCCCTGGCCGAAGGACAGCGCCGCCTCGACAACGGGCTGCGGCAGGTGGAGCGGGCCCGGGAGCGGGCCGCCACCCTGCCCGATGCCGTGCAGGCCCTCTCCCTGCTCGAACCGCCGCCGCCTGCGGCGCTGGCCCGGGTCGCCCGGGCGCTGGCGAGCCACCGCACGGAACTGGAGGCCCTGGCCCGCGTGGCCGAAGAGGCGGCGGCCCTGCGCCGCACCGCCGCCGCCGCCGCCACCGAGGCCCAGGACGCCGCCGCCCGGGTAACGAAGGGCGAGCAGCTGCTGGCCGACTCAACGGCCCAACGGCAGGCGGCTGAAGCCCAACTGGCGGCGGCCCGCTCCGCCGCCGACCGGCTCGATGGGCTGCGGCGTGCCGACGCCGACGCCCGCGCACAGCTCGAAACCCTCCAGCAGCTCGAAACGGCCCGCGCCCACGAAACCCAGGCAAGGGAGGCGGCCGTGACGGCCGAAGCGGCGGCCAACGTCGCCCGCGCCGCCCTCCTGAACCTGCGCGAGCGGCAGCTGGCAGGAATGGCGGCCCGGCTGGCCGCCGACCTGCGTCCGGGGGAGCCCTGCCCGGTCTGCGGCGCCCCCGACCATCCCCGACCCGCCGAGGCGGGGGCCGATCCGGTCTCCGATCCGCAGATCGCGGCGGCGGAGCGGGAGCGGGCCGGCGCCGAGGACCGCACCCGGCGGGCGACCGCGGAGCGGGCGCGGCGCCAGGCGGAGCGGGAAGCCCTGGAACAGCGGCTGGGGGAGGCCTGCCCTGACGCCAGCACCATCCGGGCCGCCGCCGCCGAAGCTGCCCAGGTGCTGGCGCAGGCGATGCGCGAGGCGGGCGACATACCGGCCCTGGAGCAGCGCCAGCAAGAGTTGCTGAACCAGGCGCAGCGCTACGAGCAACGGCTGCGGGAGCTGCGCGATGGGGCCAGCCGTCAACGGCAACAGGCCGAGGATGGGGAACGGCGGGCCGCGGAGCTCGCCGCGCGGGTGGCCGCCGCCCTGGGGGAGGGCACCGCCCCGGCAGCGGTGCTCAGCAGCCTGGCGCCCCTGGAGAAAGCCCTGGAGGAGCTGGGGGCCCTGGTGGAGGAGCGGGCCCGCACCGCCAGCCGCGCCGCCGAAACCCAGCGCCGGCTCGCGGAAGACCTGCTCCCCAGCGGCTTCCGCGACGCCGCCGAGGCCCAGGCCGCCCTGCGGGAGGAGCCGGAGCGGCTGCAGTGGCGCGAGCGGATCCGCGCCCACGAGGAGGAGGGCACCCGCCTGGCGGCCCTGCTGGAGGCAGCCGATCTCCAGAATCTGCCAGAGCTGCGGCCGGACACCGCCGCGGCCGGCGAACGGCTTCTGGTCGCCGATGGAGCCCGCAACCAGGCCCTGGAGCGCCGCACCCGGGTGGAGGCGGCCTGCCACGAGCTGAAGCGCCTGGCGCAACGCCATCACCTCGCCGCCGCGGCCCTGGCGCAATACCGGGAGCGGGCCGAGCTGGTGGGCCGGGTGGCGGAGCGCTGCCTGGGCCGCAGCCATCCCCACATCTCGCTGCAGCGCTGGGTGCTCTCGGCGTACCTCGAGGAGATCTGCCGCTTCGCGAACCTGCGGCTCGACCTGATGACCGCCGGTCGTTACCAGCTGCGGCTCAGCGATGTGGAGGGGCGCCGTGGGGTGAAGGCGGGCCTGGGGCTGCGGGTGCTCGACGCCTACACCGGCGAGGAGCGGGAGGTCTCCAGCCTCTCGGGCGGGGAAACGTTCCAGGCCTCCCTGGCCCTGGCCCTGGGGGTGGCCGACACGGTGCAGGCCCACAGCGGCGGCCTGGCCCTCGACACCCTGTTCATCGACGAGGGCTTCGGCACCCTCGACCCCGACAACCTGCAGCTGGCAATGGACGAACTCGACCGTCTGCGGCAGGGGGGACGGCTGGTGGGGATCATCAGCCACGTGGGCGCCCTGCGCGAGCGGATCCGCCAGGGGATCGAGGTGGTCGCCAGTGAGCGGGGCTCCCGGGTGCTGGTGGGGGGCAGGGGGATCGCCCCGTAAGGTGGCCCCGCTATGCCGAGGGTTCCGCCATGCGGGTCGTGCCGATCCACCTCGAGCCGGGCAGCGACCTGCGAACGAGCCTGGAGCGGCTGGCAGCGGAACAGGGCGCGGCGGGCTTCGTGCTCGGCGTCGTCGGCAACCTCTCCCGGGCCGCCTTCCAATGCCCCGGCCGCCCGGGCCCCAGCGTGCTGGAAGGGGATCTGGAGATCATCACCCTGCAGGGCACCCTGGCGCCCCAGGGGGTGCATCTCCATCTGAGCCTCTCCGACGGGGACTGCCAGGTGTGGGGGGGCCATCTCGAGCCCGGCACCCTGATCCGCAGCGGCGCCGACCTGCTGGTGGGCCTGCTGCAGGGGGATCTGTCGGCTGACGGCCCATCGGCAGCGCCCACCACCAGCCACGCTGCGCCCCCGGCCCCGGCCCACAGTCGCCAGCCCATCCCATTCCCCCGGACCGAGGGGGGCCAGCCCCGCCTCGAGATCGCCGTGCTCGAGGGCTGCCCCTACTCGGCCCGCGCCCTGCGCATGCTGCGCACCCTCGGGGTGCCCCACCAGGTGGAGGTCGTCACCAGCCCCGAGCAGCGCCAGGCCCTGGCGGAACGCAGCGGCCAGCCATCCCTGCCCCAGATCTTCGTCGATGGCCAGGCGATCGGCGGATACGACGCCCTGGCCGATCTGCACCAGAGCGGGGTGCTCGAACACCTGCGCCACCCAGAATGAGCGAAAGGCCCGCCCTGGAGACGCCGATGTCCTCCGATTCCCCCAATCCGCTGCCGGAAGACCTCGCACCAGCCAGCGGCCCCGGAGCCGAGGAGCTGGATTTGCTGCGCCTCGTCTGCGCCGTGGCCTGGTGCGACGGGGATTTCAGCAGCGAGGAACAGCGGCTGCTCGGCAAGCTCGTGGCCCGCTACCTCACCCCGCCTGGTGGAGAGGGTCCCTCCACCGAGGCTGTGGAGATCATCGCCGCCCGGGCCGCCGCCCCTGAGCTGCTCGAGACGCTCGCCCACGCCCTGCCCAGCCCCGAGGACCGCCTGCTCGCCCTCAAGCTCGCCTTCATGATGGTGCTGGTGGGGCGGGCGCCGGGGGATCGGGAAGCGATCAACCCCCGTGAGAAGGCCTCCTACCGGCGGCTGGTGGAGGCCCTGGCGCTGCCGCAGGAGGAGGTGGAGGCCACCGAATGGGCGGCCAGGCGTGAGCTGCAGGAGCATCAGGGCGGCTGGCTGGATCTGCTCCGCCAGAGCATCGGCGGGCTGGGCGCCTGGCCCGACGACACCCCCCTGGCCGAGCCCGGAGCACCCCGCTTCTGATGGCGCGCCGCCCCTCCCCCTGGACCGGCCTGGGGCTCGCAGCCCTGCTCATGGGCTGCGGCACGGTCCTGCGGGCACCGGCGGGCGTCGGCGCCGACACACCGATGGCCAGCCGCTCCCCCTTGCCCACGGTCGCCCTCCCCACCGACCTCTCCCTGCCCCGGGCCGACGACGGCCGCCACTACCCGCTGGTGCCCGCCGACCCGGCCACCCTGGCAGCCCTGCTGGCGGACGTGGAGGCAGCGGTGCGCGATCCAGCCACCCCGGAGGCGGAACTGCCGGCCCTGGGCCATCAACAGCAGGTGATCTACCGGGTTCTGGCCCACCGCCAGGCCCTGGCCACGGCGGTGCGCTCGCAGCTGCCGCCCCGCTGGCAGCCGGTGTTCGATCGCCACCTGCGGGCTCGGCGGGCCTTCCTGGCGATGCACCGTCCGCCGCGGCCCGGCAAGGTGCCCGCCTGGCGGATCGTGGCCCCGGAACCCCCCGAACACCTGCTGCGCTACTACCGCGAGGCAGCCGCGGCCACCGGCATCCCCTGGCAGGTGCTCGCCGCCGTCAACCTGGTGGAGAGCGGCATGGGGCGCATCGATGGGGTTTCGGTGGCCGATGCCCGCGGCCCGATGCAGTTCCTGCCCACCACCTGGGCGGAGCCGGGCATCGGCAACGGGGGCGACATCACCGATCCCCGCACCGCCATCCACGCCGCCGCCCGCTACCTGGTGCGCCGCGGCGGCCTGCGCAACATCCGCCAGGGGCTGTGGGGCTACAACAACAGCGACAACTACGGTCGCGGGGTGCTCGAGTACGCCGCCCTGCTCCGGGAGGATCCGGCGGCCTACCGGGGGCTGTACCACTGGGAGATCCATTACGCCGCCGATGGCGGCGACCTCTGGCTTCCCCTGGGCTACCGCCAGAGCCGCCCCCTGCCGGTGGCCACCCACCTGCGCCAGATGCCCGCCAGCCGCCCGCCGCAGGGCTCCTCCGGCTACTGACCTCCGGCTACTGACCTCCGGCTTGATGCCCTCTGGCAACTGACCCGAAGCTTCCTCCCCCCGGCCCCTCCCCCTCCGATGTTCCCGCTCACCCAGCTGCAGGCGATCAACATCGCCAAGCTGACGACGATCTTCGCCCTGGCGATCCCCGCCATCGCCCTGGGCCTGCAGGACCCCCGGGTGGTGCTCTACCTGGCTCTGCACATCACCTATTGCGCCTGGTGGCTGGTGGAGCCGCTGCTGCTGCCAGCAAGGGCGGAGCAGATCTTTCGCGACCCGGTGGGGCCGCTGACGGCGGTGGTCATGGTGCTCTATGTGGGCCTGTTCTTCGCCTTGCCGGGCTGGCTGGCGATGGCCAATCCCGCCCCCCTCTCGCCCGTAACCATGGCGCTGGCGGTGGTGCTGTTCAGCTTCGGCTCCCTGATCAACACCAGTGCCGACGTGCAGAAAACCACCGCCAAGGCGCTCGGGGCGGGCCTGGTGGCCGACGGCTGCTGGCGCCGGATCCGCCACGTGAACTACCTGGGGGACCTGATCCGCTACGCCAGCTTTGCGGTGGTGGCGGGTTCCCCCTGGGCCTGGCTGGTGCCGGGCTCCGTGCTGCTGGTCTACGGGCCGCGCATCGCCGACAAGGAACGGCGCCTGGAGGAGCGCTATCCGGAATTCGCCGCCTACCGCGACCGCAGCTGGCGGCTGATCCCGGGTCTCTGGTGAGGTTCCGGCCCCGTGGGCACGGCGACCCCCGTGGGCAAGGGGGGACGATCAGTCGTCCTGGCGACCGAGCAGCAGGTCGCGGGCGCCGTTGATCGCCTGCATGGTGTCGTGGGCGCCGCCCCGATCCGGATGGTGCTCGCCAGCGGCGCTCTTCCAGGCCTGGTTCACCGCCGCCACGGCCAGGCGGCCAGAGAGGGGTAGGCCCAGGCGTTGACGGGCGACGATCGCCTCCAGGTCGGGATGCTTGCCCAGGGGGCCCCAGTCAGCCGCACTCAGCCGGGCCGACGGCCGGCGTTTGCGGGGGGAGCGGCGACGCTCGGAACCCCGCTGCTCGGGCCCAGGGGCAAAACCTTGGCCAGCCGCGGGGCTCGGATCGGGGCGACGGCTGCGGCCCCGGCCGGCCGAGGCGAAGGAGAGACCGGCGACAGGGGCCTGGTCAGGCATGGGGAGGGGCTCAGGCGGCGTCGCTGAGGGCGTTGATGGTGTCGAGGAGGGAGCGGCTGATCTCTTCAACGCTGAGCGTGGCATCGGCTTCAACGGGAACGGCCGCCAGGGTGTCGTCGCTGACGACCTCCTCGGCGGCCTGGGCCTCCGGTGCCACCAGCTCGGTGGCCCAGGCGAGGCTGGCGGCCTCGGGCAGGGCGGCCTCCGGCCGCGGACCGGCCAACGCCGGAGCCATCAACGACAGGACGACACCGAGGAGGGCGGCGAACAGGAAGGAGAGGGGACGCATGGGGAGACCATCGGTGCCACCGTTTTACACGGTCAGCGCCAGAGGCGCCTGCTTCGGGTCACCACCTTCGGGTCACCTGCTTCGGGTCGTCCGCCGCTGGCTCAGCTCAGCAGCGGGAACCGCAGCCGCACTTCCGCCCCCCCCAGGGAGGACTGACCGAAGTGGATGGTGCCGCCGTGGTTGTCGAGGGTGGTACGCACGACGTACAGCCCCAAGCCACTGCCCTCCTCCTTGGAGGAACGGAGCACGGTGGTGTCGGGGAGGTGGTCGCCGAAGCCGGGACCGCTGTCCCCCACCACCAGATCGACCCAACTGTCCTGCTGCTGCAGTTCCACACGGATACGGCGGCCCCCCGGCCGCAGGCCCTCGGTGGCCTGCAGGGCATTGCGCAGCACATTGCTGACGCAGATCTTCAGCTGCGCGTCATCGCCCTCGATCAGACAGGGCCGGGTCAGGCCGATGCGCTCCACCTCCACCTGGCGGAGCTTTGGCAACAGGTAAAGAAGGGCGCTGCCAGTGATGTTGCTGAGATCCACCGGACTGAGCTCGGTCTGCACATTGCGCAGCAGCATGCGCATCGTTTCGATCGTGGTGTGCATCCGCTCGGCCTCCTCCACCAAGGTGGAGAGGAGGGGTCGCATCGTGTTCTGCCACGGGGCCTCGGCCGGGCTCTGGTCGAGCCGCGCCATCGCCATCTGACAGTGCAACAGGATGATGCTCAGGGGCTGGTTGATCTCGTGGGCGATGGCCGCCGCCGTGAGGCTGGTCTTGAGTTTCTGCTGGAGCACCCGCCGCTGGTGGGCCACCATGCGCTGCTCCCGCAGGTGGGCCGCCATCGCCGCCTCCTCGGCCCGGCGCTTGTCGGTGAAATCGAAGTTCACCCCGGTCATGCGCAGGGGCCTGCCGCTGGCGTCGCGGGTGAGCAGGGCGCTGGAGCGGATGTGGCGCACTTCGCCGTCGGGCCGGATGATGCGGAAGCGTTGCTCCAGCACCCCGTCACTGGCTTCCCAGCTCTGGCGCAGGCTGATGGCATCCTCCTGGTCATCGGGGTGCAGAAAGGCCTCCCAGGCCTCTCCGGTGGCGGTGAATTCCTCGCGACTGATGCCATAGATGCGAAGCATCTCGTCGTCCCAGTGGGGGCGATCGGCGACCATGTCGTATTCCCAGAAGCCGATGCCGTCGGCCCGGGCGGCCAGGCGCATGCGCTCGTTGGCCCGCTCCAACTCCAGCTGGGCCCGCCGCCGTTCACTCACATCCAGCAAGGTGCCCACGGCCCGCAGGGGCTGGCCGCCGTCGTCCCACTCCACCACCCGTCCGCGATCGAGCATCCAGCACCAGGAACCATCGCGGTGCCGCAAGCGATACTCCAGCTCCACCCTTTCCGAGCCGCGGTGATCGAGGGTGGAGGCCATCACCCGCTCGAAATCTTCGGGATGAATTCGGTTGCGCCACTCTTCAAGCGAGGGCATCCAGCTGCCGCTGGCGTAGCCAAGGTTGCGGAGGTAGGTGGCTGAATAGAGCACCCGGCCGCTGGGGATGTGGATGTCGTAGACGCCGATATCGGCTGAATCGGTGGCGATCTGCCAGCGATCGCTCAGCCCCGTCTGCCCGTCCGGATCCGCAGACGCGTCCCTGTGCCCCCCCGCCTCTGCGTCCACCGTTTCCGGGATCAAGAGCAGCAGGCGCCGTATCGCTCCCCCCTCGCCGCGCAACGGGGCGAGGCTGAGGGTGGCCGGCTCCAGCGTTCCATCGGGTCGGGGTAGGGCGATCGCCAGGCTGGTGCCCTCGCGTCGGGCGCGCACCAGATCCACCACCGACCCGTTGCTGGAAGGGACCCCGGCGGGCTCGGCGACCTCAGCCACCTCGACCCCCAGGGCTGCGCCCCACGGCTGGCCCAGCAGCTCGGCCTCCGGTCGGCGCAGGCGGTGACAGAGACTGGGATTGACCCGCAACAGATGGCCCTGCTCATCAGCCACAGCAAGGCCGCCAGTCGATCGCTGCAGCAGGAGCTCCAGCAAGGGGCCGGCCAGATCGTCGGCCAGCAGCGGTAGGCCCTGGTGCAAGGACGTGGCCAGTCGCTCAATCATTCGCGGAGATTAATGCGAATCGGCACTGGATGCAGCCCACCCCGGGACGGCGGTGCGGATCAGCAGCGCGGACCAGCGGTGCGGATCAGTGGCGCGGATCAGTCATCCCCGCAGATCCGCGTCGCCCACCTGAGCGAGATGGTGGCAGCCCAGAACGGCGGTACCGTGGCGGTAGTGCTTGAACTCCAGCCAGTTGTGGTCGGGATCGATCAGGAAGAAGGTGTGGTGCTCCAGCTCCTCCCCCGGGTAGCGGCATTTCGGCTCCACCCCGAAGCGCAGCCCAGCCTGTAGCGCCCGATCGCGCAACGTTTCCCAGGCGCTGAGCTGGTCGAACACCAGGCCGAAGTGGCGCGGGTAAATACCGCCCTGGGGAGGCAGCGGTGGCGCCGCGGTGCGCTGGGCCACAAGTTGGTGTCCCCCCAGATCCAGGATCAGGGCGTGGTCGCTGCGGCGACCGGGCCGGCAGCCCAACCCCTCGACGTACCAGCGCTCGGTGGCGCCCAGGTCGGTGGAGGGAATGGAGAGATGGAAGCGGGGCGCGGTCATGGCGGCGGCGGCGCGGTCATGGCAGCAGCGGGGCGGCCGCGGCAGTCAGCGCAGGAGGCTACCGGCGGCCTCCAGGGCGTGGGCCAGCAGGGTGGCCACCCCCTCGGCCATCGCCAGGTCGGCGCGGACCGCCTCCCGATCGCCCTTGCCCTTGGGCACCCGCAGGGTCAGCGCCAGGGACCGCTCCACCCCAGCGGCCGGGGCCCCGTCGGGATGGTCGCGCAGGTGCAGGAAGGCGCAGTAGACGAGAGCGGACTCGCCATACCCGAGTTTGGAGAGGATCAGGGGGGCCTCCACCCGGCGCACCAGCCCCAGGCTGGCGAAGGCCGCATCGAGGTAGCGGGCCGGATCGCCCACCAGCGCCCGGGCAGCCAGGCGGGCGCCGGCGAGCGTCAAGCCGGGCAGGCGCTGGCCGGGCCCCAGCAGGCGGTGCCAGCCGAGCAGGGAGACCAGCCGGGTCAGGTCGTACACCGACACCGCATTGCCGGAAACGGCGGGGGCTCCGAACGGAAGCAGCAGGGCATCGTCCGATCGGCATCGCAGCTGGGGCCAGCGGATCGGGGGGGACGCGCCGTAGCGCCCGCCGAAGCGGATCTGCGCCGGGCCGCCGGTGCAGCCGCGGATCCAGGCCTCCCGGTCCGCCTCCAGTTCGTTCAGCAGGGCGGCGAGGCTGTTGGAGGAGCCAAGGCTGTCGGCGTAGGAGACCACCTCGCAGAGCACCTGGTCGAAATCCAGCTCGCTCGCAGAGCTGCCCCAGGGCCGCAACACCGCCTCTGCTGGCCTGGCGGGAAGGCGACGGCCCAACCGTGCCAGCACGTTGAGCATGGGCACCAGCTTGGTGCTGCTCAGGCACTCGAGGGGGGTGAGGGCGTCGCGGCCCAGCCAGGCGGTCTCCAGGCCAACGGGACCGCGGCGGCCTAGGCAGACACAGGCTTGGCCGATCTCCGGCCCCAGGAACGGCAGGGCCGAGGGGTCGATCGGCGGGGCCTCACCGAGAACGGGATAGGGAACGAAGGGGCCATCCCCACGGGCCACCGGCCGGGCGGAGGGGGGAGGCAGGGGGATCGCGGCGAGGCCTTCCCGCCACGGGGAGTGGTCGGCGCCGCGGTCGAGCAGGGGAAGGTGCGCGTCGCTGGCCCCCAGGCGGCGGGCCTCGGCCGCCAGCCGACGGCGGGCGGCGGCAGGGGTCCAGGCGGCGGTGTGGGCGGGCAGCCAACGGCAGCGGCACAGGGCGGCGGCCGTGGGTCCATCGAGGCCCGCCGGCGCCGGCCCCGGCAGCCTGGCCAGGCGACGGAAGCGGCGCAGCGCCGTCGCCAGGGTCGGGCCCGCCACCCCATCGATCGCCGGACCATCGGGGTGCAGACCCAGGGCGGCCAGGGCGCGCTGCAGGGCCGCCACCAGGGCGGGGCGACCCTGCAGCGCGGTTGCGTCGAGGGTGGCGCCCCTGGCGGCCCATTCCTCCCATTCCCGCTCCCCCTCCCGCTCGCGCAACAGGCGCTCAAGCGCCTCCCGCACCGTCCGCGTCACCAGGGCGTCCTGGGCACCCCAGGGGCGTTGGTGCTGGAAGGCCCGCAGCGCGGCTTCGGTGTCGGCCCCGAAGGTGCCGGGGGGATCGCCGATCCTGGCGCCCAGGCGGGTGAGCAGCCCCTGCAGGTCCCGCACCGCCGGTCCGCGGCTGCCGGGCCCCAGGGGCGTGGGGCTGCTGCCCGACACCTCAGGCCGCCTGAGCCGGCCCCACCTGGGAATCCAGCTGACGATCCACCTGGCGCAGGCGCTCCAGCACCAGATCCCGGTCGTCCTCGATCAGCTCGCCATCGGCCCGCCAGTGCAGGCAGGTGCGGCCCAGGCAGGAAACCACCTGCTCGGCATGGGGCGGTTCGGCAGGGGGTTGGGGGGCCGCGGCCTGGGCCAGGGGTGGGAAGTGGGTCTTCATGCGACCCTCCGAGGTCTGTGTGAGGTCTGTGTTCGGTAGCTTCGGGCCCTGAAGGCCGCCAGCGAAGTCCCCGAATGGGGGCAAGACGGGCATTCCCCCCCAGGATGGGGCGATGGAGAGCGCCGCCCCTTCCCTACGCGAAGACCGCCTCCAGCTGCCCGGCGGAGCGGCCGGCGCCGAGCTGGTGCTGCACACCTGGAGCCCCACCCGCCACCCCCGCGGCGTGGTGGTGGCGGTGCATGGCATCGGCGGCCACGGCGCCCCGTTTCGCCACCTGGCCGAAGGGCTGGCGCCGCAGGGCTGGGCGGTGTGGGCGCCGGATCTGCCCGGCCACGGCCTCTCCCCCGGTCCGCGGGGCTGGGTGCCGGCCTGGGGGGCGCTGGGGGCGGCGGTGGCGGCGGCCCTCGGGCGGGCGGGCTCCGAGCTGCCCGGCATTCCCCAGGTCCTGCTGGGCCACAGCCTGGGGGGGACGGTGTGCCTCGACCTCCTCCTGCGCGAACCGATGCTGGCGGCGGGCCTGCGGGGGCTGGTGCTCAGCAATCCCGCGCTCGATGCCGAGGGCATCGCCCCCTGGCGGGTGCAGGTGGCCCGGTGGCTGGCCTGGCTCTGGCCCACCCTCACCCTCAACACCGGCATCGACATGACCCTGGCCAGCCGCGATCCCGTCGCCCTGGCGCGCTTCCGCAGCGATCCGCTGCGCCACAGCCGCTGCAGCGTCCGGCTCGGCGCCGGCTTCCTGGCCACGGCCGCGACGGTGGCGGGCCGGGTGCCGGAGCTGCGCCTGCCCCTGCTCCTGCTGCAGAGCGGCGACGACCGGGTGACGGGGCCGGCCGCGGCGGAGCTGGTCTTCGCCGCAGCGGGAAGTCCCGACAAGACCTGGCATCTGTACCCAGAGAGCCGCCACGAGCTGTTCGACGACCTGGATCGTCCTGCGGTGCTGGCCGACCTGGGCGCCTGGCTGGAGATCCATGGCGCCTGAAACCGGCCTGGTCTGCGATCCGGCCTTCCGCCGGCACGATACGGGCGCCTTCCACCCCGAACGACCAGCGCGGATGGATGCGGTGCTGCAGGGCCTGCACCTGGCGGGCCTGCTGGGGGGGATCCGCCTGATCGCCCCCCGTCCCGCCAGCGACGCGGAGCTGCTGCGGGTGCATACCGCCCCCTACCTCGACCAGGTGCGCGCCGACGTAGCCGCCGGCCGCCGGGAGCTGTCCACCGGCGACACGGCGATCGGCCCGGAATCGGAAACGGTCGCTCGCCTGGCGGCCGGGGGCGTGCTGGCGGCGGTGGAGGCGGTGATGGCCGGGGAGGTAACCAACGCCTTCGCGGCGGTGCGACCACCGGGTCACCACGCCAGCGCGGAGCGGGGGATGGGCTTCTGCCTCTACAACCACGTGGCCATTGCGGCCCGCCATCTGCAGGCGGCCCATGGGCTGCAGCGGGTGCTGATCGCCGACTGGGACGTGCACCACGGCAACGGCACCCAGGCGATCTTCGCGGCCGATCCCACCGTCTTGTTCTGCAGCACCCACCAGGCCCCCCACTACCCCGGCACCGGCGCGCGGGAGGAGCGGGGCACGGGTGCCGGCGAGGGGTTCAGCCTGCACGTGCCCCTGCCCGCGGGCAGCGACGGAGCGGCGGTGCTGGCGGCCTGGCGCCAGGAGCTCCTGCCGGCGGCGGAGGCGTTCGCGCCCGAGTTTGTGCTGATCTCCGCGGGGTTCGACGGGCGGGCTGGCGATCCCCTGGGCGATTTTCGGCTGCAGGATGGGGACTTCGCCGCCCTTACCCGCCTGCTGATGGCGGTGGCCCAACGGCACGCGGGCGGCCGGCTGGTGTCGGTGCTGGAGGGCGGCTACGACCTGCCCGGATTGGCGGCCGCCGCCGCCGCTCACGTGGGCGCGCTGCAGGGCGCCTGAGGGTCGGCCACGGCGGACCACCAGCGCTCCACCACCTCCGGGGTGCCAAACCACACCGGTCCGAAGGCACCGCCGTGGGCCACCCCCTCCAGCACCAGCGGTTGCGACCCCTCCAGCAGGGCGGAGGACACCGGCACCAGTCCGTCGCCCCGGTCGTGGGCATCGCCGCTGCTGTTGCGGTAGGCCGCCGGGGCCATGCGGCGGGCCGTATCACTGGCCTGGCCAGAGGCCGGATCCAGGGCCACCGCCCCCGCCACCGACACGTAGCGCACCGCCGGGGCGAAGGGGCAGCCGGGCAGCTCCCGCGCCACCCGTTGACGCAGCGGGGTGGCCTTGAGGGCCGTGTGGGGGCTGCCGAGCATCACCAAGGTGTCGACCAGCGCCCGGCCGTTCCAGCGGCGGCCCTCGAAGGGCCGGTCGTCGAGGAAGAGCCGCAGCATGATGCCGCCGGAGCTGTGGCCCACCAGCGTGACCCGGCCGGTGGGGGAAAGGAGCGCCTGCCGCTCCACCGCCAGGGCCACCCGATCGAGGATGCGGGCCCAGGCGGAGGGCAGCACCGTGAGCAGCCATTCGAGCCGCCCGACCGGCACCAGCTCCACCCGCTCCAGCGGCTGGCCGCTGCGCTCGGCCAGGGTGTGACGCATGGGCTGGTAGGCCTCCGCGGTGATCAGGAAGCCGCCGAGGATCACGATCGGCTGGTGGGGGGCAGGCATGGCCAGAACGGGGATGGGCGGACAACTCAGGACGGAGGCGCCTGCCGCCACCACAACCATCCCTCACGGTTGATCAGCAGCCCGATCGCCAGCAGCACCGCCATGAGCAGCACCTGATCGCTGCGGGAATCGGGCACGAGGATATCGGCGATCAGATGGGGAATGTTGGTGGCGCTGTACACGACCGAGATCCAGAAATGCAGGCGCCGCCAGGGGCGCCAGCGGGCCTGGCCCTCCGGATCACTGGCGCTCCAGGCGATCAGCAGGATCGCCAATAACGGAATCAGGAAATAGATCAGCATCCCCCAGAACACCAGAGGCAGGCGGGCTTCCGGCACCTGGCTCTCGATCTCGGGGGAGAGGCCATGGAACAGGGGCATCAGCCCGAGATCCACATGAAACAACATCGCCAGCAGGTAGCAAAACCACAAACTGCGCAGGCGCAGGGCATGGTCGATCGGGCCGGCCATGGGGCACGCCAGGATCAATCACCCTAGGGTCGGCCCTACTGCCTTCTGCCCCGCCCGTGACGCCCCCCAGCCCCAGCCTGCCCGACGCCGAAGAGCTGCGGCGCCTGGAGGACCGGGCCCGCATGAGCGGCAGCGGCCTGACGGCGAACGACCTGCCGGGCCGCTGGCGCTTCCAGCAGGTGTGGCCGCGCGGCGGCGGCGCCCCCCAGGCCACCGCCTCGGCGCTGCTGCGGACCCTCGACGCCTGCCTGGAGATCGGCGACGCCGTGCCCGGTGAGCCCCTGCCCCTGAGCAACAGCGTCGCCCTTGGCCCCCTGGAGCTGCGCTTCGAAGGGGAGGGAACACTTACGGGACAGCGGCCGCTGCTGCGCTTCTGGTTCGCACGCTGGCAGCTGCGGCTGGCGGGGCGGCCCTGGATCGGAAGTGCGCTGGCGCGACCGGCGGAGCGATCGCTGCCGTTCTTTGCCCTGATCGGGCAGGGGAGCGAGGGTGAGGGAAGCGATAGCGAAGGCAGCGATTGGCTGGCGGCGCGGGGACGCGGCGGCGGCCTTGCGCTCTGGCGGCGCGCCCCGTCGCTGACCCCTACGCCAGGGGGAACGCCATGAGCGTGGCGGTGGCCCTGGCCCTGCTGGAGCGCGAAGGCCGCTGGCTGCTCCAGCTGCGCGACGACATTCCCGAGATCATTGCGCCGGGCTGCTGGGCCCTCTTCGGGGGCCATCTGGATGCGGGCGAAACCCCGGAGCAGGCCCTGCGCCGCGAACTGCGGGAAGAGATCGTCTGGGAGGCCGGGCCCCTGGCCTTCGCCTTCCGCCACGACCGTCCGGAGCGCAGCCTGCACTACTTCCACGCCGCCCTCACGGTGCCGCTGGAGGCGCTGCAGCTGCTGGAGGGGCAGGATCTGGCCCTGGTGAGCCTGGCGGAGCTGGAAACGGGGCTGGTGTGGAGCGGAAGGCTGGGGGAAAAGCGCCCGCTGGCCGAGTCGCTGCGGCTGGCGTTGCCGGAGATGCGCCGCCGCCAGGGGGTCTGAGGGGCCGATGTGATGGGGAGCACCCGGGCGCGGGGGGGGGCCGGTGCTTGGCTCAGGGCAGCGAACCCGCCCCCGTCCCATGCGCATCGGCATCAACGGCTTCGGACGGATCGGCCGCCTGGTGTTCCGCGCCCTCTGGGGCCGGCCAGGCATCGAGCTGGTACATGTGAACGACAACGGTGGCGATGCCGCGAGCGCCGCCCACCTGTTGGCCTTCGATTCGGTGCACGGCCGCTGGCCCCAGGCCATGCAGAGCAACCACCGCGGCTTCTTCGTCGGTGGCAAGGCCATCTCCTACAGCCAGGAGAGCGACCCCACGGCGGTGCCGTGGCGGGCGGCGGGGGTGGAGCTGCTGCTGGAGTGCACGGGCCGCTTCAAAACCCCCCAGACCCTGGCGCCCTACTTCGAGACCTGCGGCCTGCCGCGGGTGTTGGTGGCCTGTCCGGTGAAGGGTGAGATCGCGGGGGAGGAGGCCCTCAATGTGGTGTTCGGCATCAACCACGGCCAGTACGACCCCGCCCGCCACCGGCTGGTGACGGCGGCCTCCTGCACCACCAATGCCCTGGCGCCCCTGGTGGAGGTGCTGCAGCGGCAGTACCGCATCCGCCACGGGTCGATCACCACCCTCCACGACGTGACAAATACCCAGGTGGTGGTGGATGGCTTCAAGAGCGATCTGCGCCGCGCCCGCTCCTGCCTGCAGTCGTTGATCCCCACCAGCACGGGATCGGCCCGGGCGATCGGCCTGATCTTTCCGGAGCTGCAGGGGCGCCTCAACGGGCACGCGGTGCGGGTGCCGCTGCTGAACGCCTCGCTGGTGGACGCGGTGTTTGAACTGGAGCAGGAGGTGACGGTGGAGGCGGTGAACCGGGCCTTCGAGGAGGCGGCCAATGGGCCATTGCAGGGCATCCTCGGCTATGAAACCCGGCCGCTGGTATCGGTGGACTACCTCAATGATCCCCGCAGTTCGATTGTGGATGCGGCCTCGACGATGGTGGTGAACGGCACGCAGCTCAAGGTGTATGCCTGGTACGACAACGAATGGGGCTACAGCTGCCGCATGGCCGATCTGGCCTGCCACATCGCCCTGCTCGACCAGCGCTGACCCCCCGTCGCCGATGCTCTCCCCTCTACGCCAGTACGGCATCGTTACGGCCAACTACTGGGCCTTCACCCTC
>CAIVPT010000193.1 GCA_903907855.1 uncultured Synechococcaceae cyanobacterium | reverse complement strand
GCTTGGCCCGGCCGCGGGCGGGTTTTCGTCGTGACCCTCGCCAAACAGCCAGACGTATTCCGCGAACACCGCATCCCACTGGCGCGGGTCGTCTGCAAACACCACCACGTTGAGGCCGGCGGCATCGAGGGCCGAGCGCTTGCGCTCATCCAGCTGTTGCTGCAGCGGCTGCTTGTGGTGCGGACCGTCCACAAACACCAGCGCTGTGGCTTCCACGTAGGTGAAGTCGGGTACCACGTAGTGATCGGGCACCGGCGACTGGGCCTTATCCGGCAGCAGATAGCCCCGCTGCTGCAGGGTCTGGAGCCAGAGCCGTTCCAGACCGCTCTGGCACACCTCCAGCAGCTGATCCAGCCGCTCGCTGCGCCCCGTGGTGCCCCCCTGGGCCACCACATCGGCATGGGCCAGATCGAGCAGGAACTGCTTCAGGGAGGGGAGACGCCGATCGATCAGTTCGTGGTCGCGCTGGTTGTTGTAGCTGAGCAGGCAGCGGTAGCAGCCGGCTTCGCAATCCACGTCGGTATCTATGAGGTCGATCGCCTGCTGTGGCAGTAGCCCCTCCCACTTCCAGTGGCAGATCTCCAAGGCCTGGCGACCCAGCAGCTGCATCGCCGTGGGGCTCTCCACCAGCCTGCTCAGCACCCCAGCACCGCCCTCCGCAGCCTCGTAGATCAACAGCGCCGAGGCGTTGGCCTCATTGGGCATCAATTCGGCTGCGAGCTCGCTGGGATCAAGCTGGAAGGCCACCTCGATCGCGCGCTTGAGTGCGTAGCGCACTGAGATCAGATCGCGGGGCGTCCATTCCTGGCGGAACTGCACCAGCAGGGCGTTCTTCCGGTCCTGCACATAGGGCGTGATCTTCACGTAGCCCTCTTCTGATTCGCCGTCCTCCTCGTCGCCGCCGGCCACCAGATCCGACTCTTTGCCCCAGGTGCCGTTGGTGGGATGGATGGGGAAGCCGATGTTGTTCGGGTTCTCCCGCCGCCGCCGGCCCAGGTTGATGCGGCTGATCTGGGTGGCGGCGCCATAACTGAGCGACAGCAACGGCCTGCCCGCCACACTCACCTCGGCGATCGCCACCCGCACCTGGTTGTTCTCCTTGGGGAGCTCGTAGGTGGTGAGCAGCTCGTAGCCCAGCCGCTGCCGTTCTTCGTCATCGGAGGTGATCCGCTCTGCACGGCGCGTTGTGACCTGCTCGATCTGATACAGGTGCGGGATGCGCAGGGCGGTGCCGTCGGGGTGGAGCTTGAGACCAGCGCCGCAATGGCAGCACACCTCCAGCTCGGCGTCCTCACCCAGGTGGGCATGGCCGCAGCTGCCGCACACCAGCGCATCGCGGGTGGCCAGAGTCTTGGTGGTGGTGCTCGCCTGCTCTTGCAGGTTGAGGATCGCCCCGCGCACCTTGTAGGTGTTGCCCTCGTGATAGATCAGCGAATGGGGGCCGAATTCGCTGATGCCCACAAATCGCGGCCGGCTGATGTAAGTGCCGCCATTAACCTGCTCGCGGCTG
>CAIVPT010000192.1 GCA_903907855.1 uncultured Synechococcaceae cyanobacterium | reverse complement strand
TGCGTTGGTCATGGCCGGCCTGATGCTCAATGCAGGCGTCTTCCACTACCACAAGGCAGCTCCCAAGCTCGAGTGGTTCCAGAACGTTGAGTCCATGCTCAACCACCATCTGGCCGGTCTGCTTGGTCTGGGCTCCCTGTCCTGGACGGGTCACCTCATCCATGTGTCCCTGCCCACCACCGCCCTGATGGATGCCATTGATGCCGGCAAGCCGCTGGTTCTCAATGGCAAAACCATCGCTTCAGTGGCCGATATCCCGCTGCCCCATGAGTTCCTCAACCAGGACCTCATTGCCCAGCTGTACCCCGGATTCGGCGCTGGCATCTCGGCATTCTTCAGTGGCAACTGGGCGGCCTACGGCGACTTCCTCACCTTCAAAGGTGGGCTGAATCCCGTCACCGGCAGCCTTTGGATGACCGACATCGCCCACCACCACCTGGCGATTGCGGTGCTCTTCATCGTGGCCGGTCACATGTACCGCACGAACTGGGGCATCGGCCACAGCATCAAGGAGATCCTCGAGGGTCAGAAGGGCGATCCCCTGCTGTTCCCGGCCCCCAACGGCCACAACGGTCTCTATGAGTTCATGACCACCTCCTGGCACGCCCAGTTGGCCGTGAACCTGGCGCTGATGGGCTCGCTGAGCATCATCGTTGCCCAGCACATGTATGCGATGCCTCCGTATCCCTACATCGGCGTCGATTACCCGACCCAGATCTCGATCTTCACCCATCACACCTGGATTGGTGGTTTCCTGATCGTCGGCGCCGGCGCCCACGCCGCCATCGCGATGATTCGCGATTACGACCCCGCCAAGCACGTCGATAACGTGCTCGACCGGGTGCTCAAGGCCCGGGACGCCCTGATCAGCCACCTCAACTGGGTGTGCATCTGGCTGGGCTTCCACAGCTTCGGCCTCTATATCCATAACGACACCATGCGTGCCCTGGGCCGTCCCCAGGACATGTTCTCCGACTCCGCCATTGCGCTGAAGCCCGTCTTCGCCCAGTGGATCCAGGGTCTGCACGCCGCCGCCGCCGGCACCACCGCTCCTAACGCCCTCGCCAGCGTCAGCGAAGTGTTCAACGGCGCTGTGGTGGCCGTGGGTGGCAAGGTGGCCGCCGGTCCGATCCCCCTGGGAACGGCCGACTTCATGGTCCACCACATCCACGCCTTCACGATCCACGTCACCGTGTTGATCCTGCTGAAGGGTGTGCTGTATAGCCGGAGCTCCCGCCTCGTTCCTGACAAGGCGAACCTGGGCTTCCGCTTCCCCTGCGACGGCCCCGGCCGTGGCGGTACCTGCCAGGTTTCAGCTTGGGACCACGTGTTCCTGGGCCTGTTCTGGATGTACAACTCCCTGTCGATCGTCATTTTCCACTTCTCCTGGAAGATGCAGAGCGACGTGTGGGGCACCGTCAATGCCGACGGCACCGTTTCCCACATCACCAACGGCAACTTCGCCAACAGCGCCATCACCATTAATGGTTGGCTGCGTGATTTCCTCTGGGCCCAGGCTGCCCAGGTGATCAACAGCTATGGCTCTTCCAGCAGTGCCTACGGCCTGATGTTCCTCGGAGCCCACTTCATCTGGGCCTTCAGCCTGATGTTCCTCTTCAGTGGCCGCGGCTACTGGCAGGAACTGATTGAGTCCATCGTTTGGGCCCATAACAAGCTGAAAGTTGCTCCCGCCATTCAGCCGCGGGCGCTCTCCATCACCCAGGGTCGCGCCGTTGGCGTTGCCCACTACCTACTGGGCGGTATCGCTACCACCTGGTCCTTCTTCCTGGCCCGCATCATCGCGGTCGGCTGACCTCCACCTGACCTTTCCCAATGGCAACGAAATTTCCTTCGTTCAGCCAGGGTCTGGCACAGGACCCGACAACCCGTCGTATTTG